>DALYDA010000001.1:0-19366 GCA_031973435.1 Minisyncoccota bacterium
ACCTTGTCATCTACTTCACCACCGTCAACGAATTTCATTAGTCCGATTACTCTTATTTCTGCAACTGATCCTGGAACGAGTGGCTCTGTTACGTTTACTATCTCTATATCTAGTGGGTCTCCGTCGTAGTCCCAAGTTTGTGGGAGTGCGCCGTATGTAAATGGATATGCTAGAGATGAATATCCTACACGGTCCAATTTTAGCTGACCACTTTCTGTTATGATCTCGTACTTATTTATAGATCCAGCAGATACTTCTATAACAGAGTTCACGATACCTTCCTCTTCTTTTGAGAATGTTGGAAGTACGTGGATAAGGTTGTACATGTACTTTGATGGGGGAACGTTTATGTTGGCCATATTAATTAGTGATTAGGGATAAGTAATAAGTGAATAGTGGGAAAAGAAGCTATTCTTTTGTTTCGACTACTTCTTCTGGGACTGATTCTTCAGAATCCTCCTTTAAAGATGACAGGGGTGCGAAGCCTTCTTCGTTCTCTGTCGGTATTTCGATTGCTTCACCTCCTGCTCCTTTGATATCTATTTTCCAACCAGTAAGCTTTGCAGCAAGACGAACGTTTTGTCCTCCTTTTCCGATAGCCAATGAAAGTTGATCTTCAGCAACTTCTACATGTGCTTGGTGTTCTGCTTCATTTACTTGTATGTCGAGTACTCTTGCAGGAGATAGTGAGTTTGCAACGAATCGAGCAGGATCAGATGACCAAGGAATGATATCTATTTTCTCAGGTGAAATCTCACTCATAACTGTTGTTACTCGAATACCCTTTTGTCCAACACATGACCCAACTGGATCTACATGTTCGTCATCTGAGTGCACAGCAATCTTTGTTCTAGATCCAGCTTCACGTGCGATGGCCTTTATCTCTACAACACCACTTGCAACTTCTGGAGCTTCCATTTTGAAAAGTTCCTCTATGAAGCGTGGGTGTGTACGAGAGAGTTTGAGTGTTACTCCTCGAGGGCCTTCCTCAACAGCGTATAGATAGGCCTTTACTCTTTCACCTCGTTTGTAATATTCACCAGGAGCTTGTTCTTCTGCAGAGATGATACCAGTTGCTCGTCCTAGGTCGAGTATGACCATACCTCGTTCAACTTTTTGGATTATTCCAGATACGATCTCACCTTCACGTCCACCAAACTCACCAACAATAGCTCCACGTTCTGCTTCGCGGATTTTCTGGATTATTACTTGCTTTGCTGTTTGTGCTGCGATACGTCCAAAGTCTGTCTTTGTCTCAAGAGGAAAAACTATTTCATCTTCAAGTTTGGCGTCACTCTTTATTATTTTTGCGTCATCAACAAAGATGTGGTGCTCCTCATTGTATCGTACTCTGTCGTCTGACAGGTCTACCTTTGCTTCCTCCTCTTCGTCAGTAGAAGGGATACGAACAACAGATTCGTCTACAACTATCTTTACTTGTTCGAACTCCATATCTCCGCTTTCCAAATCAAATTTACATCTAACAATCTGTCCTTTCTTTCCGTATTCTTTTTTGTAAGCAGCAGCCAGAGACTGTTCTATTGCCTCTATGATCTTTTCTTTCGGTATTTTCTTTTCCTCTTCTAGTTGCTCAAGAGCTGAGTTTAGTATTTTTAGATCTAACATATGTTTAGCGAATAGGGATTGGTGAGAAGCGAACAGTGGAGTGCTTATGCAATCTTGTATTCTTTAAATCTCCCAATATCTATTTATTAAGTTGTAATGATTTCAACTAAAGGTTTTTACCTGTAGAGGAAATTTTTCTATTAAAAAATGCCGGTTTTGCGACCGACCTTTTACAAGCGAAGTATATATTATTAACAATCAAAAGTCAAAAATTACTTTGACAAACTCTAATAACTGTAGTATCATTTAATGAAAATATATAGTCGATGAAAAAGAATATCTTTCTTGTAAGACATGGGGAATCAATGGAAGATTTAAATAATCAAATATATTCTGAAATTACCGATTTTCAGATACCATTGACCCTAGAGGGAATTGAACAAGTCAAAAATCTTGCTTACGATCTAAGTACAAAGTGCACAGCCAAAACGGTGATATTTCACCCTTCATGTAAAAGAGTAAAACAAACTGCTCAAATTTTGTTTCAAAAAATCGATTCGGTCAAGGAAATGATTGAAGATGAAAGATTGATAAAAATTAATTGGGGCAGTGTAAAACTTGAGAATAGGAAGCAACATGAAAAGAGAAGATATGAAGTGGGAGTTTTGGATTACCGCTTTCCTGATGGCGAGAATGGTAGAGATGTAGTCGAGAGAACAAAATTGTTTATTAGAGAGCTCGTTCAGATTATTAAGCTCAGAGATTTTGAGAATATAATAATCGTAAGTCATGGGTTCAACTATCGCATTATTCTCATGCTATTGTTATCATTGAGTGAGGAAACTTTTACTGATTTGGCTAACCCGCCACATTGCTTTTGTTCGCAATTGGAATACGAAGATGGAAAGTTTTTGATTAATTCGGAATTACTGAAGTATGATCGTAGTGCCAATAAGAGCTATATCGAAAAGACAGGCCCAAACTGAGATTTGGGCTTTTTCTTTTTTAGGCATAGAATAAATTGGTATGGAAACTATTAACGATAAAGATATTTTTGGTACTGACGTAGAGCCAGTACAAAATACAGAAGATTGGGACCAAAGACAGGCGGTAAAGATGATTATTTTTGATGACCAAAAAAAGATTGCCCTCGTGGGAACTAAGTACATGCTCTTTCCTGGTGGAGGAATAGAACTAGGTGAAAATATCGAACAAGCTGCAAAAAGAGAAGCCGAGGAGGAGGTTGGATGTAAAATAAAAAATATAAATATAATAGGAGAAATATTGGAGCTCAAGTCAAAAATCAAGAGACGTCAGATCACGACCTTTGTAACTGCAGAATTGGATGGAGAAAAGGGTCTTCCGACAACTAAACAAGAAGATGAGCAAGGAATAAAGATTTATTGGTTATCAAGAGAAGAGGCAATAAAGGTTTTAGAAGAACAAGAGACATCCATTCCCTTAGAAAGCTACAACTCTAAATTTAATGCAAGGACAAATAATATTTTTATCAAAAAGATATAAGATTTATGCGTAATATTTTGTTACTTAGAGATTACAGAGATCAGTTCTACTTTTCAACCAAAAAAAGAGGGGCTTCTTTAGATATGGAAAAACTCAAACACTTTTTTCAGGAAAGAGACTTCGATTTAAAAGTAGAAAACTTTATTGACGTAGATTTCAGGAATAGAAATTATAATAATTGTCTAGTTCTTTACCAGTCTTCCGAAGACCCAAGCTTATATTATAAGGATTACATAGAGGATATTCTTCTTGGGTTACAAATGAGTGGAGCCATTCTTGTTCCTGAATTTAAATTTTTTAGAGCCCATCATAATAAGGTATTTATGGAGATTCTTAGAGATCTTTCCGTTTTAAGCAGTATAAAAAATATAAAGTCAAATAACTTTGGCACTTACGAAGAATATCTTAAAAACGAAACTTTTTTTGATAACAGAACTTATGTTTTTAAGGTAGGAGCTGGGTCAAGAAGCAAAGGAGTTAAACTGCTTGAACCGGGTAAGGTAAAAAATAAAATAGTATATAGGTTTTCTAAATCAGCAACATTGCATAACTTAAGATGGAAAATATCAAAAATTCTTTTTAATAAAGAGTACGTCCCACAATCTAACAATAGAAGAAAGTTTATAGTTCAAACTTTTATCACAGAACTCAAAGGTGATTACAGAATCCTTGTTTACGATAAGAAGTATTATGTTTTACATAGAGATGTTAGAGACAATAATTTTACAGCAAGCGGAAGTGGCAGAATAACTTTTAATATAAAATTACCAGACGGACTTTTAGACTTTGCTAAAAGTGTTTATGAGGCTTTTAATGTGCCATTTATATCCTTAGATATAGGGTATAAAGATAACACTTTTTTCCTTTTTGAGTTCCAATTTGTATGTTTAGGTCAATATGCTATTGAAAAGTCTACTTTTTTCTATTCAATCAAAGATTCAAGTTGGGTTATTACAAAGGAAATTCCTTGTGTTGAGTTGGAATTTGTAAGTTCTACTGTTTCTTTCATAAAAAGAAACAACCTATAAGGTGATCTAACTCTTGGTTTCCACAGCTGATTCTTTGTTAGCCAGTTGGACAAGTATATTTATGATACAATTGAGAGTAATTATGGAAAATGAAATTCAAAAGGAACAAAATATAATATCACCGATTATCAATCCAGAAATAGGTCAACCCAAATCTAAAAAAGCGTTTGTGATAGTTACAACTGTTGTTTTGCTAGTATTAGCAGTTGGCATAGCATGGTTCGCAGACTATAGAAAGAACAACAGCATAAGCGATGAAGAAAAGGCAACTATCGTAAATGAACTAACTCAAAAAGATGAACCTATTAACAACTTACAAAGAGATGCGATGATGGATCAAATCTTCAATTCAAACCAATAGTATGTTCAAAATACTTAACATAAAGACGGTTACAGCTTTGGTTATAGTTTTATCCCTATTTGTAATGTCTAGAGAAGCTTCTGCTGGGACAGGAGACAACCTTTCAGGTTGGGCATGGTCATCGAAGGTTGGATGGATATCTTTTAACTGTACAACTCTGGCAGATGGATGTGATGTACTAGGAGATATTGGCGCTGGAGACGACGCAGGAGATTTGGGTGGAGGAGGGGGTGGAGGAGGGGGAGGAACCGGAACAGGGGGCACAGGTGACGGGGCTTATATAAAAGGATTACTAAAGAAAGTCGCTATGGAAGGGATAGAAGGTGCAAAATACAGTGATCCATTTTCATACTTAAAAAATACATTCTCTTTCATAACTGACAATTTCAATAAGAATAAAAACGAGGCATACGCAGATGATCTTCCTGGCGGAGGTGCTCTTGGTAGTTCTGTAAACTATGGTGTAAGAGTAAACACTACAACAGGTGCGATTTCTGGTTGGGCGTGGTCCGACAATGTGGGTTGGATATCTTTCAATGCATCAACAGGATGTCCAGACACACCTTGTTCTCCTACTATGGACATGGAAAGCGGTTATTGGAGCGGATGGGCGAGAGCGACAGCAGGAGGAGATGTTGCAACTGATGGTTGGGATGGTTGGATATCACTTTCTTGTAAGAATCATGCGATCGTGTGCCTAAATCCATATAGAGTACAAGTATCTCCACTCACCGGGGAGGTTTCAGCAGAAAACAGATTTGCATGGGGAGCTGACGTCATGGGCTGGATCAATTTTTGGGATGTAACACTAGATGTAACAGCGCCAATTGTTTCACTCTCAGCGTCACCTATCACAGTTATGGATGGAGGATCGACAACACTTACATGGTGGTCACTAAATACGACTTCATGTACTGCAAGTTCCTCAGATGCACTTTGGTCTGGAGTTAAGCCACTTGAAAACTATGTAGGTGAAGTGGTTATACCTTCTGGAGAAATGGCACTACTCGGTACTGATGGTCTAATGCACTACTATACAAACTACTCATTGAGTTGTGTCGGTGAAGACGGAAGCACTGCGAGTTCCGAGGCTTTGGTTGAGGTGTCTGTGCCAGAAGGAGCACTGGGAGATCTAGTTTTGCAAGCGACTCCAACAGTTGCAACTCCTGACAATGGTTACAAAGTTAAACTCACATGGTCTTCACCATCTGACATAGACATGAACGCATGTTTTGGAAACGCAACAAATATAACTGGTGCACCGATACCCGGAACTGGATGGGATGGACCAAAGACAAGTCTAAATGCTTCAAACATGTACACAGCAAGTACAGGAGGGGAGACAATCACAGTGCCACAAAACCCTACAAGATTTAAGATCCAGTGTATTAACGGTGATACTGGGTTACCTGAGACAGCATACACAGACGTTACAAGAGGTGCTCTAACACCAAGTGTAACAATATCTGCAAGTGGAATATCTGGGACACCTGGTTCATATACCGCAGACTTGTCATGGACAACATCAAATCTAACTTCATGTGTTGCAAGTAATGAAGATGGTATAACAGCATGGAATGGATCGAAGTCTGCATCCGAAGGTACTCACAGCCAAGACAACGTATCAGTAGAGGATGATGGAACTACATATACTATAGAATGTAGCGGCCCATATGGAGTAGATGAAGACTCTGTAACAGTTATTCCAGATGAATGTGCTCCTGGAGATGATGGGTGTGATATTGTCGGACCATGGGTTGGACTTACATATTCAAATTTCGTTCACGATGCGCTTGTTGGAACAACAAAGTTGATATGGCAAACTCAAGATCTCGCTAGTTGTACTGCTAGTTCAACAGAGCCAACATCGGGTTGGACAGGAGATGTAACCGCAAGTCCAGATGGAGTCTATAGTATGTCTGGTATCGGTTGGACCGCGACTACAGATACATATACAATTAGTTGTATAGGCGAAGAAGGTGAAGATGTAAGTGATAGTATAACTTTGGATATGACAACTCCAACAAATCCAGCACCTATTACTCCTATCTATGAAGAATTTTAATTAAACAAAATATGAAAAAATCTGAAATTCTAAAATCAATAAAAATAGCATTGCTTTCCTTTGTACTTCTAATAGGAGTGGGAACTGTATTTGCAGATGAATGGACAGCACCACCATGTGGGGCTCCAGATTGCAATACAGCAACTCCGATAAATATTGGTAACGCTACACAAACAAAAGAAGGAGACCTAGATTTTAACAACTGGCTCTACGTAGACAGACTTCATTCTCTTGGATCTGCAACATTTTTTGATGAAGTCAGGATTGGTTCAGCAGGTGAGGCAGGAGACCCAAGCCTTTCTGTTTTGGGAGATGTAACACTTTACAATCTTAGTTCAAATAATACAGACAACGAAGGAACGACTTATCCAAATCCAGTGTGTGTGAAAACAGATGGAACGCTTTCACTTTGTGACTCTGTAGAAGTTGTAGTCCCAGAAGTCCCTACTTTAAGCGGTGAGTTTCGAGTAAAGAGAGTTACTGGTTCTGGTTCGGGTACAGTTGCAACTTGTTTTGAGGAATTACCTTATATTGTTGGAGGTGGTGGATACTGCATAAATGCAGCAGGGATTATAGATCCAACAGTTAGAAAATCTGAACCAGTAAAGAGTGGGGAGGTATTTTATAACGCATGGAGAGTAGAGTGTGCCCAAGGTGGAGCAGATGTATCTGCTGTTGCGTTCGCCCATTGCTCTGACTAGCTATCAATTTTATATAAATAATTTATGAAAATTAAAAACTTTGAAATAGTGAAAAATATAAAAATCTTGGCGATAGCTGTCCTTTTCTTTGTTGGTTTTTCCTTGGTGAGCTCATGGGTGGGTCCGACATCCTCTGCTCCATATGAGAACATAGAATCTTCACTGAACTCTAGTAGTATTACGCAATACAGAACAGGAAACCTTGTAGTGAAAGATGATCCAGGCTTGGACGATGGTACACTGGAAGGAAGTGTATCAGCTGACAAAATTACTGTTATAGGATCTTCTTACGGACCTTCTTATTTCTTTAATCAATTCAACATAGGTAATCCATATATAGAAACAGGAGCAGATACAGATCCAAAGCTTGTGTCGGAAGTGAATTCCACAATAACATTTTCTAAATTATCTAGTTCAAATAATGTTGGTGCAGCATATCCAGCAAAAGTTTGTGTAGGAAGTGATGGCCAGATTGCTTTGTGTGAAAGCATGGAAACTGATCCGGAAGAGATATACAGCGCATCTAATTATATAAAGATTGTTGGACAGACATTTACTAATGTTGACAGTGTGCAATCATTATCATGTCCAGCAGATTATCCAGTAGAAATAAACTCCGGAGTAGTGTGTTCAAATGGCTCTGATGAGATTTATAGAAATATCGTAAACCAAGATATCTTTGTTGATGATACTAACGGGGTAATTATGGTCGGAGATTCTTCTGCTCAAGGAGATTGTACTGGGAATAATTTTGACATTAAAGTTTGGGCAATTTGTGCAAAATAATATTATGAAAAAAAATGAAATTTTAAAATCTTTTAAACTAGCTTTGGTGGCTTCATTCTTTATTATTGGACTAAGTGTTGTTTCTGCTTATGATTGGGAAGCTCCAGGATGTACTCCTCCAGGATGTGACGCATCAACAGAAGGTCCTTCGTATGAGGCTTTGGATACAAGTAACATTTCACAATCAAAGTCTGGTAAGTTATATATCGAGGATGATACTAGTACTCTCTTAGAAGAAGGTAACTTAACAGTAGATCGCATATATGCATGGAATACAACGTATTTCTATGATCGTGTGGTTGTGGGAGTTCCAATTTTTCCTTTGTTTTCTCCAGATTTGTTTGTTAAGAGCACTGTGAGACTCAAAAATCTTGGAATAGAAAACGGCTTAGAAAATTCGGATATAGTATACGAAGCAAATCTGTGTTCTGATGAAGATGGGAATTTGATTGCATGTAATTTGACTGAAGGCATCGTAGACAATACTCCTTTCTTCTCAGCTTCTACAGACATAACAATAGTAAAAAGTTCTATAGATTCTGATCTTTCTTCAGAAGTCACAGTTGCTTGTCCGGGTGCTTATCCTTATATAATTGGAGGAGGTGGTTATTGTCAGGACGGGGGATTCTTGGAAGGAAAAGGTATAAAAAAATCAGAGCCAGCGGACCTTGGTCTTGGTGGTGCGGGTTATGATGGTTGGAAGATAAGTTGTAATGTTTCTGGTCAATTGATAGAAGTTTATGCAGTTTGTTCAAAATAAAATTTAATTAATTTAAAAAATAAAAACCGTTGCGAGTGCAACGGCTTTTTGTTTTCTGCAACATGAAAATATTTTAATGGGTGATCACGATACGTGAATTTGATCCGTCCGATAATGTAAGTATGTATATTCCCGAAGGAACATCTCTTACATCAACAGAAGTTTCATTTTCATTTATTGTTTTCACAATTCTTCCATCTAACGCAAATAGATTTGCGCTCAATGGAAAGCCGTAAATAAATTCTTCTGTTGCAGGGTTTGGATGGATGGTTATGTTTGTTCCACCAGTGTGAACGATATCGGTATATGGTGTATATGTGTCTTTCAAAACAAATATATCACTTCTTAAATTCGACTCGTTTTCGTTTTCGGTTCTAAAGCCTATTGCAGAACCTCTGCTTTCGGCAAGAATCCACATGGTGCCCTTAGACCAAAGCATAATGCTTCGGGAGGCGCTTACACACTTTGCTCCACGCTCGTCAATTACAGGAGTCCATGTCTCCATGTCAGTTGTAAAACCAACACCTGAAACATAGCCTATTCCATCTAAATCTGAATCATCTGATAGACAATACAATTTTGTCCCGTCGTCCGATACAGAAATTCGATTCTCTCCTGTAAAATCCTCGGTGTAGATCTCACTCCACCCATTTTCGGTTAGGAGTGAAACGAATCCACCCCAACCAGGGGCAAAGCCGACAATGGCAGGTTTCCCAAGAAAATTGTTTCCGTCAGAAATAGATAAGGTCCCAACAGGTCCAACTTCATCTGGGAATGCTTGATTCTCTGAAAGTTCTACGAACATCCTTTGTTCCAAATCCAGCTTGAAAAGTGCTGGTTCGTCGTCAAGATAGTTTGCCGTAATAAAAACAGAGTTTGGCTCTGAAGGGATTGCGAGAACTGAAGTAACATTTGTCATTCCAGATCCTACTGTCTCTTCAGTTGTGCCATCCCAAAGGATAGCACTGGAGCTAGGTAAGTCCCAAGTGTCCTCAGGATTGTCATTTGTTTGTTTCAAAAGCAGAACCTGATTTCTTGTGGAATCTACAAAAGCATGTGAAATATGTGATCCCCACATACTCCATTCTAAGGAGACTACTACCTGTCCTTGGTCATTGGCAACTCCATAGTCACCAAAAGTGTAACGCATTCCATTGAAATAGAAAGCACCGTAAGTACCTACCATCTCAGATGAAGGATACCAATTTTCTCCATCAATGATAAATGAGTAGTCTATAAACTGACCAGCCAGAGTATCAAAGTTGGTGAAAACTTGGACTGTGCCATCTTGGTTTTGATGGTATCCCAAAACTGAGGAATATGAGCTCCATCCGTCTGGTGCAAGTCCGTTATCTTCGTACTGTCCCAGAGGGTTGAAGTACCCATCAACTGATGGTGTTGGGGTTTGTGCTTCAACTTCTACCGTCCAGGCAAAAGTAAGCATAATTAAAAGTAAAATTAACTTTTTCATGTTGCAGTATTTAAATTTCAAATTAACAATTTTTGTTTGGAGAATTGCTCAATATGCATCTTTGAGCCATCCTATCTATTTGCCCTAAATTTACCACCCTTGACGAGATACGTCAAGCGTTGCAAAGTGCTTTATCCCCAATGTCCTGTATAACCAAAATTCACTTGTAAATAAAAACCGCTCATTTAGTTAGAGCGGTTCACATTTTAGCAATGTCTCGATTACACTTGTATCCCTATATTTTCTGAAGAATCCACCGTAGTGGTAGACAATAAAGCATTCACTTTTTAGCAATTCTATGATTCCAGTCTCCGATACTACTTCAATGTTTCCCATATTTAAATTGTATTGAGAAAGTAATTTCAGATTATTTTCATCAGCTAAAATACTTACAGTTTTAAATCTATTCATCATTTGCAAGAACGAGTCTCTCTGTTTGTGAATATCTTCAATACCAAAATCTAAGCAATGAATAATTTGTCTAGATTCATCGTAATAATTATTACCTAACTCATCTAGTCTCCCAGCGTAAGTTATATCTCCATCAAATATTACTTTTGAACCGAAAAATTCTTGCCAATTTATCCTATTTTCTTCTGGTTTAAATTTGTTCAGAGACTCGATCATAGAATCTCTGTCGATGCCTAGAATTTTTCCTATTAGCACAGATACCATAAGTTGATAGAGAAATAATTTGGTCTTGATGTAAGGAATCACCTCGATCTCATCATTTTTGTACTTAAGTTTGATAATTTCTTTAGAACTTAAGTCGGTCGAAATGCTTTTCTCTCCACTTATGCCGAAGTTGTAGTCGATTCTAGGAAGTACGGAATTCCAACCATGTTCATCACCATTTGATATATTTATACCAGTTTCAGTAAACAGTTTAGATTTTGATTGTGCAATATCCTCGATCGTGTTTATACCTAGTACGCCCAAATGAATGGGTCTTAGGTTCAAGAAAATAGAAATATTAGGACTTATAATTTTTTTTAACATTTCTATATGTTCTTTGCGATACATAGAATACTCCAACACAATAAAATCAGTGTCATTTTCTACAAAGTTTACTATCCATGAAGACAGAGTTAAAGGTGTCAGTCTTTTCGAATAGAATCGAATACACTTTTTGTTTTGAACATTTAGAACATCTTCCAACATGGCGACCGTCGTTGTTTTTCCCACACTTCCAGTAACTCCAACCACTGTTGCTTTTGTTTTTTGGAGTACATAGCTTCTTATTTCAGATATAGCATCAAAAATATTAGGAACGAATATGTAAGGAACTTTATCCACTAGTTCTAGTGGAGTATGTAAATCAACCACAAACGTTATACCTTTTTTCATCATTTTCTCCACATTCAGAGCACGGTCAAAATTGTTTTCATACCATCCGTCTTCAGTAAATCTGTCTTCATAAACACAGAAATATAGAACTTCATCATGCTTAAGAGAGTCGAATGCTGATATTTTGGAAACATTTAGATAGTCGAAATATTTGTCATCAGAAAGAGAAACAAATTTTGCATTGGGCAAAATTTGTTTTAATAAGCCAACTGTAAATTTCATTAAGTAGTTTTTTTTGTGAACTGAACAATTTTTTGTACAACATAGTGTCCTTGGTAAGATAGATCATGACCTGCATTTTTAACAACAAAGAAATTTTTTGGACGAATTCCCAAGGTATCTAAGAATAGTGATGGCGGTGTAGCGGTGTCATTCTCTCCAAAGAAAAAACAGACTTCGTCTTCTTTGAATTGTTTGACTTCCTCTACTAGTATTATTTTTATGATATTTCTGTAGGTCTTTCTCATAACAGAATTTGCTTTTCTGTAATAAGGGTTTTTAACTACAAAAAACAGATAAAAATCGCGTAGCAGTGAAAGTATAAAATTTGGAACAAGTTTTGAAATTTTTGTTACAAATTTTGATATTTTCGTTTGGTATTGACGAGTAATTGCAGGAGAAACGAGAACCAAAGGGGTATTCTTGTTAAATTTATTCTTCCAAACTGTAGCAACGGCTCCACCAAAAGACCATCCGAGCACAATGTCTGGATAAATTGATTTTGATTTCAATTTATTTTCCAGGAAATTTGCATAATCTTCAATATCCCAAGCAGTACTTGGAGGTAAAACACCGCAAAATCCAGGAAGATACACGGGGATTACTTCAAAGTGTAGGGACAGCTCAGACACAAAGGATCCTTTTTCTTCCCAATATGGAATGCAGTTACTACCTGTGTAGTGATTGTGATTCCATCCATTCAGCAATACAATTTTGAGTTTATTTTCCATAATATTTATTTTTTAATTTTTTTTACTATATATACTATATATAGTAGTGTCAAGTTTATCCAAGTATCTTATTCCGGTTTTTGCTTGGGTTTCATTAGTGGAAACAGTACAACTTCACGTATAGGTTTGCCTGCAAGTACTGCAAAGAGTCGCTCTCCAACAGGAGCAGATCCGAACGCAGGTGGCATACCATGCTCGAGCATCTCTACGAACTCCCAGTCTGGCATCATGGCCTCGTCATCACCTCTCTCGATTAGTTTTTGTTGTTCCTCAAAACGGCTTCTTTGGTCTATCGGATCATTTAGTTCAGAAAAGCTATTACAAAATTCACTTCCTGCCATGATAAGTTGACATCTCTCTACTGTCTCAGGGTTCTCGGGAACAGATTTTGCTAAAGGAGAAATAAGTTTTGGATGGTGTATGAGCCATACAGGACCTGCGATATTTTTCCTACAATATTTCCAAAGTGAGTCCACCATTCTTTCTCTTGTGGCACCCTCGTACTCAACTCCTAGTTCTTTTAGTTTGCTTTGCAATTTCTCCTCAGGGTCTGTTAGAACGTTTACTCCAGTGTTTTCTTCTACATAAGGAACGTATTCGATAATATCCCATTTATTTGAAAGATCGACATTGAAACCCTTTATTTCAAATTGTAATGTTCCAAAAGTTTTCTCGACAACTTCTTTTACCATTCTCTCTACAAGTTCCATTCCATCTTTGTAGTCCATGAAAGATGCGTAGCACTCCATGTTAGTAAATTCTTGTAGGTGTTCAGGGCTAGAACCTTCGTTTCGGTAAACTCTACCTATCTCAAATGTCTTTGGGAAGCCTCCTGCGAGAAGTCTCTTTTGCCAAAGTTCTCCAACAGAAATACGCATAAAGACGTCCATATCAAAGTCATTGTGATGAGTTTTGAATGGTCGTGCTTCTGCTCCACCAGTTGTCGTTTCTATTGTTGGTGTCTCAACTTCAATGAAACCTTCGTTTAGCATAAAGTCGCGAGACGCTTGCCAGAATTTTGCTTTTTTTGTGAACAAGTCTCTTTTTTCTTGGTCCATCAAAAGATCCAAATATCTTTTTCGGAGTCTTTCATCTTCGTCTGTGATTCCATGCCATTTTTCTGGAAGAGGGAGGAGTGTCTTACCCGCTATTGTCCAGTTGTTTACTAGCACGCTCTTTTCTCCTCGGTCAGTTGTAAAAAGTGACCCTGTAACTGATATAAAGTCTCCTATGTCTATTGCATCTACAAAGAGACTAAACACACTTTCTTCTATTGTGTCCTTTTTGAAAACTGTTTGAAATCGGTCAGTACCGTCTTCGAGTACGACGAAAAGTATGGCACCTTGCCCGCGGATAGCCATGATTCTGCCCGCCACGGTAACGTCTTTTCCGTCGAGTGACTCAAAATCATCTCGAAGTTCCTTTAGAGTGTTTGTTCTAGGAACCTTTGCTGGGTATGGATTCATTCCTGCCTTTTTGAGTAATTCCAATTTTTGTATTCTTATTTCTTTGAGTTCTTCAAGAGATGCCATATATATGTATAAATATTAACTGTAAATCTATTGTACGCACACTAGAGCACAAGGTCAATCAAAATGTTATAATTTTCGCATGCAAGAAATAAAGCTGGTTCCGCAAATAGACGACTTCAAAACTATGTTTGGGGGAGCTTCAGACCTAAACATATCTCCGGTAGACGTGAAAGTACAGCATGATATTTTTGTTTCATATCTATACATCCTCTTTGCCGTTGCAGGACTCATCTCAGTTGCGCTCATATATCATTGGTTCCGGTACGGGCTATCAGGATTTTTCGCTACTGTTGTTACTGTTTTTTATGGCTTGGGTACACTCGTGCTGTTTGGATATTTATTAAAAGTTGTAGGACTACAATAAGATGACACCCTTCATATTAGATACAGATGAGCATGTGATAAGAATCGTGAGAAAGAGCATAATACTCTTTTGTCTCCAAGTTATCGGATTTGTTTTTGTTTCTATCCTACCAGTGTTCCTTCTTTCTTTTGGTATAAAATACTTTGAGCTTTCTTTCTCAGATTCCACTCAACAAATAGTAAGGGTGATCCTCGCTACATGGATACTTTTTGTCTGGGTATCACTTTTTATACGATTTACAAATTATTATCTGGACTCTTGGGTTATAACAAACAAAAGAATAGTCGACATAGACCAAAAAAGTCTTTTTACTCGTACGACCGCAACGCTAAACTTGGACAAAATACAAGACGTGAGAGTAGAAGTCGGAGGACTTCTGCGAACAGTGCTTGGGATCGGAACTATACACATACAAACAGCAGGATCAGAAACAGTTTTCGTTATTCCCGATGCATCTTCTCCCGAAGGAGTGAAAACTACAATAATAAATCTCTACCACAGCGTGCTAGCTGAACCAAAAACTGTAAAAATCCAAAACTAAATACACAAAACAATCTTTTTGCATGATATAATATTTGAATGCAAATAAAAGAGGAAGAATTGATAAAGTTCATACTCGACGCAGGTCTTTTGTCTAAAAAAGATATTGAGGAATCAAAAAAAGTATCTGCTGAGAAAGGGGAAACACTTTCAAACACATTTCTATCTTTGGGAAAAATCTCTGAGAACAATCTTCGTCGCATGCAGGCATACGTGCTTGGAATTCCTTTTGTTTCACTCCTTGGGCAAAAGATAGACTTCGAAATACTCTCACTTATCCCAGAACCGATCGCAAGAAAAAACAACATCGTTGCATATAAAAAAAGTTCTGGAGGGCTAGAAGTCGCGATGCTAGACATAGACGAATTGCCAGTAATTGATTTCGTAAAGAAAAAAACAGAACTAAAGATTCTTCCGAGACTTACCGATGCTCCTTCTATAAAGGATGCGCTTGTTCAGTACAAAAAGAGTCTAAAGGCAGAATTCGACGATATCATACAAAAAGAAGCAGTATCGCTAAAGGCCATCGCAGAGGAGTCAGGAGATGGGCCTGCATCAGAAAAAGAACTCAAGGAGCTCGCAGAGGATTTGCCGATAATAAAAATAGTAGACACTCTCATAAGTCACGCCATAATCCAGAACACTTCAGACATCCACATAGAGCCACAAGAGACATCTCTCATAGTGAGATACAGAATAGACGGTATCCTTCATGATGCGATGGTTTTACCCAAAGAGTCAGCTGCAGGGATAGTCGCTCGTATAAAAGTACTTTCATCACTTAAGCTAGATGAGAAGAGGCTTCCACAAGATGGAAGATTTAAAATAACAACAGAGTCGGGGGATCGAGTCTCTTTCCGTGTTTCTACTCTACCTACATACTTTGGAGAAAAGACTGTCATTCGTATCTTGAAGGAAAGTTCAAAAGGTTTCACTTTGGAAAATTTGGGATTTTATGGTGAAGGACTAGAAAGAATTCATAAGGCAATGAAAGCCACAACTGGTATGATCCTTGCAACTGGTCCAACTGGTTCTGGAAAAACCACAACACTATACACCATGCTAGATATGTTAAATACTCCTGATGTAAACATTTCTACAGTAGAAGATCCTATCGAATATCAGATGCCTAGGATAAACCAGACTCAAGTTAAGTCAGAAATCGGACTTACATTTTCAAATGGACTTCGAACATTGCTTCGACAAGACCCTGACATAATCATGGTTGGGGAGATCCGAGATGGCGAAACTATATCGTTGGCTATCAACGCTTCTCTTACTGGTCACTTGGTTCTCTCAACTTTGCACACCAACTCAGCCGCTGCAGCGATACCTCGTATGATAGACATGGGCGCAGAGCCTTTCCTTATTATTTCTACTGTAAAAACAATAATCGCTCAAAGACTAGTGAGAAGGCTTTCTCCAAACAAAGAAAAGTATTTTCTCACAGAGGCTGAAAAAAAGGCGCTGGGTGAAGTAGTAGATATGGATAGAATATTGGAGATTTTAAAAAAGGAAAAGGCAGTTAAAGAAAACGATACTTGGGAAACTATCCCTTTCTATAAACCAAAGTCTGGCGTAGATAGTGAAGACGGATATAAAGGCAGAGTAGGAATACATGAAGTGCTCGAGATGAGTTCATCTATAAAAGAGATGATCCTCAAGAATGCTACTGCTGATGCTATAGAAGCACAGGCAAAAAAGGAAGGTATGACTACAATGCTAGAAGATGGGATATATCAAGCCGTGCTCGGACTAACTACAACAGAAGAAGTGCTCCGTGTTGTTTCAGAGTAAACAAACAAAAAACACCTAAGGGTGTTTTTTGTTTGGGACTAGTTTTATTGTTAGTAAATTTGTACGTTGCATGAAATGTAACCGATTTTATATTTTTATACTATAATTAAACTATATTTTTCAAGCGACGTTCTAAATGAAATTTCATTACAAAGGAAAAAATAAAGATGGGACAAGTACAGAAGGGACTAAAGAGTCTCCGGATAAGTTTTCTTTGGCGAAAGAACTGAGAGAGCAGGGTGTGGTAGTAATAGAACTCAAAGAAATAAAACAGAAAGGTTCGTTTTCCATAAAATCTATTTCTTTTTTTGAAAAAATATCTATTTCAGAAAAAATACTCTTTACTCGCAATCTCTCCGGTATGATAACAGCAGGTCTCTCTCTTGCACGAGCATTGCAAGTATTAGAAAAACAAACAAAAAACAAAAAGTTAAAAACTGTTTTAACATCTTTGTCGGCTGAAATAAACCAAGGAGGTAATCTCTCGAGCGGAATGGCAAAGTTCCCAGATGTTTTTTCTACCTTGTTTGTATCTATGGTAAAGGCAGGAGAGGAGTCTGGATCACTTTCTGCTTCACTCAAGGAAGTAGGGGTAAACCTAGAAAAGACATATGAACTCAGAAAGAAAGTGAAGGGAGCGATGACATACCCGTCTATTATAGTAGGTGCAATAGTTATTATCGGAGTACTTATGATGATATATGTGGTCCCGACTCTTACAAAGACGTTTGGAGAACTGGGTATAGACTTACCTCCTACAACAAAGTTCATTATATTTATGAGTGAATCACTGAAGAATCACATATTGATAATAATAGTTTTGTTTGTAGCTATGGTGGTAGGGCTTAAGTTTCTTCTAAAGACGAAGAAATTTCGAGACATCTTCGATTCTTTCGTGTTGAAACTTCCAGTTATAGGTCAGATTGTAAAGGAGATCAACTCAGCAAGAACTGCAAGAACGCTCTCGTCACTTTTGATGGCAGGAGTCTCTGTAACAAAGTCTCTAGATATCTCAAAGGACGTCATCCAAAACGGAAAGTACAAAGCAGTGCTTGAGAAAGCTGTAAAAGACGTAGAGAAAGGTGTAGCACTTTCTAGTGTATTTAAAGAAAGAGTAGACTTGTATCCTGTTATGGTAGGAGAGATGATGGAAGTTGGAGAAGAAACAGGAAAGTTTACGGATATGCTAGTTGATATAGCGAAGTTCTATGAAGAAGAAGTCGACAGTAAGACAAAAAACCTGTCGACCATAATAGAACCAGTGCTAATGGTATTCATCGGAGGTGCCGTAGGATTCTTTGCACTCTCTATGATTACTCCTATGTATTCTATCTTGGATACAATCTAAATTTGATTTATAAAATCAGTTCGATTTTTAAAGAAAATACATATTTTTGCGTTACAATTTTTGTACTTTAGGATACAATATATCGTATGTGGTCTGCCAACAAAAAAATAAGTAGATCTTTGAGATACAAAAGAGGTACAACTTTTATGGAAACTATAATCGCAGTTTCTTTTTTTGTTGGTGTATCTTTGGCACTGTATGGGGTATATGGAAAGATTATAGAAATGACAAGAACGATAAGACTCCGTGAACTTATCGCAACTGTAGCCAATGAGCAAATAGAAATAATTAGAAACTTACCGTATTCAGATGTAGGTACAATTGCTGGGGTACCAAACGGTGTAGTCCCTCCAGTTCAAGATTTGGTAAGGCAAGGTTATACATTTAGAGTTGATACTTATATTAGAAATATTGACCAAACTTATGATGGAGTTTTGGGAGGTTTGCCAAATGATCTTTCTCCTGCAGATAATAAACTCGTGGAAATAAAAGTCAGATGTGATACATGTAGTATCTCTGATTATCAAACTTTCACCACTACAGTTGCTCCAAAAAATCTTGAAACGTCTTCTACAAACGGAGCACTTTTTGTATATGTTATAGATGCAAGCGGACAGCCAGTTTCTGGTGCAAATCTCTATATCGATAATGTATTGGTGGATCCAGAGGTTCATATAAATGACAATACAAACGCGAGTGGTGTGCTTCAAATCGTTGACACTCTTCCTTCTGTAGAAAGTTATGAGATAACGGCGAATAAAAGTGGATACACACAAGACATGACATATTCGTCAGCGGACCTATCTGGTTCTGTCCCTGTGTTGCCCCACATGAGCGTTGCCGTACAACAAATCAGTCAGGTTACTTTGGTGATAGACAAAGTTAGTAGTACCGATGTTACAACAGTGGACTCTCAGTGTAACGTAGTGCCAAATTTTGAATTTAATATGACTGGTACCAAAAAAATAGGCACATCCCCTGATGTATACAAATATTCTGAGGATCTAACAACCGGAGGATCAGGCTCTCTTTCTCTAGATGATCTTGAGTGGGACACTTACACGATAACTCCGATAGACAATATATATGATCTCATAGGATCAAATCCTCTTTTGCAATTTACGCTCTCCCCCAATAGTTCCCAAAATCTACAGTTAGTGGTTGCACCTGTAGAAGCAAGAACATTACTAGTCACAGTAAAAGATTCTAGTACTGGACTACCCCTC
>DALYDA010000001.1:19376-67234 GCA_031973435.1 Minisyncoccota bacterium
ACGCAACAGTCACTCTTTCCACTGGTGGAAGTGATATTGATGAGAAAACAACTGGTAGGGGGTCTTTTACTCAAACAGATTGGTCAGGAAGTAGTGCAGTAGAAGCATTTGTTCCGGGTAGTGATGACTATTTTGATACAGATGGCAATCTAGAAACATCTTCACCTGACGGAGAACTAAAGTTGGAATATCTTGCTGGAGAGTACGCGGATTCTGGGTATATTACTTCTTCAACATTCGATACTGGGTCGGCTAGTAACTTTTACGACCTAGTTTGGGGTCCAACGGATCAAGCCATAGAGGTTGGTGTCGACAGTGTGAAGTTTCAAGTTGCTTCAAATAATGACAATTTGGTTTGGAATTTTGTCGGACCAGATGGCACAAATGCTACATACTACACTCTTGGAAACCAAACACTATCTAGTGTGCACAACGGAAATAGATACTTGAGAATAAGAACATATCTTTCGACTGAAGACACATCATTGTCTCCAAATATTTCTGATGTATCGTTTACATACACTGCATCATGTACACCACCTGGACAGGTTGCATTCCAAGATCTAGGTGCCGGCACTCACACTGTTACTGTTTCCAAGGATGGTTACAATACGGCATTTTCACCTATCGACATGTCTTTGTCATGGCAACAAATAGAATTTTCATTGTCACAATAATGTATGAATACTTCTCAGTCTAAAACTCAAAAAGGGTTCACATTGGTTGAAATAATAATCACTGTTGCTATTACTGGTTTGGTTGTGGCCGCGATCGGATCTTTTCAAGCTAATATTTTTTCTTACTCACGAAATTTTTCTTCCAGTCTCTCTGCTGCTGATGATGCAAGAAGAGTACTCAGGCCTTTTTCAAATGAAGTAAGAAGCGCTGCACCATCAACTCTCGGTGCATATCCTATAGAGGAAGCAACTAGCACTTCGTTCATCTTCTTTGCAGATACTGATAATGATGGAGTAGAGGAAAGGATAAGATATTTTCTTGAGGAGAATGTTTTTAAGAAAGGTACTATAGTTCCATCTGGCAATCCTTATGTTTATGATGAAGATGACGAGAGTATTGTTACAATGGTAAATGATGTCACAAGCTCGACTGTTTTTTCATATTTTGATACGTATTATGATGGCACAACTGAAGCTTTGGTTGAACCTATATCAGTCCTTCAGATAAGACTGATTAAAATAAGTTTGACCATAGACAAAGATCCAAACGAAGTTCCTCCACCATTTACTGTAACAACACAAGTATCTTTTAGAAATCTCAAAGATAACCTTTAAAATGATGTACAAATTTTCAAACCATCATAATACTAAATCCAAAGGCTCACTTTTGCTCGGTGTTATATTTTTTTCTGCTATAGGGATCACACTTGTATCTGCTTTTGTAGGATGGTCTGTAACTTTGTATAAAACATCAAGAACAGTGCTTCAAAGAGAGCAAGCGTTTATGATCGCAGAGGCAGGTATAGACTATTATCGTTGGCACTTGGCACATGACCAAGATGATTTCCAAGATGGAACAGGCCAGCCAGGTCCGTATGTCCATGATTTTGAGGACAAAGATGGAGTAGTGATTGGGAGTTTCAGTTTGGATATTACGCCTCCAGATGTTGGATCTACGGTGGTTACTATTACTTCTACTGGAACTGTATTAGCAGATCCTACTATTTCAAGAACAATAGAATCGAGGCTTGCTATTCCATCTTTTGCAAAATGGGCAGTTGTCGCAAATGCTGACATGCGTTTTGGAGAAGGGACTGAAATGTATGGACCTGTGCACTCTAACGGAGGCATAAGATTCGACGGGATTGCTCACAATGTCGTAACTAGTTCACAAACATCATACGATGATCCTGACCATGACGAGAGTGGCGCTGACACAATGGAGCACGGAGTGCATACTCATGTTAGACCACCTCCTGCAACTGGGTCATATACTTCAGCAGTTTCAGCAGAGGCTCCACCAAACCCAGTAGCTGTCAGAAATGATATTTTTTCTGCTGGTAGAGAAGTATCAGTTCCTACCGTAGATTTTGTAGGGATTACAAGTGATTTGGCTCAAATAAAAACAGATGCTCAGGCAAGTGGGCACTATGTAGCATCATCAGGATCACAGGGATATAGAATACTTTTCAAGACAAATGATACATACGATTTATACAGAGTAACTAGACTTCAGTCTCAGGGATCTTGCAATGCGCCATCATCAGGAACAAGCGGTCAAACGGGTTGGGGTACATGGAGCATAAGATCATCCGGAGGGCAGACACTTCTCGGAACATATGCGATACCCTCAAACGGACTTATTTTTGTCGAGGATCATGTTTGGGTGGAGGGACAGATAAACACTGCTCGAGTAACTGTTGCCGCTGGAGCTTTTCCTGACAATGTTTCAACAAGGAAAAGTATTACGATAAACAACGACCTTTTGTATACCAATTATGATGGGACTGATGTTATCTCTCTCATATCACAAAACAATATAAATGTCGGGATGGTCTCGGATACAAATCTGAGAATAGACGCTGCTATGATAGCGCAAAATGGTAGAGCAGGAAGGTATTATTATGGCTCTTCTTGTTCTCCGTATCACAACAGAAGCTCTATCACTTTGTATGGGATGATAGGGACCAACCAAAGATACGGATTTGCATATACGGATGATACTGGCTATGCAGATAGGTATATTACTTACGATTCAAATTTGTTGTATTCTCCACCACCATCTTTCCCTCTGACCTCAGATGCATACACAACTATTTCTTGGAGGGAGGTAAAAGAATAACACTACTGTGTCCTAGTTCGGGACTTCACATCTGACTTATTTTGGAAAAAGTAAGTGTGGAGGTATACTCATATATATGAACGAAAGATATGTAGTAGCAAACTGGAAACTAAATCCGGTTAAATGGAAAGATGCAAAGGGTAATCTCACAACTTTGCAGAAAAAGTTATCGAAATCCAAAATAAAAAGAACAAAGATACTTATTGCACCGCCTGCAATATATTTTAGAGATATTCTCGATCTTAGTATTTCAAAGTTTGATCTTTGTGCTCAAGATGTATATTTTGAAAATAGTGGTCCTCATACAGGACGTATAAGTGCGCAGATGTTTAGTGAATACAAAGCAAAATACGCCATTGTCGGACACTCAGACATGAGAGAAGCAGGAGATACTCTTGAGGTTGTAAACAAAAAGATCCTTTCTTGTCTAAAGATTGGTATTGTCCCGATAGTTTGTATAGGGGAAAAGGAAAAAGACAACAACGGATTTTACCTGAAAAAAATATCCGACCAGATAACTACGGCACTTGCAGGAGTATCAAAAAAAGATATCGCAAATGTCATCCTGACTTATGAGCCAGTTTGGGCGATCAGCAACAAAGAGCAAAGAGAAGCAACAGCAGAAGAAGTTGCAGAGGCAGTTATCTTCATAAGACGAATCATTTCTGATATGTATGATGAAAAAATAGCTCGCATGATGCCAATACTCTATGGAGGATCAGTGGACGATGGTGATGCACCGAGATTTGTCGAAAATACTGACGTCGTAGGTTTCTTGGTAGGGCGTGCAAGTCTAGATCCAGAAAAGTTTTCAAAGATTATACAAGAAACAGATAGTGCAAAAAGACCAAATGAAAACAATTAGAGAACTCAAAAATATAAAAGGAAAAAGAGTATTACTACGAGTAGACCTAAACACTCCGATCAAAAATGGAAAGGTCATAGATACTTTGCGCATAGAAAAGGCGATTCCAACTATAGAGTTCCTTTTGAAAAAGGGAGCGAGTGTTGTGCTCGTTTCACATTCAGATTTGCAAAATGATAAACAAACACTTCTTCCAGCATCTAAGGTGCTTTCAAAGAAAATAAAACACAGATTTGTCACAGGCTCTATCCCAGAGAGCGTATCTCTTTCGAAATGTGAAGTTGTTCTGCTTGAAAACCTGAGAATAAACAAAGGAGAAATGACAAACGACGATAACTTTGCAAAAAAGCTGGCTTCACTTGCGGACATATATGTAAATGACGCGTTTTCAGTTTCACACAGAGAACATGCATCTATTGTGGGAGTTCCGAAGTACTTGCCGTCTGCCATAGGTTTGCAATTCGAAAAAGAGATAAAAAATCTATCTGCTCTTTTGAACAAACCAAAGACTCCATTTCTCTCGATTGTTGCTGGGGCGAAATTTAGTACCAAGTTACCTCTTATAAAAAGATTTCTAGAAACATCAGATTCTGTTTTTGTTGGTGGTGCACTAGCAAACAACTTCCTGAAGGACAGAGGGTTGGAAGTTGGGAATTCTCTAGTTGAAAAAGGTTTTGATCTAAAAAGTATTTTAAACAATGAAAAGATCATACTTCCTATAGATGCTCTGGTATCTAGGAAAGGAAAGAATATGATTTGTGAAATAAGCAAAATAGAAAAAGGAGATATGATAGTCGACGTAGGACCAAAGACAATAAAACTTCTATCTGCATACATTGCTCGTGCAAAAACTGTTCTTTGGAACGGTCCACTTGGTAAGTATGAGATAAAAGGAGGCGAAATAGGGACAAAGAAGGTTCTGACTGCGTTGGCAAAAAATACAAAATGCTTTTCTGTTATTGGTGGTGGAGACATAACTGCCGTTGCAAGTAAAAGCATAGAAAAGAAACTTTCTTTCGTTTCAACTGGAGGGGGCGCAACACTGGAGTATCTGTCGCACGGGACACTTGTTGGGATAGAGGCTATAGAAAAATCTGGAAAATAAAAAAAACAGGTCTGACCTGTTTTTTATTTTATGCAAGTTTTTGGTTACACTCCTTTGCTATATTGAGTGTTTCCTTTAACGCATTGTGGATTTGGGAAATTTGCTTGTCTCCCAATCGAATACGTATCCTTTTGCCTTCATGTGTAAATTCTATCGCGTGCTCTTCGACCTTGAAGAAAGTTTCTTCAGTAGAAGAATTGATCTCATGATCAATCTTTCCGTCATTTCTGTTCCCGTAAGGATGGCCTACAACTCTTATGACCACATTCCAAGGGGAATCATATGATCTTCTGTGTGTCCATATAGAGAGAACATTTACAGTAAAAAATTTATTTTTGCCTGTAATTCCTCTTGTGTTTAGAGATATGTCGTAGGTAATTTTCATACCTATTCCGCGGGAGATTCTATCCTTTAGTGTATTTATTTTATAAGTAACCATTCTGAAAGAAATTTTCAAAATACTAACTGTATTTAAGTATATTGTCAAATTAAAAAATCCGCTATAGGGCGGATTTTATTTTTTCTGCAATTTCCTCTGCTTCACCTTCTAGGTACGGATGACCTGGCCAGTGCTTGAGTCCATCGTTATCAAAACGAGGAATTATGTGTACATGGTAATGAAAAACTACCTGTCCGGCAGCTGTCTCATTGTTTTGACCAATATTTATTCCATCTGCACCTAAAACTTTCTTTACTGTTTTCGCGATCCCTTTTGTTTTAGACATAATTTCTCCAAGTAAAATGTCCGGAATCTCATATAAGTTTTGATGGTGGCTTTTTGGAATTATTAAAGTATGCCCTTTGTTAATTGGATTGATGTCCAAAAATGCAAGAGTGTTTTCATCTTCATGAATTTTCGTGCATGGTATTTCTCCCTTTATAATTTTGCAAAAAATACAATTATCCATATACAAAGTATAGTACACCAAGTCACAGATACCAAAACCAAGCATTATTTGCTTGTCATGATACAATCTCTTGTATGCCAAACGACCTCATCGACATACTTCTTTCAAAAAGAGGGATAACTGACCCTGAAGAGAGGAGAAAGTTTCTCAATCCTTCCTACGAGAACGGCTTACACGACCCGTTTCTTATGCGTGACATGGAAAAGGCGACAGTCCGTGTATTTGAGGCGATGGAAGCGAAGGAGAAGATAGTTATATATTCAGATTATGATTGTGACGGTATCCCAGGGGCTGTGATCCTTTCAGATCTACTCGATATTTGTGGTTACACGAACTACGAAGTTTATATCCCAGACAGACATGATGAAGGGTACGGTTTGCATAAAGATGCAGTAGAGTCTTTTATAAACGATGGAGTGACTCTTATAATCACAATAGATCTCGGCATATCTGCTCACGAAGAAGTTTTGTTAGTAAATAGTAAGGGAGTGGATGTAATCATCACAGATCACCACCTTTGTGCAGGAGATGCACCAGAAGCATTTGCGATATTGAATCCAAAGATAGACGAATATCCGTACAAGATGCTTTGTGGATCTGGAGTTGTTTTCAAATTCGTTCAGGGATTTCTTTTTAAATACAGAGAATTTTATAAAATAAAAGAAGGATGGGAAAAGTGGATGCTCGACATGGCAGGACTCGCGACGCTATCTGATATGGTTCCACTTCTTGGAGAAAATAGAACGATAGCTTACTTCGGTCTTCAGGTTCTCCGTAAATCAAAGCGACTCGGTTTTCGCGAGCTTCTAAAAACAATAAAACTTGATCAAAGTATTTTGACTGAGGATGATATCGCATTTTCCGTAACTCCAAAAATAAATGCAGCGTCCAGGCTCGACACTCCACGTCTTTCTTTTGAGTTATTAAAAACAAAAGATCCAGTCCGAGCAAAAGAACTCGCATCGAAACTCTCTAGTATCAACGATGAGCGAAAGATACTTGTGGCAACAGCAGTGAAAGAAGCGAAGAAGAAATTGAAAGCAAAAGATATCGGCAACTCAATCGTGATCGGGGATCCTTCATGGAGACCGGGGATACTCGGGCTTGTTGCTTCAAAGATACTCGACGAACACAAGATACCAGTTTTTGTCTGGGGAAGTGATGGTGAGGGTTTGATCAAAGGTTCTTGTAGGTCAGGAAGCATAGGGGTTCTCGACATCATGACAGGCGCGAAGGAGGCGTTGGTTGAATACGGTGGGCACCATGGCGCAGGAGGATTTGCGACGACAAAGGATTTACTCCATGATCTTCCGATGAGGATTGAGGAATCAGTAAAAGAAATTTTGGAAAAAGGAATTCCAGACGTAGAAACTGAAAGCGACCCACAAGATGCGATTGTAGACTTGTCGAACGTTTCTAGAAGGACATACAACAACATAGACATACTTTCACCGTTTGGATTCGAAAACCCAAAACCAATATTTCTTTTCTCTGGCGTGACAGTTGTGAATGTAAAACATTTTGGAAAAATGAAAGATCATTTGGAGTTAACTCTACGAGATGAATATGGGGAGTCTGTGGCAATCGCATTTTTCAAAACTTCTGACTCTTACAATTTCAAATTAGAAAATGGTGTGAAGTTAGATTTGTATGGAACTCTTGATTTATCCAACTTTCGGGGGTATGCAAATATAAGGATCCGGATTGTCGACTTGTGTCTTTCGAAATAAAAGGTGACTAGGTGCTTGTTGGAGTTTCTGGGACTTTTGCTACAATACTCTCATGATAGTCATATATACAGATGGTTCATCTCGAGGCAACCCAGGTCCTGGAGGATGGGGAGCACTTATTGTTTCCAACTACAAAGAGTCTATGTCCAAAGAGGACAAAGGTGCTTGCAAGGTTGCAGAGCTCGGTGGACGTGAAGATATGACAACAAACAACAGGATGGAGCTCGTCGCTGCAAGAGAGTCTTTTTCATATGTTCTGTCTCGGAACATTGAAGGTGATCTAACTTTGTATACAGATTCTTCCTACGTCAGAGACGGACTAGATGGCTGGGTATATGGCTGGGAAAAGAACGGATGGAAAACAAAAGCAGGTGAAGATGTACAAAACCAAGATATCTGGAAAGATCTCGCAGGACTACTTTTTCGTTTGAAACAATCACGCGAAGTAAACCTTGTAAAAGTTTCTGGACATCACGGCGTCGTGGCAAACGAACACGTCGACGAGATAGCAACATCATTTGCCGACGGTGAACAAGTTTTACTTTTCACTGGGTCACTTTCACACTATGAGGAACTTATCGGTGGAGAAATATCTCTTTCAACGGAGACGAAAGGAGAGAAGAAGACATCAAAGCCCAAAACCAAAGGTCCTGCTTTTTCTTATGTTAGTTTGGTTTCTGGAAAAGTTCACACAGACAAGTCATGGGCAGAATGTGAAAAAAGAGTGAAAGGTAAAAAGGGAGTTAAATACAAAAAGGTTTTCTCCAAACAAGAAGAGGAGGATCTAGTAGCAGAATTTGGTAAAATAAAAAAATAGTATTTCAAATACTATTTTGCGAGCTCTCTTTTATGGGCAGTGTTTCTTCTTTTGAGTATTTTGTTCCAATACTTCATCCTTCTTTTAGGAGAAAAAGTAAGAAGTAAGTCATAGTCGATATCTAGAGATTTATGAAACTCGTCTTCTCTTAAATACAAAAATCTCCAAATATTTCTGATACGACTTTTAAGATAATTTAGCATCTCAAGTTTTTTCTTAGATTATCATGAACTAGTTTTTTGTCCAACTAATCATGCCTTCGAAACTTACATACACAATAATATTTGGTTTTATATCTGGTGTTCTCTTGGAGACATATTTGGATATAGATGAAAGTTTGTTGCTCTGGGTATTTCTCGGGGCAGTATGTCTTTCTGTGATCGGGCTTATCAATTATAGGTTTGGAAGAAGTGCACTACTTGTTAGTGTTTTTTTGATCTCATTTGTACTCGGAGTTGTACGTATGGTACAGAGCGAAGAAGTTGTTGTAGATACTCTTTCTGAATTTGTTGGTGAAGAAATAGAAATAGAGGGAACTGTGGCTTCCGAAGTAGAAAGACGAGAGAAAAATCAGAGGTTTGTTTTGGAGGTGGAAGGTTCTGATCCAAGAATACTGGTATCTACGGAACTTTACCCATCCTTTTACTATGGAGACATTGTTACAGTATCTGGAACACTGAAAGAGCCATCCAGTTTCACCACTGACCAAGGAAAGGAGTTCGATTATGCAGGGTATCTTTATAAAGACAATATCTACTACACAATGAGTTTTGTAGATGTAGTAAAGACAGGACACGAACCAAAATCTAGATTCCATGAAACACTGTTTCGATTTAAAGGGTCAGTAATTTCAAACATAGAAGACGTGGTCCCTCCGCCTGAAAGCACATTTCTCTCTGGGATATCTCTCGGTGCAAGGTCTGGAATACCGGAAGAACTAAGAAACAAGTTTATAACTACAGGAACCATCCATATCGTCGCGCTTTCCGGTTACAATATTTCTGTTGTTGCAAAAGGGATACAGCAGTTCTTTTCTTACTTCTTTTCCCACTACCTATCTTTGTCATTCGGCGCATTTTCTATTGTTCTTTTTGTTCTTATGACAGGTGCCCAGGCAACTGCCGTTCGAGCGGGTATCATGGCACTCCTCGTGGTGTTAGCGAAGGCAACTGGGAGAACATACGAAATCTCTAGAGCACTTTTTATCGCTGGGTTTTTAATGGTACTTGTGAATCCTTCGATACTTGTTTTTGATGTATCTTTCCAGCTGTCATTTATCGCAACACTAGGAATAATACACTTCACTCCTGTATTCGAAAGGTGGATGGGGAAGAAGGAAACAGAACCTATGCCAAAAAAGCTACTCGCAAAATCAAAACTATTTATTCGAGATATTATTGCGACAACTCTCTCTGCGCAAGTAGCCGTGCTTCCATTTATCATTTACAAAATGGGTACGCTCTCAGTTGTGTCTTTCCCAATAAACATACTTATACTTCCTTTTATCCCTGTCACAATGTACCTAGGTTTTTTTATTGGGATTTTCGGATTCTTAGGATCATGGGTTGTCTTTCCGTTTGGGTATGTCGCCTACAAATTGCTGTCTTTCGTGCTTTGGTTGATAGACAAAGGGTCAAGTCTTAAAAATGCTTCTATTTCTGTGCAGACTTTTCCATTATGGCTCTGTGCTTCAATCTATTTAGTCTTGATACTTTTCTTATATATAAAAGAAAAAAACAAAGCGCCATAGCGGCGCTTTGTTTAGACTATTTTACTGTTTTCTTCTTGGGTGCAACCTTCTTTGCTATTTTAGTTCTTATTTTGTCAGTAGTCTTCTTTGCTTTTGGTTCTAGTGTCTTTGCCATACTTTTTATATTTTTCTCTATTTTCTTTACCTTTTTTACTGTTTCTTTGATTTGTTTCTTTTTTACATCTATAATCTTTCCCATCTTTTTTCTTGTTTCTGCACCCTTCTTTGTTTTATATAGATATATAGCTCCAGCTGTTGCTGCGAGCGCTATTCCAGTTGCGATTGCTTTGTTTGTTTTCTTTTTCATATGGATGTTGTTATTTGTAATTTACTTTTTTGTCTTCTTTTTCTTTTTCATTACTGAAAACACACTATGAACAATAGTTCGAGCTTTCTCCACATCTTCTTTTATATTTTCTGTGGCATGATGCACATCTTCTGTTACAAGTTTTGCTTCATCAGCAATAGCATTTAATTTCTTTAGAAGTTTGGTTAAATAATATCCAATTAAGATTCCAAAAAAAATAAAAATAATAAAACCGAAGCTTGCAATAATAAAAAATGTGTCCATTTGCTCAAATTCTGTCATAAGATTATTATAGCATCTATCTAAGCGAGCTAGAAAATAAAAATACTAAATATTTTGCGATGTGCATCTCTCTGTTTACTAAAGAGTATCTTCCGGGTATAATTTTCTACATGGAACCAAATTCAATAAATAGCCAAAACCCTATACTGCAAAAGCCAGATTTTAATCCAAATACTCGCGTAATCAAGAATAGAAGAGGTCTCATTGTAGGTGGTACTGTCTTTGTGCTAGTTTTCGTGGCCGTTTTAGTTACATTAGCTTTTCGTGACTCTAGTTCAGATTCTAAATATGCAGACAAAATAGAAAAGTGGGAGGCAAAACAAGAGCAAAAGTTGAGCCTAGGAAATATAGCAGGTTCAGGTTTGTCAGATGAAGAAGATGATGATTCCTCTGGAAACTCTTCAGGGGATAGTTCAAATGGATCAGTTTCTGGCCCCATTTCATATGACGAAGATTATACAGTCACAACAAAGAAAGATGTTGTTTATGGAACAGTAGATGGAACATCTCTAAAAATTGATATCTACACTCCAAACGGAGTATCTGGTGCAACTCCAGCTATTATGTACATTCACGGAGGAGGTTTCCGTGGTGGAAGTAAAAATGGAGTAGCAGATGACTCTCTTATGCTTGCAAAGCACGGTATCGCTGTTGTGGCGGTAGATTACCGTCTCTCCGGTGTAGCAGAATTCCCAGCTCAAATACATGATGTTAAAGGAGCAACACGCTTTATAAAAGCAAACGCTTCTACTTACAATATCGATCCAAACAAAATCTTTTCTCTTGGGGAATCAGCAGGAGGAGTTCTGGCTTCACTTCTTGGTGTAACAAAAACTGGAACAACACTAGAAGGTACTGTTGGTGGAAACACTTCTTATAATAGTGGAGTTATTGGAGTAATAAATATTTCAGGAAGCTATGTTGCTTCTATTGTCGACACGATGTCTGGAGGAATCAAGAATGCCATCTCTGCGGTTGTTGATTGTTCTCCTGTGCCAAGTAGTACATGTGAGAGCGAGTATGAACCACTCTCACCAGAGACATATATAGATAGCACAGACGCTCCATTTATAATTCTTCATGGAGACAAAGATGGAAGTGTACCAACTATCCAAGCCGAGACACTTCAAGACAAACTTCAAACAAAAGGTGTTTCAGCAGAACTTCATGTTGCACCAGATCTTGCACACGTTGGAGGGTTACTCTCTCGCTATCTCGACGAAGTGATCAGTTTCATAAATTCAAACATCTAACAAAAAAACCGCTCATATGAGCGGTTTTTTGATTAACAAAGTAGGTTTTATTGGCAAGCCACAGTTGAGTAATCAACGTGACCTCTCCCTGTTCTACATGACCAGGTTTTTTCTGGTGTTTCTTCTAGTACCCACTCACCTCCAACATAAGAAGCTTCTCCTTCCAGCCTCTCTTTATTGACTGAGTCGTCTAGTGTTGGAACGACTGCAACAATGTTATAAAGGGTATCAGATATTTTTGTTGAAGTTACGGTAGGGATTCCTCCCTCAGATGGACTAAAGTCAACATCCCAAGTATTTTCTACCAAGTCTTTTGCTTCACTGGCTGTCAAATCTTCTACTATAATTTTATTGTCATTATTTTCGTTAGTATCTTTTTCTGAAACTTTATCAGTTTCTTTGATTAGATAGCTCTTTATCTCAGATATGTCACTGCCTGTTTTTTGGTAAAGATAAATATTTATTCCAGATAAGATTATTGCGAAAACTACTCCTATTTCTATAATTTTTGTCATATTTAAAAATTTCTTATAAATAATAATCTCTATTATAACTGAAATGTCTAGAAAATGTGACAATTTTACAACTAGAGACGAATACATTAAACAGTTTTAAATAATTATAAGGATAAATATTTATATAAAAAAACCGCTCAGATGAGCGGTTTTAAATACTCTGAAATATACATTATTTTTAAATTATTGCTGTCTTCTTTTATAATATCTTCCAATATTATTTCATCAGTTTTTAAATTGTCAAATATGAATATTTCATCATCCTCTGTTAAATTTTCTGTTAAAACAGCCTCGTTGCCTTCGAAGGTGCACGTTACCTTTCTCAGGGTAACAAATCTCACTAACAATGGGACTTCTGCATTTTCTTGTTCTTGATAATTTTTGCATAGTCCTTGCAAACTATCTCTTTTGGTTTGCTCATCGTTTTTTGAAGAATCAAAAACAAAATAAGAAATATCCTTTTTCGTCCAAACTTTTAGTAAGAAAAAAAGTTTTTCCTTAATTTGTAATTTGACTGTTGCTTCGTTAATTTTCGGGATGAGTGTATCTATCCCCATTATCATACCCCCGAACATGGTATTTATAATTTTTATTTTTCTCAACACAGTCTTTAATTTTCTTTTCTTATACCACATGTTTTTATATGTCGCAATACCTACTTTTTAAGTAGATAATTTACAGGGTGGGCGGTATAAGAAAAGAACAATTTACATTAAATCCGGGACAAATTCCCGGATTTTTATTTTACTTTTTAAAATTTTCTTCGATCACTTTCCAGTTTAGATTCTCGAAGAAGTCTGCGACATATTGCTTCTTTCCGCTTGGTTGATAGTCTGCAACATATGAGTGCTCCCACATATCGAGACCAAGTATCATTTCACATCCGTTTAGTTGTCCCAAGTGTTGTTCGTCTATCCAAGTTGTTAGAAACTTATCTTCTTTTTTGTCATACCAGAGAACTGCCCAGCCGATACCACGAGTTACGGCAAGAGAAGAAAATTCTTTTACAAAACTTTCACATGAGCCGAAAAGTCCAATGATTCTTTTCCCAAGCTCACTTTCAGGGTTCAGTGGCGTTGCTCCACCTTCAAGTGAAGCAAAGTAGACTTCATGATTTCTCATGCCGTTGTATTCGAAACTGAAACGACGAAAAAGTTCTCCTGCGACATAAGGGTCTTTCTCACTGTTGAGAGTAGACATTTTTTCTATGATTAGATTGGCATTTTTCACATAGCCCTCGTAGAGCTTTATGTGTTCTTCTATTGTTTTTGTGCTGATTCCTTTAAGTGCTCCGATATTGAAAGTTTTTGGTGTAAACATGGGATTTTCGTTAGTGTTAATTACTTTTATTCTATCACAGGCTATAATTTTATAGTGAACAAATCTTTACTCGCAATATTTAGCTTTCTTGTCTTTGTAAACCTGATTGTCTGGGGACAGGTGTATTCAGCTCTACCCAAGGTCTCATCCAACGAACTTGTAGTAGCCTATTTGGATGTCGGTCAGGGAGATGCGATATATGTGCAATCTCCAAATGGGAATCAGATGATAATAGACGGAGGTCCGAACAACGCTCTTATGGGAGCATTGCCGGATGTTGTGCCATTTGGTGACAAAAGCATAGATGTAATCGTTATAACAAATCCAGACGCAGACCACATGAGCGGGTTCGTCCCTCTACTAGAAGAGTACGATGTGTCTGCTGTTGTTGAGCCTGGTACATATTCAGATACGACACTCTACAAAGAGTTGGTGAAAAGTATAACAAATGAAAATAGTGAGCATATCCTTGCAAGAAGTGGGATGAAAATAATCTTGGATGAAGAAAAAAATATTTATTTTGAAATATTGTTTCCAGATCGTGATGTTTCAGATTGGGAGAGAAATGATGGATCAATAGTTGGAAGGTTGGTATATAACCAGAATTCATTTTTGTTTATGGGTGATGCCACAACTCTAACCGAAGGATTGATAGTTTCCGGTCACGACATTTCTGACACTGACGTACTTAAAATAGGACACCACGGCTCAAAGACTTCTACGGGGATTGCTCTTCTTAGGGAGAGTAGACCTGAAATTGGTATAATATCTGTAGGAGAAGATAACCGATATGGTCATCCACACAAAGAGGTACTGGAGAGGCTTAATACTTATGAAATACCTTACCTAGAAACAAGCACTTCTGGAACCATAGTTTTGGTTTCTGATGGTGAAAAAATAGTCAGAAAATAGAGGTTTTTATGTAAGAAAAATGGGGCCTACGTGTCTACTATATATGAACGATTCAAATACTGAAATTTTCACAAAAAGCTTTGAAAAATATGGCGATGTCATCTTTAGACACCTGTATTTTAGGCTTTCAGATCGTAGTAGAGCCAAAGAGATAACTCATGACACCTTCCTTCGTTTCTGGAAGACACTTTCTTCTGGAGAGACCGTAGAGAATGTCAGGGCATATCTGTACAAGGTCTCACACAACCTTTACGTAAATGAGCTAAGAGACCGTAAGCACCATCTTTCCCTAGATGAACTTCACGAGGAGCAGAACTTTGATCCGAAAGATGACATAGACGAACGGATGATACTCTCACTAGATGCAAAGATAGTACAAGACCTTTTTACAGAGTTAAACGAAGTAGACAAAACTATCCTAACTTACAGATTTGTTGATGACTTTTCCATAAAGGAGATAGCAGATAGTTTGGATGAAACAGAAAACAATATTTCAGTAAGACTACACAGAGCGATAAAAAAGATTAGAAATCTGGTAGATGAAAGAATAGAAAAAAATACATGAATAAATTTAAAGAAACAATTTCAAACATAAGACTTTCAGAAAGAGAAAAAAGTCAGATGATGTCCTCTATAATAGGCACTGCTTCACCGTTCCAAAAATATTTCTATTTCTCTTATGAATCTTTTGTAAAAGTAACGGCAAGTTTTCTCGTCGTCTTTTTTGTCGCAGGAGGAACTGTTTCCGCTTTTGCTGAGAAGGCGATTCCTGGAGAGAGTTTGTATACAGTAAAAACTGGAGTGAATGAAAAGATTGCTGGAGCCTTGGCAGTATCTACATCGGCAAAAGCAGAACACGAAACCGGTCTGGTTGTTCGGAGACTCGAAGAAGTAGAAAAGGTGTTGACCAAGGAAGACATAACAGATGAAAAGAAAGAAGAGATAGTTATGTCTTTGACTGAGGATATAACAGAACACAGAGAAAACGTTACTTTGGAAATAGACAAAATGCTAGAAGAAGGGGATGTTGCAGAGGCTGTGTCAGCGTCATCTGAGCTAGGTGGTGCACTCGACGTTCACGCAGATGTTATATCTTTGGTTGCAAATGACCCAGCTGTGGCAGATCTCGCAGACAGTGTAGTTTTGCATGTAGAAAAAGAGGGCGAGACTGTTGAGGAACAGAAAAATACTATTATGGAAGATCCAGCAATTGAAACAGAAGATGTTTTGCGTCCTCTGATAAAGGACCTTAAGAATGTTTTGAGAGATGAAAGAGAAAATTTTGACAAAACATATTCAAAGCGAATACTAGACTCTGTTTTGGTTATCGATATAAAAGAGGAGGCAGAAAACGAAGAGTCAATCGCGCGTGATCTTGAAGAAGACGCAAGAGATGCAGACAAACTTGGTGATTCTAAGCTCGCACTAGATCTATATACAAGCTCAGTTGAACACTACAAAAGAGCAAATCTTCTTTTGGAAATAGCAGACAACTTTCCAGACGAAAAAGAAGTTGAAGTAACGGATCCGGTTGTGGATGAAACAGTGGTAGTGCCAGCAGAAGAGATAGTTGTTTTGGAGCCAGAGGTAGTTGACAACACAACAGTTTTGCCTGAAGTAATAGACACTACGATAATCCCTGAGGTCAGTACAAACACTGAGGCTCAGTTAGATCCTGTTTTGGAAACGACAACTTTGACCACTGAAAGCATGGGAGTAGGTGCGGAGGAAGAAATAGAAGCTAAAATGAAATTCTTATTACCAGTCGGCTTATCTTTCTAAAAAACATTATAAAAAATGGTCCCCCTTGGGACCATTTTTTTATATAACCTTAGCTTTTTTTAATGTTTGGAATGCGCCGTTTTTTGCAATAGTTTTCCATCCTTTTGTAGAGAGTGTGACAGTCATAGACTTTCCAATCTCAGGAATAAAGATTTTCTTTTTTTGCAGGTTTACATACTTCCGATTTTTGCCTGTTGGGTTAAATTGGGTAGCACGAACACGGTTTGAATAGCCTCCGGCCATTCGTGATGTCTTTTTTGTAACTGGACAAACTTTTGTCATAACGAATGTTATGCTAACATAAATAGTATCTATATGCAAATCATCGACACAGTCTTCTTAGTTGCAATACTTATTATGTCGGTAGTAATCCACGAGGTAGCTCATGGGTATGTTGCATACAAACTTGGGGACAATACAGCCTTTTATGCAAAAAGATTAACCCTAAACCCTATTAGACATCTAGATCCATTTGGCTCTGTTTTTCTTCCGCTTATACTTGCACTGTCAGGGACAGGACTAGTTTTTGGATGGGCCAAACCAGTACCCTACAATCCTAACAATCTTCGCAATGGTGCTAGAGGTGAAATCATGGTGGCAATTGCTGGGATTGTTGTGAACCTATTTATAGCGATATTTTTCTCAATAGTACTTCGCTTGGCGATATCGTACGGTTTTATAAACGATGCGCTCATGTTCGTACTTCCGACTATTGTAATAATCAACCTTCTATTGGCTATTTTCAACCTTATGCCGATCCCTCCACTAGATGGCTCCAGAATACTTTTTTCTACTCTAGGAGAAAGATACAGAAATATAGGTTATGCGATGGAAAGATACTCACTTATATTCATCGTACTTTTTATTGTTTTTGTGTGGAAGTATATTGCTCCAGTTGTTTCTCATTTGTTTATATTTTTAACAGGACTCAATCTATAAGATGAAATTGGATATAAAAAAACTAACTCTCGTATCTATTTTTATTTTTTGTGCTTTTTTTGTGCAAGTAAAGGCAGATCAGATTGTAGATGCTTATAAATATGCCAAGGTTTCAGAAGACGGAAGCCTTATAAATATGAAGCCGACAGGCTATGGGCTCGATGTTACATCTTCTGGGATTACTGGTTATGCATGGAGTGAAAACTTTGGTTGGATAAATTTCAATCCTACTGGTTACGGAGTAGACAATGACGGTGACGGAAACCTGTCTGGTTATGCATGGGGAGAGGATACTGGTTGGATAAATTTCGATCCTACTGGATACGGAGTGACAATAGATTCAGATGGATATTTTCATGGCTATGCATGGAGTGAGAACATAGGATGGATTGCATTTAACTGTGATGACGACTCTTCATGTGGTACACACAAAGTTCAAACTGAGTGGACTGCGCCAGCTGATGATGATGTGGACGATGGAGGTGGTGGTGGAGGTGGAGGGGGCGATGGAGAAGATCCAATATACCAATGTTCAAATGGTATAGATGACGACTCCGATGGATTTGTAGATCTTACAGATTCTGGATGTGATGGTATAACTGATGATAATGAAATCAGCTATGTTTTCTGTGAATTATTTCCATTGCTTTGCGTAGAAGAAGACCCTATAGACGATACTCCTCCTGATGAAGATACTCCTCCAATAGATGAGGAAAATCCAGTTGACGAAAATCCTCCAACAGATGAGAACCCTGGAGAAGACGATACACCCCCTGTTGATCTTGGAGGAGACAATCCACTTCCTCCGATAATACAAGGATCTATAGATACATCTATCGCAGTTTATAGTTCTCCAAATATGAATTTTATTGCGAGCACTTTTGCAACTATTGGCCTAGCGGTTGGTGCTCTTGGTGCTTTGCTTTCAGTTCTTTTTATAAACCCACTATCAATTTCTGAATTGATCTTTTTACCACTTCGACTTTGGTCACTTCTTCTAACTGCACTAGGGCTTAAGAAAAGAAATCGTCCATGGGGGGTAGTCTATGACTCTATCACTAAACAGCCACTTGACCCTGCATATGTTGTGCTGAAAGATATGCTCGGGAACGAAGTCTCTACGACTATAACTGATCTTGATGGACGTTATGGATTTTTGGTTACGAAAGGAACATATACTATAACTCCAGGTAAAACTAACTACACATTCCCTTCATCTAAACTAAGCGATAAAACCAAAGATGAACTCTACAGCAACCTATATTTTGGAGGTGAAATCGTGATAGAAAGTGATGAAGACGTAGTTTCCCGAAATATACCTATGGACCCTGTTTCATTTGACTGGAATGAATTTACAAAAAAAGAAAGGAAGCTTACAATCTTTTATTCAAAGTTCGATAGAACCATAGCTATTGTTTCAAATGTCTTGTTTATGGTTGGTTTTGCTCTTGCAACACTTGCTCTTATTGCCGCACCGAAAACTTACAACATAGTTATTTTCTCACTTTATATTTTCTTACTTATTCTAAAAGAAACAGCACTTCGTCCTCGTCCTGAAGGAAGAATAATCCATGACGGAGCACCGCTTCCTTTTGCTATCATACGAGTATTCCAAGAATCTACAGGAGTTGAGTCGACCCACAAGGTGTCTTCAAAGGAAGGAAAGTTTTACTGTTTGGTTGCAAATGGACGCTACTTTGTGAACATAGAAAAGAAGCTTGCAGATGGTACATATCAAAAGATATACACTTCACATCCTTTTGATGTGAAAGACGGTTATATTCACGAAATATTCAATATTGTCTCCTAGTCGGGTTTATCCCAGTCTGGGAGTTGCATGTTTTTTTAAAGTGTAGTAGAGTACTCCGGTATCGGCTAAAGCCGATTTTTCTAAAAAGACATGCCTACAATAAATCAACTGATAAGAAAAAATAGAAAAACAACTCCAAAGAAGCCAAAAGCTGTTGCTTTGGCTCGTGGTTTCAACGTTTTGCAAAACAAGCCAGTATTTTACCCATCTCCTTTCAAGAGAGGTGTTTGTACAAAAGTAACAACTACTACTCCAAAGAAGCCAAACTCAGCTCTCCGAAAGATTGCCAGAGTTCGTCTTTCAAATGGACAAGAAGTTACTGCTTATATCCCAGGTGAAGGACACAACCTACAAGAACACTCAGTGGTTGTTATCCGAGGTGGACGTGTAAAAGACCTTATCGGAGTGCGTTACCACATAGTTCGTGGAGTTCTCGATACAACTGGTATCGATAAGAGACGACAAGCACGAAGTAGATACGGTTCAAAGAAACCAAAAGCAAAGTAATCCTAATTAAATCTAAATCATGAGACGAAAAGTAAAAAACCGAAATATTCCAACACCTGACAGTGTTTATAACTCACCAAAATTGGCTAAGTTTATTAACCGTGTTATGTGGAGCGGAAAGAAGAATACTGCAGAAAAGATAGTTTACAGGTCTTTCGATGTAATCAAGGAGAAAACAGGTAATCCAAACCCACTTGAAGTTTTCGAACTAGCACTTAAGAACACTGGTCCTCTTACAGAAGTTCGTTCACGACGTATCGGTGGAGCAAACTATCAGGTTCCACGAGAAGTTCGACCAGAACGTCGTCTAGCACTCTCAATGCGATGGATACTAGAAGGTGCAAGAAGTAAAAAAGGAGTAGATATGCACAAGAAACTAGCTGATGAGATAATCCAAGCTGCAAACAACGAAGGATATGCAGTAAAGAAGAAAGACGATACTCACAAGATGGCAGAAGCAAACAAAGCATTTGCCCATTTTGCTTGGTAATAAAGAAACACCGCCAAAGGCGGTTTTCTTTTTATCAGTGCAAAATGGAGCCCTAAAGGATTGCTATTTCAACCAATCTAGCGATTGAAGAAATCGGGAACATACAGATCTTAGTTTTTTTGTGAAATAAAAAACTGTAGAGTCGGAGTTCCCCATTTTACTTGGTAATAAAAATAGAATTAAAAAAACTCCTTCGGGAGTTTTTTTAATTGACAAAGCTCCCAAAAAGAATAAACTTACAAAAAATATTAAAAATGGATGATTATCAGAGAAGAAGGAGGCTACAGAAAAAAGCCTTCAAGGATTTTGGTCCTCCAATAACGAACTACAGGCCCCCAATTACGCTCAATATTTCCCTTATAGATTTTTCCAAAGAACTGGAAGGAATAATGAGAGTAATGAATGGTCATTATGTATCTACACCATATGCACCAGTACATATAGACAAAGAAAGGCTGGACCCGAGTATTCACAGTAATCTTGCAAAAGACATGGGAAGAAGAGCAGGAGAATTATCAAAGGAGAATATTCGTGAGAGTTTTCTTGTATATCAAAAGATTCCGCATAAATTAGAATTTATTGCAAAGGTTGATGGTGTTACATATATCAACAACTCGAGCTCTACTTGTGTGAACAGTACGTGGTTTGCACTCGAGGAACAAAATTCTCCTGTTGTTTGGATCGTTGGTGGCCAGGAAAAAGAGAATAACGATTATTCGATTGTTTCTGAACTAGTGAAGAAGAAAGTAAAAGTAATCATTTGTCTGGGAGAAAAGAATGAGAAGATCCACACAATGTTTGGGAATTTTGTAAGTTGCATAATAACAGCTTACAGCATGAAAGATTGTATTGGATTCTGCCGGACTCTTGCAAAGGAAGGAGACACTGTTCTTCTTTCGCCGGCATGCGCATCGTTTGGTATGTTCGACGATTATCTTGATCGAGGCGAACAGTTTAAGAAACTTGTAATGTCCCTGTGAAAGCAGGGATATTTTTATTGACATTCGTATACTTTTAGATATAGTTAGGAAAAATATAAAATGAAAAATACTCTTTTGGATGAGAAAAGGGATCCCCAAGGAGCAATGATCTTTTCGATTATACTTATGCTTGCGTTGGTAGCTGTCGTAAGTTACGTATTTATAGAAGTCCTTGGATACGATTTCAGTGAAAGATTCACCCCTATGGGATTTGCAATGTCGGTATTTGCATCCGCAGGAATATCGCTTTGGGTTACAACAAAAGTATTTAAATAAGCACTCCTTTTATAGGAGGCTTTTTTGTTTGACAAGCAGATCAAAAAGTATAGACTGGAGAAAAAATATAAGAGTGGAGACTTTACATAAAATAAAAATAGAAATGATTGCGTTTGCGGTCACTTGGATTTCACTTATTGTGGTCTCAGGTACTGTTAATGCATTTTACCCCATTGAAGAATGGTCAGGATGGTTGCTAGATACATTTTTCATTTCATTTCCAATATTGCTATTCATTTTTAGAAGAGATTTGCATCGTAGATTTCCTTTTAAGGAAGAAAAACAAGAGTAGTTTTTTATTTGCAAAAAAGGCAAAAGTGTCGTATATTCAAGGGGCTAAAAAGCGCCTTTTTTATTTATAAGTATAAGCATATTAATTATGGAAAGAGATTATCCACTAGAGAAAGTAAGAAATATCGGTATCATTGCTCACATCGACGCAGGTAAAACTACGACTACTGAGCGAGTTCTTTTCTATACTGGAGTATCTCACAAGATCGGAGAGGTTCACGATGGTGAGACTACAACAGACTGGATGGAACAGGAAAGAGAGAGAGGTATCACTATTACATCAGCTGCTGTAACTTGTTTTTGGACACCAACATACGCTCCAACTGACAAGACAAAGAAGCACCGTTTCAACATTATCGACACACCTGGGCACATCGACTTTACTGTTGAAGTAAAGCGATCACTTCGAGTACTCGACGGAGCTGTTGTTGTGTTTGACGGTGTTGCTGGTGTTGAGCCACAATCTGAAACAAACTGGCGTTATGCTGATGAAGCTAATGTTCCTCGAGTATGTTTCATAAACAAACTAGATCGTACTGGTGCTTCATTTGAAAAATCTTTCAACTCTATCCTGGAGCGTCTCTCAAAAAAGGCTGTTCGAATGCAACTACCTATCGGACTTGAAGACAAGTTCGAAGGTGTTGTAGATCTCCTAACACAAAAAAGCTTCCATTTCGAAGGTGAAATGGGTAACAAAATTATCGAAGGTGAAATACCTGAGAACATGAAAGCTGATGTAGCAAAGTACCGTGCAGAACTCATAGAGAGTATCGTTGCAAATGACGAGGCACAAATGACAGCTTACTTGGATGGAATAGAACCTTCTGTTGCAGATCTCAAAAAGACTCTTCGAAAGGCAGTTATTGCAAACGATATCTTCCCAGTGTTTGCAGGTTCTGCACTAAAGAACAAAGGTGTTCAGTTGGTACTAGACTCAGTTGTAGATTATCTACCAGCGCCTACAGACATCCCTCCAGTTACAGGAGTAAACCCAGATAACGACGAGCCTGTGATAAGAAAGGCATCTGATTCAGATCCTTTTTCAGCGCTTGCTTTCAAGGTTGCAACAGATCCATTCGTAGGACAAATTATATTCTTCAGAGTTTACTCAGGTTCTATCGCAGCAGGAAGTTATATATACAATCCTCGAACAAGAAACAAAGAGAGAATAGGCCGAATCCTTCGAATGCACGCAAACGAACGAGAAGAAGTGAAAAAAGTTTTTGCAGGAGAGATTGCAGCAGCTGTTGGATTGAAAGACACTATAACATCAGACACACTTTGTGATGAAGACAATCCTGTAGCACTTGATCGTATCGTGTTCCCTGAACCAGTTATCTCACTTCGTGTTGAGCCAAAGACAAAGGCTGACCAAGAAAAGATGGGTATGGCACTGAACCGTCTTGCTCAAGAAGATCCAACTTTCCGTGTGTCATCTGACAACGAAACAGGGGAGACTATCATCGCAGGTATGGGAGAGCTTCACCTTGAAATCATCGTAGATCGTATGAAAAGAGAGTTTACAGTTGAGACAAACGTAGGTAAGCCTCAGGTTGCATATAGAGAGACTATTACACAACCAGCAGACGCTGAAGGAAAATACATCAAGCAGTCTGGAGGTCGTGGAAACTATGGTCACGTAAAGATCAAAGTTCATCCTATGGACATGACTCTTTCAAAAGAACAAATAGAAGACTTGCCAAAGAACACAAAGAGAGAAGCACATTTCGAGTATGTAAACTCTATTCGTGGGGGAGTTATCCCACAAGAGTACATCCCTGCATGTGAAAAGGGATTCCGTGAAGGACTCGACCGAGGTATCCTCGCAGGGTTCAAGATGGTGGACGTTTCTGTCGAACTATACGACGGTAGTTACCACGAAGTGGACTCCAACGAAATGGCTTTCAAGATTGCTGCATCTATGGCAATCCAAGAGGCTACACAGCGAGCAAAGCCAGTTATACTTGAGCCTATGATGAAGGTGGAAGTTGTTACTCCTGAAAAATTCATGGGAGACGTATCTGGAAACCTTTCTTCAAAACGAGGACTTATCGAAGGAATGGAAGATCGTGGAATGAACAAAGTTATAAAAGCAAATGTTCCACTTTCTGAAATGTTCGGATACATGACAGCCCTACGATCTATGACAGAAGGACGAGCGTCTTTCACAATGGAATTCCTCCGTTATGATATTGTCCCTCAAAACGTAGCAGACACAATCATCGCTTCAAGAAAATAATCTATATTTAAAGAAACAAAAAACCAGCCTAAAAGGGTTGGTTTTTTGTTTCTTCATCTTTCATTCATTTTAGTGTAGTATAATAAAAAAATGGACAAAGACATGAAAAAAGTTGCAATAGTTACGGGTGCTACTGGGGATATCGGTAGGGCCATAGTAGCTGAAGCGGTGGGGCAGGGATATTATGTTTTAGCTTTCGGGCGTGACACAGCAAAGTTGCATGAAATTCTAGAAAGTTTCGGTGAAGAGAACGTGTCAACTTTTTCAGTTGACTTATCGGACGAAGATAAACTCCGCGACATATTAAGTGATGTTTCTATGATGTTTCCTCAAATTGACCTTATTATCGGAGCAGCAGGAACTTTCAAGTGGGATGATACATTTCCTGGTGAAAGTGAAGAAGAGAAAAAAGAAAATGCAATAAAATTCCTAAAGGAGGTAAATTGTGATTCAAAAATTCGCTTAGATAGAATCCTTCACAAAGTTTATGGAAATAAAATTTCTCCGCTTGAAGTATTGGTCAGTTCACACATAACTGATCCGAAAAAGTTTTCGGAAAAGGATATCGTGGAATTCAAAGAAGTCGGGTACTTTACTGGCATGAAAGGTGTAGACGATTTTGTTCTTGAAAGGCAAAATGACCCTACTGAAACCTGGACATACTTGGGAATTAATCCTGGACTTGTCGATACCGATATGGCACGTAACTCTTTTACTCGTGAGAGAATTGGTAGAGATATCGACTGGGAAAATGAAGCTATGTCCCCGGATATGTTTGCAAAAGATTTATTTGCAGATATCGCTATCCAAAACAAAAAAGCCGCATAATGCGGTTTTTTATTTTTCTATAATAACTTATAGACCTTTTGGAGTTACCTTAGATGTAATAAAGCCACTTCTTGTGAAGTGGCTTTTTAAATTTTGTGAAATTAATTATTTTTTATGAACAGACTTTTCAAACCTCCGAAAATGGTTTTGCCATTTGGGGCCGGTTTCTGCTCTTTCTTTTTTTCGCCAGCTTTCTTGGCAACCGGTTTCGCTTCCGGTTTTTTGTGAATGGTTTTTTTAATAACCTGTTTTTCCTCCTTACGGGGATAAAACAATTTCTTGGCAACCCATTCGCAATGAGTGCGGGACTGTGGTCCTGGTTTTTCTGCAACTGAACAGAAGAACAGGTCGCCCTCCCTACATGACCGCGGTGTGCCGGTTTGGTTTTGAGGGAGCGCATTCCTCAGGATGAGAATGCTTTCCTCGCGGCCATCTTTTCTTACCATACCAACGCCGTAGCCTTGGATAGTGTTGAAATAAAGCACACGCACCATCTTTTCAGCAAGTTTGATGTAACGGGGGCCTCTTTCCGGAAGCGACCCGGGAACTTTCACATCAACCATATCTTGGTCATATGCATAAGCAAGAATGGTTTGCATGTCCTCCCATCGGCGACCATTGAATTCTTCGGCCATGACGTTACCATTCTGGCGGTAAACCCGTACATTGCTGTATGTTTTTTGGCATACGATGTAAAGTTTTCCGTTGTCATTGGTAACACCGATCCCGAAGATGTCGAAAGCCGGTTTGTTTTTCAAGAAGCATATTGTCCGGATTCCATTTGCAGGATACCTTTCGTGCTTCAGGAAATTTCCTTCCTTGGAGATTTTAACCTCCACAGTCAGGGAGCGTCCGTCAACCTCTCCGGATGTGTTGTACGCATCCTTTGAGTCGAACTGTTCCAATCCGGGTTTATTTTTTGCATGCCTGTAGTTATACAAACTTGCATATGTTTCGGAAATTTTTTTGTCTTCGGTGTGGTATGTGAACCCCACCTCCAACGTACCAGGGTCTTTAATATTCAGCAGCCCTGTTTCGCTGTCCGCAAAGATGCGGATAAATGAATCTGTCCCTTCTTTCTTGAAGGCAACGTACGATCTAACCCCTTGAGGAAGACAGTCAAAGTAGTTTATATATATGATAGCATATTTAATAGAAAATGTCAATACATCCAATAAACACAATAGTCCTCCCTACACGGTCCCAGCCGGACACTCTCGTTGCCATTTATATCCTTAAAACATATGGGGAGATGGCCTTTCCGGGTATTTCAACTGCCAAAGTAGAGGTATTACAAAAGATCCCAGATGGAGAGAGTGTAGAAAGTCTCCTCGAGAAGGGAAAGTTGCTTATTGACCTAGGAGGTGGGCAGTTTGATCACCACATGAAGACTCCGAAGACTACAGCTTCCAAGCTCATCTCCTCATATCTTGAGGTAGACACCGAGCCGTCACTTTCAAAGCTCCTTGAATACGCAGAACGGGATGATTTTTATGGAAAAGGAACAATGTCTACAGATGCTCTAGATAGAGCCTTTGGTTTATCAGGACTAGTTTCAGCACTGAACAAAACAAATGTAGATAAACCAGAATCTATAGTAGATATAGTTTTGCCACTTATAAAAGCGCATCATGAAGAAGAGATAAAGAGAACTGATGAGATGCCAAAAGAATTTGAGAAAATAAAGTCTGAAGGAAAGTTCAGCGATTTTGTAGTAAGACAAAGAGACAAGAATCTAAAAGTAATAATATTGGAATCTGGCAATGTAGGTCTGCCAGGATTTTTGAGGTCACGAATGGGGGGAGCATATGATGTAGTTTTGCAAAGACTCACAACAAATCATGTAAATATCCTGACTCGACCAACAAAAAGAATTGATCTTCGAGCATTGGTAGTAAAAATAAGAGAAATGGAACTCGACAAATCTCCATATGTTTTTACAGGAGATAAAAAAGAACTTGCGGTTTCAGGAAGAATAGATGAATTGCCACAATGGTATTATGATCCAGCAACAAACTCAATCCAAAACGGGGGAGTAAATCCAAAAGATATCGAACCAACAAAGATAGATTGGGATGCTTGGCAAAAAATAGTCGAGATCGGTCTTTCTGAGTCAGAATGGAAGCCAATATCCTTTAAGACAAATAATATAAGTACACAAAAATCTGACGAAATAATCTATACGGGTATATTTATTACAGAAGAAAGTAAAAAGATAATTGAACAAAAGTTTCCATGCAAATTCCCAAAAAAGTTTATTCACCATATCACTCTTTCATTTAGGCCAACAAGTACAGAAACAGCAACATTGCCTCTCGGTATCGAAACAGAGATAGAAGTTGTGGGTTATGTATCAGACGGCATGGCAGAGGCGTTGGTTGTAAAAGTGGATCCGTTTCTTTCTATAAAACCAAACCAACATATAACTATTTCTACTGCTGACGGAGTTCCTCCCGTGTATTCAAACAAACTTCTTGAAGCAACCAAGCACGAGGAAATTGAACCTTTTAAAGTTAAGGGGGTTGTAGGGTTCTACACAAATAAAGGCATTGTTACGAAGCGCTAGTTTGATCCTGCTGTTCCCTGCCCGCTAGTGTCTAAGCCATGGCTTTTGGCAGGCGGGGCGAACGACATGATTGACAAAGTCTGATTCCTCCAGTATAATCTGGAAAAATTAGTAAAAATGGCATTAACAATTGAAAATGTTCGAAAGTCTATAGAAAGGGGCTTTTTTGTTTTTTCTGCAACTTCACAAGAAATGAAGTTATTGCAACAAGAAGGATTTTATGTGATTGCAACTCATGACGGAGCTAGTCATGCAGATGATGTATTTGCTTGTGCAACTTTGAAATTACTGAGAGAAAAAGAAGGTACCCAGAACTTAATCATTATTCGTACAAAAGACGAAAAAGCCATATCTGGTGCCGACGCAGTAATAGATGTTGGAAAAATTTGTGATCCTGGCAAGGATCGATTTGATCATCATCAAGAGAATGGTGCAGGCAAGAGACCAAGTGGGACTCCATTCGCTGCTTTTGGTCTTGTGTGGAGGTTCTACGGCATGTCACTTATCAGAAAATATCTTGATGATAAGAAATATCAGGCAGTTTCTAAAGACGATGCTATGGATATTTGGGAAAGAGTGGACAATCAACTTGTGGAAGCGATTGATGCTTATGACTGTGGCAAAGAAATGGACTCTGATTTTCACTTTGGAGAACTGATTGCATATCTCCGCCCAACCTTTCTTGAAAGAGAAATGAAAACGCAAAAATTGCCGAATACTGTGTTTCAAGAATTTTGTGAGATTGCAGAATTGGTGATCAAGCGCTACATTGCACAAACTCATTCCGCAAAAGAAATTGAGAAAAGAATTCAGGAGGTTTTGAAAGTTAATAATCCAGTACTCATTCTTGACTTTGCAATCCGAATGTCCGAGATTGATCCTGTGCTTAAAAATACTTTTCCAGACATACAATTTGTGATTATTGATCAAAATCCTAAAAAAGGTGACACGTGGACGATTAATATTCCCAGAGGAAAGAAAAGTAGCTTCCCAAGTGCGTGGTACGGAAAAAAGGGAGAAGAATTTGCAAACATTTGTGGGCTACAGGATGTAGATTTCTGTCACCCGTTAGGATTCACTTTGACGTGCAAATCCAAAGAAACTGCTCTTGCCCTGGTTAAAATGTGTAATCTTGCTCATTAAGTTCTTTGTTCTAACAACTCCTAAAGGGGTTGTTTTTTTTATTACCCATTAGAATCCACTCCAAAAGAAACAGTTATAAAAGGCATATTCATCATTGACTGCCCATCTTGTCTGAAGGTTAAATGTCTGAAATTTTATTGATTTTACACTAGTGTATCTGTTTCTAACGAGGCAGGCACGAAACTAACACTTTTTCACTCTGTCAATCCTTGACTTCTAGAGATTTATCGGCTACGATGGGGTAACGCACTTTTTGCGTGTTTTTTGTTCCAAGATCGATTTTGGAATGAGGATTATTATTAAAAACTATTTAATTATTTGCCTCTGTCGTTGTATTTCGCGAGTACAAAGTTCTCGTATGTTCGCGTATTACTACGACATGGGTAATCTATAAAATATATGGCAGATTTTGATCGTTCAAAGCCACACGTAAACGTAGGTACTATTGGTCACGTTGACCACGGTAAGACTACTCTTACAGCGGCAATTCTTACAGTTCTTAGTCGACAAGGTGGAGGCTACGGAGCTACAGTTAAAGGTGTTGGAGATATAGACAAGGCTCCAGAAGAAAAAGCTCGAGGTATTACTATCTCTCTTTCTCACTCTGAGTACGAAACTCCTACTCGTCACTACGCGCACATCGACGCGCCAGGTCACGCCGACTACATCAAGAACATGATTACAGGTGCCGCTCAAATGGACGGTGCTATCATCGTTGTAGCAGCTACAGACGGAGTTATGCCACAGACACGTGAGCACATCCTTCTTGCAAAGCAAGTTGGTGTTCCAAGAATCGTAGTATTCATGAACAAGTGTGACATGGTAGACGACGCTGACATGCTCGACCTAGTTGAAGAAGAAGTTCGTGAACTTCTAGGAAAACAAGGATTCGACAAGGATTGTCCAGTTATAAGAGGTTCAGGTCTAAAGGCTCTAGAAGCATCTTCAAATGAGGATGAATGGGCAAAGAAGATCCTAGATCTTGCAAACGCACTAGACACATACATACCAGAACCAGTTCGAGAGGTTGAGAAGCCTTTCCTAATGCCTATCGAAGACATCTTTTCTATCGAAGGACGAGGAACTGTTGTTACAGGACGTATCGAAAGAGGACGTGTAACAGTTGGTGAAGAAATAGAAATTGTTGGTATTAAAGATACTTCAAAGACTACAGTTACTGGAGTTGAAATGTTCAACAAATCTCTTAAGGAGGGTATTGCTGGAGACAACGCAGGTATACTTCTACGAGGTGCAAAGAAAGAAGACATAACACGAGGTCAAGTTCTTGCAAAGGCAGGATCAGTTACTCCTCACACAGAATTTGAATGTGAAGTTTACGTTCTAAAGAAAGAAGAAGGAGGAAGACACACACCATTTATAAACGGCTACAAACCACAATTCTACGTTCGAACAACTGACGTTACAGGAGATGTAACTCTTCCAGAAGGAACAGAAATGGTTATGCCTGGAGACACTGTAAAACTAAAGGTAAAGCTGGTTGTACCAGTTGCACTTGAAGAGCAACAGAGATTTGCTATCCGAGAAGGTGGTAAGACTGTTGGAGCAGGTGTTGTAACAAAGATTATTGCTTAAGTATCTGCGAGAGATCTATGTCTCTCGCTTATACATACCGTTCCTTCTATGACAACAAAAAAAGCAACAACAAAGAAAAGCAAAAAAGCAAATGAAACAGATGCTATATCAAAGCTTCGTATTCAAGTGCGTGCATATGAGAACAAGATTCTCGATGTATCTGTAAAGCAGATCATAGACACAGCACGTAGGCACGATGCAGAGATATCAGGTCCAGTTCCGTTGCCAACTGAGATAAAGAAATACACTGTAAACAGATCTTCTTTTATCTATAAGGATTCACGAGAACAATTTGAGATAAGAATTCACAAAAGACTTATCGACATATTGAATCCTTCAGCTAAAGTGATAGAAGCGCTAACAAACTTAGCACTTCCTTCAGGAGTAGATGTTGCAGTAAAGATGATGTAAGAGGTTGAGAGAATAGACACAAAGTTTGTATCTATAATATTAGATACAAACTTCTGTGTAAAAAATACTATTAATGAGCGGTGTGAAAAGAGATTTTCCGCCATCGCTAGAATAAATCAAAATGAAAACTATATTTGGAACAAAAGAAAGGATGACACAATACTTCGATGAAAGTGGTGTTGTTCACGCAGCAACAGTTATCCGTTCATCACCTATCACTGTTATTGCCAGAAAAACAGTTGAGACAGACGGATACAACGCTCTTGTTGTAGGTTATGGAACACAGAAAGAAAGCCGAATCTCAAAGTCTCTAAAAGGACTTTTCAAGGAAGCTGGAAACTGGAGACACGTAAGTGAAATAAGAACTGATGAAGTAAAGGAAGTTGGAGATACTATAGACGCATCACTTTTCACAAAGGGTGAAGTGGTAGATGTAGTTGGAGTATCAAAGGGTAGAGGTTTCCAGGGTGTTGTAAAGCGCCATGGGTTTAAAGGAGGACGCCGATCTCACGGTCAGAAGCACTCAGAAAGAGAGCCAGGATCTATCGGTGGAGGTCTCCGAGCACGTGTACCAAAGGGTATGCGCATGGCAGGTAGAATGGGTAGCGATACTGTTACAGTAAAGAACCTATCTATCTTGGAAGTTGATACAAATACTGGAGATATCCTAGTAAAGGGTGCTGTTCCTGGTCGAAAGGGCACTGTGGTAACTATACAAAACGTTTAATACTTATCTAAGTAAAGAAATTTTATGGAAGCAACAATATACAATCAAAAAGGTAAGTCATCTGGAAAGATTTCTCTTCCAGAGAACGTGTTTGGACTATCATGGAACGGAGACTTGGTTCACCAAGTACTCACAGCTCTTTCAGCAAACCGCCGACCAACTGTAGCTGATACAAAAGGTAGAAGTGAGGTTAGAGGTGGAGGAAAGAAGCCATGGCAACAAAAGGGAACAGGACGTGCTCGTCACGGTTCATCTCGATCTCCTATCTGGAAAGGTGGAGGTGTTACTCATGGACCACTTTCAGAGAAAGACTATTCTCAAAAGATAAATAAGAAAATGGCAAACAAAGCTCTCGGAGTACTTCTATCAAAGAAGATGAAGGACAACGAAGTTATGTTCGTAGATGCTATAGATCTAAAAAACATTTCAACAAAAGATGCATTTGCAGTAGTGCAGAGCCTGTCTTCAGTTCCAATGTTTGATAAGTTGGCAAAAGCAAGAAAGCCAAAAGCATATCTTGTTTTCGATACACCAAACAGATCTCTTCACCTATCATTTAGAAATATTCCTAGTGTTTCTGTAGGTACTATGTCTTCTCTTGATACTCTTGAGATTGCAAATCGTCAATACGTGATATTTGTTGGTGCAGAAAAGGCAGTCGAAACTCTTTCTGGTAAAATAACTGCTAAAAAGAAATAATTTTATGACTAAAAAAACATCACAAATTTCAAAGGAGACACAACTCGGTAGCCGAGATCCTAGGATGATCATCGAGTATCCTCGTGTTACAGAGAAGGCATCTCTTGCTTCAGCAAAGGGAGCATATACTTTCAACGTAGACACTAGAGCTACAAAGATAGAGATAAAGAAGGCAATAGAAACTCTATACGGAAAGGTTCCAAGAAAGATAAATATCGTTACGATAAAGGAAAAAGTTGTTTTCCGAAGAGGAAAGCTTGGAACAAAGAAAGGCGGAAAGAAAGCGGTCGTATACCTTAAAAAGGGTGATACTATTACAAGCTTCTAATCTATATATCTCGTATGAAAACATATAAACCGACAACTCCTTCACGGAGAAATATGACCTCCATAGATTACAAAAAAGTACTCTCTGGTGACAAGAAAACAAAATCTCTTGTTGTTGGATATTCTCGCGGTGTTGGACGAAACAATCAGGGTCGCATAACGACTCGACACAAAGGTGGAGGAAACAAAAGATCATACAGACTTGTTGATTTCAAGTTTGATAAGCTAAATATTCCAGCAAAGATAACTACTATCGAATACGATCCAAACAGAAGTGCCTTTATAGGACTTGCAGTTTATAAGGATGGTGAAAAAAGATATGTTGTTGTTTCAAAATCTGTAAAAGTGGGAGACACATTCATAGTTGGAGAAGATGTTCCAGCAACAACAGGAAACAGACTTCCGCTTTCAAAGATACCAGTTGGAACATTTGTATTTAACGTAGAAATGAAACCAAAAGGGGGAGCGAAACTTTCTAGAAGTGCAGGAACTTTTATACAAGTAGTAGCTCACGATGAAGGATATGCATCTATAAAGATGCCTTCTACAGAAATCAGAAAGGTATCTGACAAATGTTTCGCAACTATAGGTGAGACTTCAAACCCAGAATACAAACTAGCAAACTGGGGTAAAGCAGGACGAAGTCGATGGATGGGTATACGCCCTACTGTCCGAGGTACTGCCATGAACCCAGTAGACCACCCATACGGAGGAGGTGAAGGACGACAAGGTCGCGGTACACGACGTCCAAAGACTATGTGGGGTAAGGTTACAGGAGGTAGAAAGACACGAAGACCAAAGAAATACTCAAACAGACTTATCGTTACTCGCCGAAAAACTGGCAAGAATCGAAAAGCATAATGATTCAATCAAAAATCTCCCATACGGGAGATTTTTGATTGAAGGTGACAAATCTGACTTCTTGTGCTAATGTTAGAAAAATTTGAAACAAGGATAGAAATGTGAAAAACAAAATGAAATATGTTTTAGACAATTCCAACGCTGTGAAAAACAACATGCAAATTGTCTTCAAACAATGACATTGGTATGCAAAACAAATGGCTCGTTGTCTTGAAACAAATATACAAATGTGTAAAACTATGCCAACCGTGTTTTTAGACTATTTGAAAGATGTGAAAAACTAAGTTAAGAATGTCCTTAAACAAGAAATTGCATGTGTAAAACAAGACGAGAACTCTTTTAGACAAGGTGGAGTGTGTGAAAAACAATGTCAAACCTGTCCCTTTATAAAGGGATTTTTTGTTGACACACAAATCCTTGCATTTTCTATGATTTGTGGTAATGTAAAACAAATTTAAAAATTGAATATGTCACTAACAACAGACAACGCACAAGACCTTCGGGTCGCCTCAATGAATGCCGAAATAGGCAGTATCAAAGGGAAGATGGGAACTTGCCCATACTACGGTACCTATGAAGTTCTAATTGATGCCCTTATCCAGAAAGAGTCATGGGGTGGTAAAAGAGTTCCGGAAAATGTAGTAAAAATTTCGCCTTCTGCGAATTTTGCTTTCACCAACTGGGCAACCAGGCAGGGTGTAGAGGTTAAAAAACCTCATCAGTATTATTTGGAACTTTTTGAACAATTTTTGGAAGCACCAAAAGAAAAGTACACTGAAAAGAAGGTTCTGCAGTTGGCTCTTCAGAATTTAGTTTCACTTCGGATTGCATTCCTTGATGCAAAAAAATCAATGGGATTGCGTATCGGAATGAAAGGCAAAGAGTTGGATAATTATTTTCCAATTGATGCCGTGGAAAAAGTGAAGCTTCTCGAAAAATTCCGTATGGAAAATGAGCCACTTCTTGATGAAGTACAAAGTGGCTTGTCATGGCAAAACCTTATTGGTTATGCAACGGCCGGTATGGGTTATGTGCAAAAAACTGTGATTGAATCACAAATCGAAGCGTTGGTAGAAAATTATCCTGTATGGCGTGATTTTGGAAAATATATACAGGGGTTTGGTGCATACACGTGCGGATTTTTAATCGCGTGTATCGGAGATCCGAAAAGATTTGCAGATTCAGGAAAACTTCGCGGTTATGCTGGCGTTGCAATCAAAGATGGCCAAACACAGCGACAGAAAAGTGGTGAATCTGGAGGATACTCTCCAAAAATGAAAGCAATGCTGATGAAGGTATTTCCCGAATCATTTCGTAAAATTGCCGGCAAATTTCCAAACGAACCATATGCCATTTTCTTAGCAGAGTGTTTTGAAAAGGAAAAAGCAAAAGCAATAAATGCCTCTGAAAATTACATCAGAGAAACATTTGCACAAAGAGGGGAAAAGGTGGTTGATATCATAAATCTTGGATATGAAATGCGTGAGGATAAACAAGTTTTCCTTGGTTTTAAGGTAAAAACTGATAAATCTGCCGGCAAAGCACCTGTAGGTGATGATGAGTTTGTGAAAGAGGAAGACAAAGTAACCAAAGACGGTTATAAACATTTTCTCAATCCAGGGCACGTGCAACAACGTGCACTTCGAAAATTTGGATCGACATTTCTCTCTGATTTCTATCACTATTTCCTTTATTCGGTAGGAGAAAATCCAGATATATGGAAAAACCCGCGGATTATGGCGGTGCTTGAAAAAAGTAACAAAAGGTAATTGATAAAACGAGGAGCATATTGTGTAAAACAAATACTTCTATGTTTTAAGTCAATGATGTTGCTGTGTAAAACAAATATGTCTATGTGCCCGTGTAAAAAGCGGGCACATTTTTCAGACAAGAGTAGTCATGTGAAAAACAATGCTTGCTATGTTTTTAGACAAGATTAGTTCTGTGAAAAACTACTTTGCGGGTGTCTTTAGATAATGACATAATTGTGAAAAACAAAAAATTTAATGTTTTTAGACAAGTTATGGAATGTGAAAAACTAAGGTTTATTTGTCTTTAAACAAGATCGATTATGTGAAAAACAATATCATTGCTGTTTTCAGACAATACCTTTGATGTGAAAAACAAGAATCTTTGTGTCTTTAGACAATGTTCCAAATGTGAAAAACTAGCGAGGGAATGTCTTTAGACAACAGAGTTTATGTGTAAAACAAGAATTTACCTGTTTTTAGACAATGTTTGGATTGTGCAAAACAAGACGCTGCCTGTCTTTAAACAAACATTAATTTGTGAAAAACTAGAGCTTCAATGTTTTTAGACAATATTCCAAATGTGAAAAATTATTAAAAAGGTGTTTTTAAACATTTATGTGAATGTGAAAAACCAAAAATTTATTGTTTTTAGACAAGACCCTAAATGTGAAAAACAATGCTTGCTATGTTTTTAGACAAGTTATGGAGTGTGAAAAACTAAAAGGAGTGTGTTTTTTAGACAAAACCTTAAATGTGTAAAACAAGGTGGCCCGTGTCTTTAAACAACCATTCTTTTGTGCAAAACAAAAACAGAGATGTTTTTAGACAATGAGCTAATTGTGAAAAACAAATTGTTTTATGTCTTTAAACAAATTTAATTTTGTGAAAAACTATATTTAAGATGTTCTTTTTGACCCCGTGAGATAGAGCGTATGCTCGCTGTCTCACGGGGTTTTTATATGGAAAAGTTGGTAAAAAGAGGGGTTTTGGGGTATTTGGGGGAAAAGCCTGTAATCTCCGGTTATCCTTATTTGACAACAAAGGAGCAGTTTGCTAGTATATCGCTATCGCCTAAATGAAGGGCTTTTCTTTTGACTATACAAAAATATGACAAGATCACTCGCAAAAGGACTATATGTAGACCCAAGACTTCTCAAAAAGATTGAGGGTAAAAAAGCGTCAGAAACTGGCGTTATTAAGACATGGATGAGAGCTTCAACTATAAGCCCAGAAATGGTTGGTTTCACTTTTGGTGTTTATAACGGAAAGGTTCACATAGATGTTTTGGTTACAGAGGACATGGTTGGTCACAGACTAGGCGAATTTTCTCCTACACGTAAGTTCACAAGACACGGAGGAAAGATGCAAAAGGAACTAGACCAAAAGAAGAAGGAAGCAGAAATAACAGCTGCTAAGGCTGCTAAGGGTGCGACTACAGACGCTAAGGCACCAGCTAAAAAATAATTGATATACCATGAAAGCAATACTTCGAAACTATCGCCAATCACCTAGAAAAGTAAGACTTGTATCAAAGTCTGTTGAAGGTAAAAAAACTGTGGAAGCTTTGACTATACTTTCTTTTATGCCAAAGCGTGCAACAGGACCTCTAAAGGATCTTCTTATGTCTGCTATTGCAAACGCGAAGGCTCAAAACATAGACACTGATAATCTTATAGTATCTTCTATAAGAGTAGACAAAGGGCTTGTTATGAAGCGTATGATGCCAAGAGCAAGAGGCTCAGCTTACAGAATCAACAAGAGAACTTCTCATGTAATATTGACTTTGGGAGAAAAGAAAGCTAAAAAGTCAAAAGTTGCAAACAAAGAAGTAGTTGAGGAGAAAACAAAGGCACCAAAGAAGGTTGCAAAAAAGACTGTTACTAAAGTAAAGAAGACAACAAAGACAAAATAATTTTATGACAAAAGTAGTACATCCATACGCACATCGTCTAGGAATCATCCGTGGTTGGAAATCACGCTGGTTTGTTGATCCAAAAAAATACCACACTCATGTAAAGGAGGATGTTGTGATAAGAGATTTCCTAGAGAAAAGACTCAAGGGTTACTATGTTTCTACTATTGATATAGAGAGAAACCAAAAAATGACACGTGTCATGATACACACTTCACGTCCTGGTATGATCATCGGTCGCCAAGGTGAGGGGTCTATCAAACTCAAAGCAGATCTACTTTCTGAGATGAAGAAAAGAAAAATTGCTATCCCTACAGACTTCAAGATAGACATAGTAGAGGTAACAAACCCTGATGCAGATGCAGCAATAGTTGCATGTTCAATCGCTGAAGGACTAGAAAAGAGACTTCCTTTCAGACGTGTTTCAAAGATGGCTATCGAAAAGATAATGACATCTCGTGGAGTAAAGGGGGCTAGAATATACATGACAGGACGTCTAGGAGGTGCAGAAATGGCGCGTTCTGAAGAAATAAAGAAAGGATCTATCCCACTTCAGACAATTAGAGCTGATGTAGATTTCTCAAGAGGACGAGCACATCTTCCTTATGGAGATATTGGAATAAAGGTTTGGATTTATAAGGGAGAAGTTTTTGCTGATAAAACTAATAATCAATAATTTTATGTTACTACCAAAGAAAGTAAAACACAGAAAATGGCACACAGATCGCAAGGATTTTGCGGGACGCGCTGAAACACGAGGAACCTCTGTGGATTTTGGTTCTTTTGGTTTGAAGGCAGAAACTGGTGCTCGAGTAAAATCAAACCAGATAGAAGCTGCTAGAAAAGCTCTTTCAAGATCACTTACAAAGGTAGGAAAGGTTTGGATAAGAATCTTCCCTGATAGACCATTTACACAAAAGGCTGCAGAAGTACCGATGGGAAAGGGAAAGGGTGAACCAAATGGATACTGTGCACGTGTGCTACCAGGTAGAATAATCTTTGAAGTTGATGGAGTACCAGAGGAGGTAGCAAAAGAAGCTCTTAGAAAAGCTGGAACAAAGCTTCCTATGAAAACAAAAGTAGTAGCTAGAGTATAAACCTATGAAAAAAATAGATATAAAAGATAAAAAGGATGAAGAACTTCTAGAATCTATAGGAGAGGCAAAGGACACACTTCACGAAAGTAGATTCCAAGTTGCAGGTGCAGCTCCAAAGGCTCCTCATAAGATAAGAGAAGCAAGAAAAACAGTGGCTCGTGCATTAACCGAACTTCGTAGACGAAAATCATAATTTTATGGAAAAAAATACTGAACAAAAGAATAAAAAAGTTATGGAAGGTGTCGTAACATCTGACAAAATGGATAAAACTATTGTGGTCAGTGTTTCAAGATACGTGAAGCATCCAAAGTACGGTAAGTACATGAGTACAAACAAGAAGTATAAAGTTCACGATGAAGACAACGCTTTCAAGATAGGAGACAAGGTTTCTTTTGTGGAAACTCGACCAATATCAAAAGACAAGTGTTTTACTGTCGTTAAATAAATAATCTAATCAAATTTTATGATACAAGCAGGAACAAGAGTAAAAATAACAGACAACGCCGGCGGTAAAGACGCTCAAGTTTTCAAAGTGCTTGGAGGAAGTAAGCGTCGTTATGCAGAGATCGGAGACGTAGTTGTTATCGCTGTAAAAAGTGCTGAACCTCGAAAGACTGTAAAGAAGAAAGACGTTCATCATGCAGTTGTAGTAAGACAAAGAAACGCTTTTAGAAGAAAGGATGGCTCATACATCCGATTCGATGACAATGCTGTTGTGATCATAGGAAAGGCAAAACAAAAGTTTGAACCTATAGCAGGACGTATCTTTGGACCTATTCCAAGAGAACTAGCAGAGAGAGGATACCAAAAGATCATTTCCTTGGCACCGGAGGTACTATAAATAAGAGCAGATAGGGGCAAGGGAAGAGTGAGACAACATCACAATTCGCTTATCACTTATCACTAACTACTAATATATGAAAATCAAAAAAGGAGACAACATAATAGTGATGAAAGGAAAAGACAGAGGTGCAAAAGGCACTGTTGAGAAAGTGTTTCCAAAAACATCTAAAGTTTTGATAAGTGGTGTAAACCTAAAGAAGAAGCACGAGAAGAAGACTCGAGGTAAGGCAGGACAGGTTATAGAAATAGCGATGCCTATATCTATATCAAACGTTATGTTGCAAGATCCAAAAGGTGGAAAGGCAACGAGAGTTGGATACAAGATAGAGGACGGAAAGAAAACTCGTGTAGCAACAAAGAGCGGTTCGAAGCTCTAAGATTAGTAATATAAATATATAAATTTACGTATGGAAAGCGTGAAAACAATTGAAAAGAAAGCGTTTGAGGTAATGAAAGGAGAGTTCGGTTACAAGAACCTCATGGCTTCACCTCACCTAGAAAAGATAGTTGTGTCTTCTGGTACAGGACGCATGATGAAAGCTAACAAGAACTTCAATGAACTTGTTTCTGACAGACTCGCAAAGATAACAGGACAGAAGCCATCACTTCGTGGTGCAAAGAAGTCTATCGCAAGTTTCAAGGTACGTACTGGAGACCCTGTAGGGCTTATGGTTACACTTCGAGGAGAGAGTATGTACTCTTTTCTAGATAAGTTCATAAACATCGCTCTTCCTCGAACAAAGGACTTTCGAGGAATATCTCGTGGAGCAGTAGACGCAATCGGAAACATAACAATCGGTATTCGTGAACACACAATATTTGCAGAAACAGGAGACGAAGACATAAAGGATGTTTTCGGTCTAGCTATAACGATAGTTACATCAGCAAAGACAAAAGCAGAAGCAGTAAAATTCTTCGAGCTCCTGGGAATACCATTCAAGAAGGACTAAATATAATTCAAAAAAACAAAAAACTCCGGTCAGTGATCGGAGTTTTTTGTTAGTCTGTTGTCTTTGACAAGACACTTGCTTGGTGGTAGTGTAATAAAAATTTGAAATATATGGATAGTTTAAGTATAGTTCTGGCAGCCATTATTATGGCACTAGTTTTATTATGTGTTTTTTTGGCATATGGGCTAATTGTGGCAATTGAGTATAGAAAAGAACTTAACAAAATTCTTGTCGACACAACCGCTTTTGGGACTGGAAAGATTAATCAATTCAGTTGTCTTTGGGACAGCATAGAGCTACTTCATACAAAGAAAAGTGAAGAGTTGAAAAAAGTCTTCTCTCTAAATTTGTATAAAATTATTAGCGGGGAAATACTAATAACAAAGACGACTTCAGGTGTCGAAGGACTGGTAAACACATTAAAGTTTGCCATGGATGGTACATCCGTAGAATCGCTAAGATCAAAGTACGCATTTCAAGACCCTGAGTTCGTAATTTTAAAACAATTTCTTATTGAAAGATTTACGACATTTTTTCAAAAGGAATGGGAAGTGGTGCAGTCAAAAAAGGAACAAGCAAGCGCCTCGACCTACTATGCCAAGGTCAAAAACCTCCACAACTCTTATCTTGTTTTGAAATCATTGTTTTCGGAAACAGAGGTCCAGGGTGTGGTAAAACATATAGAAAAGATGAAGGAATTTGCACTAGATGTAACTTTTGAAGAAATAAAAGCCTTTTCTGATAGAGAAAATTATGAAGATATAATTTTAGAATATTCAGAAAGAAATCCATATTTAGTAGATAAGAAAAAAGTTCTACAGCAGTTCTATTATGTATTCAATAAAGACAAGAAACCGCTAACATAAAATAAGCGGTTTTTTTTATTTTGTTAAAACAGGGCACAGATGTATACTCATGAAATGAAAATCACAGATACATCTTGGGAGAAGGTTGCTCCATGGTATAGCGACCACCTCGCCTCAACAGATACTTATCAAGAGAAAGTTATAGTTCCGAACCTAGTTCGTTTTGTTTCTCTGAAGAAAGGAGAGAAAGTTTTGGATTTGGGTTGTGGAGATGGATATTTCACTCGGGTATTGAAAAAGGAAGGAGGAGACGTCTCAGGTATAGATGCATCGAAGTCTCTGATAGAGAAGGCAAAGAAAGTGGATCCGAAGGGAAACTATTCTCTAAAGAAAGCCGAAGATATGCAGGGAGTGAAAGAAAAGTATGATACCGTGGTTTCAGTTCTCGCGTTTCAAAATATGAAGTATGGAGAAAAAGTTTTCGAAGTTGTAAAAAAGCATCTCACAGAAAAAGGAAGATTTGTTTTAGTTCTCAACCATCCAGCATTTAGAGTGCCAAAAGAGAGTGACTGGTATTTTGACAGTACTCGCAACGAACAGGGTAGGGTTGTGTATAAATACATGAGCGAAATCTCGCTTCCTATCGTCATGAATCCAGGTTCAAAGAAAGAAAACCAGGAAGTAACTTACTCATTCCAGCGTCCTATGCAGTGGTACGTAAAGCAGGCCAACAAGAATGGGCTCGCTCTTACTCGTATGGAAGAATGGATTTCTCACAAGGGGAGTCAAAAGGGTCCTCGACAGAAGGCTGAAGATCAGGCACGAAAGGAGATACCTATGTTTATGGTTATTGAGTTTAGTATTTTGTAATTTGTATTCGTGTTTTCATATACACCGGCTATCCTTCTTCAAAGAGACTTGTGAGCCTGACTGAGGCGAACACGAGGAATTTTTGATCACAAAAATATCCGTGCTCTTTGGAGAAGGGAGCTAAAAACTGCGTTCAGTAAAGCGTTTGACAATCTTCCGGTCTTCTGCTAAACTCTATCTCGTTGCCGACTATTGGCCAATCCGCTTGTCTCCTTTAGTTTCTAGCCCTACAGGGTAAGGATCTGAAGAAAATAAGCGAGATATTACCGATACGAGGGACGGAAGTGGCAGTTTCACTGTCCACTTTGCACTTATCACTTTTTACTAATACATGGCAAAAACATCTACACGCGTACGCGCAGAGAAAAAACCAAAATTTTCAAGTCGAGCTAAAAATCGATGTTTTAAGTGTGGGCGAGGAAGAGGTTTTATGAGAGATTTCGGTCTTTGTAGAATCTGTTTCCGTGAACTTGCAAATGAAGGGAAGATCCCTGGAGTTCGCAAATCTAGTTGGTAATCTCAAATATTATATGGATCAAATTGCAAACATGCTAAACATGATAAAGAATGCTGGAGTTCGCAGTCACGCGAATGTAGTTGTTCCTCATTCTAAGATGAAGGAGTCTATATTGGTTTGTCTCAAGAGAGAAGGCTATATAGCAGATTTCAAGAAAAAGACTCAAAAGAACTTCCCATTTTTGGAAATAGAACTTTCTTATACTGATGGAAGTCCAAAGGTAAAAGAGGTAAAGAGAATTTCGAAACTTTCAAAACGAGTATACATGGCGGTAGGTGATATTCGTCCAGTGAAAAGTGGTCGTGGCGTATTAATACTTTCAACTCCAAAGGGGATTCTTTCTGGCCGTGAAGCTAGAAAAGAACACGTAGGAGGAGAAGCACTACTTTCTATCGCATAAATATATGTCACGAATTGGAAAACAACCTATAAACGTACCACAAGGAGTAACCGTCAAATTTGAAAACGGAGTATTTACTGTTAAGAGTGCAAAGGGAGAACTATCAAAGATATTTAGAGATGATGTGTCTGTGTCTATAGACGTTGATATCATCACACTTTCACCAAAAGAAGGTTCACCTCTTGCAAAAGCACTTTGGGGAACATACGCATCACACATAAAGAATATGATCGAAGGTGTGACAAATACATTTTCAAAAAAGCTTATACTCGAAGGAGTAGGATTCAAAAGTGAAGTACAAGGTAGTACTTTGGTTTTGGCTCTAGGTTTTTCTCACCCAGTAAAGGTTGAGATACCAGCTACTCTTACAGTTACAGCAGAGAAGAACAACATTACAGTTGTAGGTGTAGACAAAGAATTGGTTGGAAGCTTCACTGCATCACTTCGAGCACTCAAGAAACCTGAACCATACAAAGGAAAAGGATTTAGATACGATAGTGAGGTTATCCGTCGAAAACAAGGTAAGAAGACTGCATAAGATATCTAACTACAAAATATATGAAAGTAAAAAATATCAAAACAGAAAAGAGAATGCGACTCAAGAAAAAGATCCGCGCAATGATAGGAGACTCAAAGTATCCACGTCTTTCTGTTTTCCGTTCGAACTCTCACATCTATGCTCAACTTATCGATGACAACAAGGGAGTAACTCTTGTAGAGGCTTCAGACATAAAGGAGACTAAGGGTACAAAGAACGAAAGAGCAATGCAAGTAGGAAAGAAGATCGCAAAGTCTGCTATCGACAAAGGAATCGAGAAAGTAGTTTTTGACAGAAACGGTTTTGCTTATACTGGTAGAGTAAAAATACTAGCAGATGAAGCTCGAAAGGGAGGACTTAATTTTTAATAAAATATATGTCACAAGAACAACAGACACAACCAAATAAAGCATCAACAGACAGAGGAAGTTCTCGTCCTCCACGAAGTGGAGGCCGTGGAGGTAGAGGCGGATCTTCTCGAGGAGAGAGAGTAAAACCAGAGTTTGAGCAAAAGATGATCTCGATCAGGCGCGTTACTCGTGTTGTTTCTGGTGGACGAAGATTTTCATTCTCTGTTGCTATCCTTATCGGAGACAGAAGAGGAAGCTTTGGTATAGGAACAGGAAAAGCTACAGATACAACTCTAGCGATAGAAAAGGCTGTTAAGGATGCAAAGAAGAACATGATGACTATCAAACTTACAAAGGAGAATTCTATCCCTCATGAAGTAAGCGCAAAGTTCAAGAGTTCTAAAATCATGATCATGCCAAACCGCGGAAAGGGACTTGTTTCTGGTAGTTCTGTTAGAGACCTACTAACTTTGGCTGGAGTATTTAACGTTACATCAAAACTAAACTCAGGAAGTAAGAATACACTAAACAACGCTCGCGCTGCTGCACTTGCACTTTCAGAGATTTCAACTGAATACAAAAAGAAAGAAGCGAAAGTAGAGCCTGTGGTAGCACCAGAAGCACAAGCAACTGAAGCAAAATAACTTTTGATATATGCAAATCCATAAAATAAAAAGAAATACAGAAAATAAGACAAAAAAGCGAGTTGGTCGCGGGGGTGTTAGTGGTAAGACTTCAGGACGAGGAACAAAAGGACAAAGTTCACGTGCTGGTAACAAGAAGAGACCACAACTAAGAGACATCATACGAAAGATTCCAAGAAGAAGAGGACGAGGAAAGAATCTAAACACACCTCTTACATTTCCTTACGTAGTAGTGTCACTTTCACAGATCGAAACAGCTTTTAGTAAAGGCGAAGTTGTAAACCCAAAGTCTCTATATGAGAAAAAGCTCGTAAAGAAAGAAGGTGGAAAATTCCCTGCAGTAAAGATCCTAGCAAATGGTACACTTACAAAGTCAGTGAGCTTTGAGAATTGCAAGGTTTCAACTGGTGCAAAGGAAGCGATAGAGAAAGCAGGAGGAAAGATAGTATAAAAAAATGTCTCATTTTTTCAAAAAACTAAAAACAGTTTGGACAGACACGAGCCTTCGAAAAAGGGTTTTGTTTGTTATTTTTGCATTCTTCCTATTTAGACTTCTCGCTTCTATTCCAGTTCCAGGTGTAAACACATACGCACTCTCATCATTTCTTGAGAACAACCAATTTTTCGGAATACTAAATGTCTTTTCTGGAGGCGGACTTTCTACCTTGTCTATCGTGATGCTTGGAGTTGGTCCATACATCACTGCATCTATCATAATGCAACTTCTTACTATCATGGTTCCTAGGCTAAAGGAGATGTACCATGAGGAAGGTGAAGCTGGAAGAAGAAAGTTTGCTCAGTACTCACGTATACTTACAGTTCCACTAGCAGTTATACAAGGTCTATCGCTTCTTGTTATCCTTGAGAGACAAGGAGTAATACTTCCTCTTTCTATGTTCGACAGAATAGAGAACGTTATAGTTGTAACAGCGGGTTCATTCCTACTTATGTGGATAGGAGAGTTGATCTCTGAATACGGTATTGGAAACGGAGTATCACTCATCATCTTTGCAGGTATCGTTTCATCTTTCCCAAGCAGTGTTTCTCAGATGCTCTTTGCTTACGACCCATCAAACCTGACTTCATACATAGCTTTCGCAGTTATATCACTTCTAGTTGTAGCAGGAGTAGTAGCTATAACAGAAGCAGAAAGACCTATTCCAGTTACACATGCGAGACAGTCTCGCGGTGGGGCAGGTGTGTCATCTTTCATACCACTACGACTAAACCAAGCAGGAGTTATGCCTATAATCTTTGCACTTTCTATCCTTACTTTCCCACAGATCATCAGCAACTTCCTTACTGGTTCTAGTATAGGAATACTCGCTTCTATTGGTCAGGCTTTTGCGAATTTCACAAACACAAGTATCCTGTACATGGTTATATACTTCTTCTTGGTGTTCATGTTTACATTCTTCTATACAGCTATTACATTTGACCCAGAGTCAGTTGCAAACAACCTTCAGAAGAACGGTGCGTTTGTACCAGGAACTCGTCCAGGAGAAGCTACTGCAAACCACATAGGTTCTATCGTTACAAGAGTTACACTAGTTGGTGCACTCTTCCTAGCTATCGTTGCTGTGCTCCCACTAGTAATACAACAAGTTACAGGTATCACAGCCGTAGCTCTCGGAGGAACAGCACTTCTAATCGTTGTAAACGTAATCACAGACTTCCTAAAGAAACTCGACGCGCAGATATCGATGAGAGAATACTAAAAAGTTTATAGTAAAAAATGAGCCGTTTGGCTCATTTTTTGTTCCCGATTTTAATACTGGATAGTAAATACCAAATACTATATACTGGCTCATATGTCTCCACAAACATTCATTTTCATAGGTAGGTCTGGTTGCGGTAAGGGAACACAGGCAGACCTTCTGATCAAGCATCTAAATGAAAAGGACCCTGAAAAAAGGGGCGTCTTTTATATGGAAATCGGAAAGAAGTTTCGAGATTATCTGAACGAGACGACTTATACCGCTAGTTTGTCAAAAGAGGTGTACAAAAAGGGAGAGCTACAACCGGATTTCCTGGCAATACATATATGGGCACATTCTATAATGGCAGACTACAATGGAGACGATCATGTCATCGTAGATGGAACTCCGCGCTCTTTGGTCCAGGCGCAAGTTTTTGATAGTGCAGTTAAGTTTTATAAAAAAGAAAATGTCTACGTTATCAATCTAGAAGTTTCTGAGGATTGGTCTAGAACAAGACTAGCTGAGAGAGGACGAGCAGATGACAAGGAGGCAGATGAAGTCGAAAAGAGATTGGCATGGTACAAGAGAGATGTTGTTCCAGCAATAGACTTTTTTCGAGACAACCCAACATATAAAGTTCTAGATATAAACGGTGAGCAAACTATAGAGGAAGTTTTCAATGAGATAATAAATAAGATTGGTATTGAATAAAATGGCAATAATCATAAAAACAAAAAAAGAAATAGAGATACTCCAAGAAGGGGGCAAAAGGCTTGCTATGGTACTTCGAAATGTTGCAAAGGCTGTTGTTCCTGGGGTGTCTACTCACGAGCTAGACCAAATAGCATTTAATGAAATAAAAAAACTAGGTGACGAACCAGCATTTCTAAACTACCAACCATATGGAGCAGATAGACCGTATCCAGCGTCACTTTGTGTTTCAGTAAACGAGGAGATAGTGCACGGTATCCCATCCAAAGATAGAATTTTGAAAAAAGGAGATATCGTTTCTATTGATCTTGGGCTAAAACATAAAGGATATTTTACAGATCATGCTGTTACAGTTGCGGTCGGTAAGACTTCAAAGGAAAATCAAAAGCTACTCGACGTTACAAAAGAAGCGCTAGATATCGGAATCCAGGCGATGAAGGTTGGAGGAAAAATAGGAGACATAGGACACGCAATAGAGAGTTATGTAAAAGAGTTCGGTTACGGCATTGTTCGTGGTCTTTCAGGACATGGAGTGGGTAAATACATACACGAAGATCCATACGTACCTAATTACGGAAAGGCAGGAGCAGGGGAGACTATTGAAGTAGGCATGGTTATCGCCATAGAGCCGATGATCACACTTGGATCACATCAATCAAAACTCCTAAAAGATGGATACACTATTGTTTCAAAGGATGGATCGTATGCTGCTCACTTCGAACACACAGTTGCTGTTACAGAAAAAGGAATAGAAGTACTAACTGCTTAGCTTTTTATTTCATCAAATTGTAACTTCAGGTTATAATTTGACTATGGAAAAATTTCTCCAAGACGCGCCAAAGTTTTCTTCTCCAGAAGAAGAGTTGGCGTATTTACGTGCTCAAATAGAGAAGACTGAAAAGATACTGAACGAAAGAGGTATAGACTCAAGCAAGGAATATATAGCTTCAGGGCTGGTTGAGACATACCGTAAGGTTGACGCAGGAGATGTTTTACATCCCAAGCATTCTATAAATGAGTCTGATAAAAATGAACTCGTTTTGCGTCTTCGCCCAGAACCGCATGACAAAACGATGGAAGAACTTCTCGGGGTTCTTCTTGAAAAAGGAGTAAAAAATGCACTAGAGGTAGTAGAAAGAATGGGCAATCCTCATATAGCAGATGATTTCCATAGATTCCTAATACAATATCTTGTTTCAACTCATCAGATACCTGGATTGAAAGAGAAAACTAACTTGGCAAAACTTCTTTCAATGAGATTGTTTGAAATAACTATTCCACCAGATACTTCTGATAAGGCCAAAGATGATCCCGGAAACAAAATCCTAATTGCCTCCATGGAACAGTTTCTAGCAGGTATGCAGTCGGTAGGAGATGCAAGAGAAAACAAAGATAAGGACTATTATTCACTCGAGATTGCGTTGTCGTCCTCTTCTGATGAGGTGGTATTTTATGTAGGAGTCCCAGAATCCAAGGTAGACCTACTTGAGAAGCAGGTTCTTGGACTACACGCAGGAGCAAAAATACGAGAAGCGACAGATGACTACAACATATACAATACCGAGGGTAAAACTGTAGGAGCTTTTGCTTCACTTTCCAAGGAATCAGTTTTTCCTATCAAAACATATACTACTCTCGAGTATGATCCACTAAACATATTACTAAATGTCTTTTCCAAACTAAAAAAGGAAGGTGAGGGGCTCGCTATACAGATACTAGTAAAACCAGAAGGCAAC
>DALYDA010000001.1:67244-78807 GCA_031973435.1 Minisyncoccota bacterium
GATATCGAAATTCGCAAAAGTGTTGGAAAATGTAAAATCCGGAAAGGAAATTGCACTAAGAAGTAACATGGGAGAAGTGGGACACGGGTTACTTTCTATGGGTAAACAGATTTTTACAGGAAGCAAAATAGATGAAAAGAAAAAGGATGAAGAAGGAAAGCAAAAGATAGATGAGAACGCAGTAAAATGGATAGGTGAAAAGATAAATGCCTCACTTTTAAGTGTCGGGATAAGGGTCATAGCTTCTGCTGAAACAGAACAAAGAGCAGAACAGATACTTCATGAGTGTACTTCAGCCTTCAACCAATTTACAGAAGCAGGAAGTAATTCTATTAACTTCACGGCGATATTGCCTAGAGGTATCACAGACTTTTGTAGAGACTTTACATACAGAGCATATGATGAGGCAAGGTCAGTAGTTTTCAACCTAAAAGAGCTCGCTACGGTGTATCACTTCCCAGCGAAGATAGAAGGTGCCCCTCAGTTGAAACAAGCACAAGCGGGAACAGGACCAGCTCCTGTAGAGATGCCAAGCGAAGGAGTATTGCTCGGATACAACTTCCATAGAGGAGTAAAAAAGGATATATACATGTCCAAAGAAGATAGAATGAGACACCTCTATGTTATCGGACAAACTGGAACAGGAAAGACTTCAATTCTGAAGAACCTTATCGCACAAGACATCGCAAATGGAGAAGGTTGTTGTTTCATCGATCCACACGGAAGTGATATTCAAGACATCCTCTCGTATATTCCACCAGAGCGACTCGACGACGTTATATATTTTGATCCCGCATATACAGCGCGACCGATGGCACTAAACATGCTTGAGTACGATGAGAGATATCCTGAACAAAAAACATTTGTAATCAACGAACTTATTGGGATATTTAACCAGCTTTTCGATATGAAAGCGGCCGGAGGTCCGATGTTTGAGTCATATTTTAGAAATGCAGCTCTCCTTGTCATGGCAGACCCAGAAAGTGGATCAACACTTATGGAGATCACAAGAGTTTTGCAGAACAAAACATTTAGAGACTACAAACTTTCAAAGTGTCAGGATGCAATCGTAAAAGAATTTTGGGTTGCAGCTGAGGCTTCGACTGGAGAACAAGGTCTCCAAAATTTCGTTCCTTATATATCTAGTAAATTTGATCCGATGATTTCAAACGACATCATGCGGCCAGTCATAGGACAGCAAAAGTCTGTATTCAATTTTCGAAAGATAATGGATGAGAAGAAAATACTTCTTGTAAACTTGTCCAAAGGAAGGCTCGGGGAACTAAATGCAAACCTAATAGGTCTCATATTGGTTGGAAAGATCCAGATGGCAGCATTGTCACGAGCAGATATGTACGGACAAAAGATGAACGATTTTTATCTATATATAGATGAGTTCCAAAACGTTACTACTCCTGCCATTGCCTCTATTCTCTCAGAAGCACGAAAATACAGACTATCTCTAAACATCGCTCACCAATACATCGCACAGCTTAGTGATGAAATAAAAGATGCAGTATTTGGTAACGTAGGATCAATGACTGTTTTTCGAGTTTCTCCGGAAGATGCAGAGTATTTGGAGCCGAAGTTCACACCTACTTTTACACGTAGCGACATCACCAAACTCGAAAATAGGAACGCCTATATGTCGATGATAGTTAAGGGTGCGCCAACGTCTAGGCCTTTTAGTATTGTGACTGCAGACAATCCTAAGGGCGATCTAGAAAAAGTAGACAAACTTAAGGAACTTTCATATCTAAAATACGGTCGCCCTCGAGAGGAAGTTGAGGCGGAAATAATGAAAAAGTACGCAAAATAGCGATTTTGTTTCTAGGACATTTTCTGCTATATTGAGACGGTATTTTTGGTTTTCGCCAAATACTCATACTTATACTTAACCCTCATACTAAACATATATGCACCCAAAGAAAGAAAGAACATTTGTGATACTAAAGCCAGACGCAGTCCAAAGAGGCTTGGTTGGGGAGATCATTAAAAGATTTGAGAGAATAGGATTGAAAATTGTTGCCTTGAAGATGATTCAAGCAGACGAGGAACTTGTATTCAAACACTACAACAAAGATGATGCCTGGTATAAACGAAAAGGAGATAAAATAGTTGAAAACAGAACATCTCTTGGAATGGTAGTCGATAAAGATGCTATAGAATATGGAAAAGATATCATAAGAGGGATGGCTCACTATATGTGTGCTTCTCCTGTTGTTGCATTGATACTGGAAGGTAACAGTGCACAGTCAGTTGTAAAAAGACTTGTCGGTGTAACCGAACCAACTGTAGCTGACACAGGATCAATAAGAGGGGACTTCGCTATAGATTCATACTTTATGTGTGATGTAGATGGGTCCAGAGGTCTTAGAAACCTTATTCACTGCACAGATCCAGCAGATGGACCAGATGCATATAAAAGTGAAATATCAGTATGGTTCAACGATGATGAAATTACGAACTATAAACTTATTTCTGAGGCAATGCTTTACGATATAAATCTAGACGGCTTGACAGAATAAATAAAAATCCCATTTGGGATTTTTATTTTATAAAAAACACAAAAATTTTATCCGTCTAGATTGTTTTTGTTTTTCATTCCTGTATAATCATTCTAGGGTCATTGAAAAATGTTACCTAGAACGAGATTGTGTATGAGAATTGGGTATCAGAATTTGCCGTGGTAAGTTTTGTCCCGCACTCACTTAGCTTTTTGCTAGGGTAACACAACTTTGATGGCCCTAACGAGGATCTGTCCCGTGAGATAGTGAGCATGCTCTCTATTTTACGGGACAGATTTTCGTTTATATATACATGTCATGTTATAATTTATGCATGACTCGAGATAAAAAGCTTGCAATCGCGACGCTCATCATCGCTTTTTTCATTTTTATAATAAACACTATCGCTATGAAGAACTCTTGGTATTTCTTCATATGGTGGTTTGATATGCCGATGCATGCTATGGGAGGTTTCTTTATCGCTCTACTTTTCTCATCTATTTTTATCTCTTCTCGTATTCTAAAAATTCCCACATCTTCAAAAAAGTTCTTTTTCTCTGTGATGATTTCAGTATTGATTGTAGGGATCCTCTGGGAAGTATTTGAGCTTAGTGTTGAAAAGCTGATACAGTTTGCAGACCTTGTTAGCCTACAAGACTCTGCTTCAGATATATTTTATGACCTTGCAGGTGGAATACTCGGAGCATTGGTAGGTCTATCAGTTTACAAGAGAAAAGTTAAAAGCATTATTTCAAATCAAAACAATGTCTAACGATCCTGTAATAAAATTTTGTTCAGGTGTCGGGTCTGTAACGGGAGCGAACTTTCTTTTCGAGATTTCTTCGGGATCTTCAAAGACACTAAAAATACTTGTCGACTGTGGACTAACTCAAGGAAGCTCTCTTGCCGATAAAGAGAACTGGGAGCCATTTGCATACAACCCTGCTGATGTAGACTATCTTTTTATCACACACTCTCATATTGACCACATCGGTCGTATACCAAAACTTCTCCATGATGGATTCAAAGGTGTTATATATTCTACTATCCCAACTAAAGATATTGCAGAGATAATGCTTGAAGATACAAATGTAATACTTGGAAGAAGTCATGAGTACGATCTAGCGAAAATTTACACAGAGGCAAATCTACGAACCATAATGGGGCTCTGGAAAACTGTCGACTATCATGAGGTTACAGAGCTAGGGGATGGAACAACCTTTGAGTATCTAGATGCAGGACACATATTGGGCTCTGGGATGATCAACTTCAAGATTGGAGGCAAGTCTGTAGTATTTACAGGTGATCTTGGAAACTCTCCTTCACCACTACTTCGCGATACAGAGAAACTTTCTAATGTGGACTATATGATAATGGAAAGTGTATATGGAGATAGAAACCATGAGAAAAGAGGAGAGAGAAAGAAGCTCCTTGAGGCTGTGATAGAAGAGACTTATTCGAAAGGTGGTACGCTCGTGATACCTACTTTCTCCCTTGAGCGTACACAAGAACTACTTTTCGAGATAAACGACTTTGTCGAAAACAAACGTATTCCAGCGATGCCCATATTTCTAGATTCACCGCTTGCGATAAGACTCACAAGTGTCTATCAGAGATACACTAGGTATTTAAACGATCCTGCTCGAAAACTGATTGAGTCAGGAGACGACATCTTTATGTTCAAAGGACTCAAAAAGACTGAAACAACAGATGAATCAAAGGCAATCCTTCATGTTGCAGGACCAAAGATAGTCATTGCAGGTTCTGGTATGTCAAACGGGGGACGTGTTATACATCATGAGAAAAACTATCTTTCAAATCCAAACAACACACTTCTCCTAATTGGTTACCAATCTTTGGGTACAATGGGACGAGCAATAGAAGAAGGTGCGAAATCAGTAAGAATACTAGGAGAAGATATCCCTGTCAGAGCACGTATAGCAAAGATAAGTGGTTATAGTGGACACAAAGATTCGGACAACCTCGTTTCTTTCGTAGAAGATGTTGCTGACTCAGTAAAGAAAATATTTGTAGTAATGGGAGAGCCAAAGTCGTCTATGTTTTTGGTACAAAAATTACGAGATACATTGGCGGTAAATGCTGTTGCTCCAGAAGCAGGGGATTCTGCTATACTTTCATAATATTATGGGAAACAACACTTCAAAACATTCACACCTTATACCAAAGATTTGTATATCTGGGGCATCTGAAACTGGTCATTGTGGAGTAGATGCTCTCGAGAAAGCAAAGACTCTGGGACGAGAGATTGCCAATCATGGGGCCATGCTTCTAAACGGCGCGACTACAGGTTTTCCTCTCTGGTCCGCTATGGGTGCAAAGGAAGTGAAAGGTATCACTGTTGGTTTTTCTCCAGCAAGTAACGAGACAGAGCACGTAGAGACATACAGGCTACCTGTAGACTATCTAGATTTGGTTGTTTATACAGGATTTGGAATAACAGGCCGAAGTCTACTTCTGACACGAAGTGCAGATGCAGTTATAGTTGCTTGTGGACGTATAGGTACCATAAATGAGTTTACTTCAGCATTTGAAAATGGAAAGCCCATAGGAGTGCTGGAAGGGGGGTGGAGTATGGACGAGACTATACACAAAATAATAACCGATGCTGAGATGGCAAACCCAAATATAGTTTTCGACTCAGATCCAGTTCGGTTAGTAGCCACAATACTAGAAATGGTAAAGAAAAGAAAAATGAACGAGAATGTAAAATGAAAAAAATCTACCTAAGGTAGATTTTTAGTTTTTTTGGAATAGATTTTAGTTGCTTCTGATGGGAATAAGATTCAAAATCTTATACGCATCTTGAGCAACTATTTTCCATTCGTTTCCGGACGTTTCCATGGATGGAAATGCATCTTGAAGATCATTTAGTTCTCTTTTTGCCTCTCTTTTGGAGTGGCGAGTTTTCTCCTCAATGATTGTTCCGAAAAGTAGAAAGGAAAGTTCCCTCATTAAGAAAATCCCAACCTTTGTATTACTCGAAAATACGAATAATATAAGAAAGATTCCGAGTCCTACTCCCCATGAAAACAATTCACGGGACGTAGTAACCATACTTCCAATTAAGGCAATGATACTAGTGCATGCATAAGAGATTGCAATAAAAAGTGTAATTCCTTTTGCGTACGAATGGTAAGCAAAAAATTTTGCATCATGGTGTTTTTCCACTGCATTTTTAACAGCAAAAAACTTGTTTAAGTCTTCGTTCATAGTCTAAATATTCTTTTTTTAACGGTTAGACCCTAACCGTATTTCTCATATTATATCATCTTTTAGACAAAAAGTCAATATTAAGCAGGCATCAAAAAAACCCCCATATTTTGAGGCTTTTTAAGTTACTTTTTAGTGAAGATGTATTCCTATTTTACCCTCATCCTGGAATTGGTTGAAAACAATCTGTATAGCGTAGTTGTCTTCATCCCTTTTTGGATACGATAGATTCCATGTTATTGCGATTTTGTTTACACTCTCTTCTTCCTTGATCAGGCCATTTTGGTCTATATAGGTTTGGTATTTTTCCTGCCAGAACGCGGCTCCCTCTATTGGGGTAAAATATATATTTCCGGACCATATACCCGTACTACTTACTCTAGATCCACCTGTGATCTCTACATCCTCTGGGAGAGGGAAGTCTGATGGAAGTTTTGAGATTGTGTCTGCGACACCATCCTCCTCGTTTTTTACTTGGTTAATGGAGTTCGTTTGGTAATGCTTTGCTGGGGATGTTCCAACAGATTTAAATGCTGAAATAAAAGACATAAGTATTCCGAATATAAAGACCAATACAACAAGCGACAATATCCTCAAAATCAAGGCCCCTACTGCTGTGTTTGTGGTTGTCTTGTACAAGTATTTTATGAAAAGCACACCCAGCGCAAAAGATATCAAGGCCTTTGCGGGAGAGGGAATATCGATTACTTTAGAAGAGATGACAGAGAGTGCAACACTCAAGGCAACAGTAAAACTTTGGAAATAGAGTGCTTTTTGAAAAGTTGTCTCTTGGATGGTTAATTTTTTTGTGACGAAATAAAATATAAGAGAGAGTGCTATACCAAAAATAGATATAATAGCAATTCTTATCCCAGTGGATGCTATAAATGCGATGCGTGAGTCTATATATAAAACTTCTTTTACTACATATGAACTAACCAGTACTGAGAAAACTGTAGAGGAAATCAACGCTATTAGTCCCAAGTAATTTGCTTTGAAGAATGTTGTTATTTGTTGTTTCATGATTATATATAACAAACCCGCAGAATATGCGGGTTTGTAGTTACTTTATTTTTGCTACTACTTTTGCAAATGTTTCTGGGTGATTCTCTGCAAGGTCAGCTAGGATTTTGCGGTCAAGGGCAATATTTGCCTTCTTGAGAGCTCCTATGAACTTAGAGTAAGATAGTCCATGGTCACGAACTAGAGCATTTATCTTTACGTTCCATAGCTTTCGTCTGTCATTTTTCTTGTCCTTTCTGTGTGCAAATGAGTACGCACCAGCATGTCGGATAGCATCCTTTGCTGCGGCCTCCTTAGTACTTCTACCAAAACGGTACCCCTTTACTTGTGCGAGGGTGTTTTTTCGTCTCTTGTTTTTTATTGTTCCTCTTTTTACTCTAGACATAATGTGTATTTAAAATAATTTCTAATCTGATAGTTATGATTTCTTTGTAGATCTTCTGATACCGTTCTTTATGGTGTTTCTGATCTTGTTTGAAACTTGTATTTCTACAGGCTTCTTTCCTGCGAGTTGCTTTGTTCTAGATTGCTTTGCTCTAAAGTGGTTGAACCCTGGCTTTCTACCGATGAGTTTACCGTTCTTTGTAACTTTGAATCTTTTTGTTAGCGATTTGTTTGTTTTCATATATTAGTAATAAGTGATAAGGTTTTTTGAATAGTGTTTGTATTATTGCTTTTTTGTATCTTTCTCTAAAGTAACGATAAATCCTTTTGGACTTTTTACTATACCGTCTCCAGTTTTGTAATTTACTGTAATAAAACGTAGTACTCGGTCTAGTCTTTCTCTGAGAAATTTCTCATCCATAAACTTTGTTCTACCAGAGAGGAAGAGTTCAACTTTTACTCTGTGTCCTTCTCCTAGCCAGACTGACGCTGTTTTTGCTTTTAGAGCAAGGTCATGATCTCCAGTTCCAACCTTTATCTGTATAGATTTGGTTTCACTTGGCTTGGATCCTGCCTTACTTTTCTTTGCTTTCTTGTTTTGTTCATACAAAAACTTACCAAACTCTACAATCTTTGCAACAGGTGGGTTTGCAAGGGGAGCGATCTCTACGAGATCCAGTCCTTTTGCTTCTGCCATCTTCAGAGCTTCTTCGGTTGGGAAAGTACCCAAATTGTTGTCGTCTGCGTCTAGCAGGCGCACTTCCCGAGCTCTTATTTGCTTGTTTGTTTTATAGGTTGGCGTTCGCACGGTCTTGTGGAGTGCAATAAATTGTACGAAAGTTATTCTATACCAAAAAGGCATTTTGGTCAATGTTTTTGGGCTTTTATGATACCATGTTCGTATGGCCCTAATAGATAACAAAAAGGCATATTTTAACTATGAAATACTCGATACCTACGAGGCCGGGATCGAGCTTTTGGGCTATGAGGTAAAGGCTGTAAGGGGAAGCAAGGGGTCTCTGGACGGTGCCCATGTGACTATAGTCGCAAATGAGGCATTTATAGTAGGACTCCTAGTATCGCCATACCAGGTGAAGAACACTCCCGAGGAATATAACCCAAGGAGACAGAGAAAGCTCCTTCTAAAGAAGAAAGAGATTGAAACGCTCATCAAGCGTACAGGAGAGAAGGGTTTGACAATAGTGCCTATCAAGTTGTATAATAAAAACTCAAAGATAAAGGTTGAAGTTGCTCTTGTTCGGGGAAAAAAGAAGTATGACAAGAGAGAGACTATAAAGAAAAGAGATATCGAAAGAGAACTGGGAAGAACTTTGAAAAGATAATTTGAGAATTCTTGTGTGGAAGTACACGGACAAGGCTTTCGTATTTATACGATGGCGCACCTTGAGTGCGGTGGGATGCGTGTGGTGATACTTCCACTCGAGAATTCTCAAGTAAAATAATGGGAATGACAGGCATCGACAAGTTGGTGACTTGTCTCCTTGGCATGTCGAGCATGAACGTAATCTCGTAAAAATTCGTTCAAAACATAAATGCAAAAGCATTTTCTGTAAAATCACCATACTTCGGTGTGGCTGACTTTGCATTCGCTCGAGTAGCGTAAGCACTCGCGAACGTTTCTACTCTTGATCTCTGATAGAGGATAGAAGCGCAATAAATCGGGGTAAGGAGGGTTGTATGTCTGGCAACCCTCCCGACAATTTAGGACTCGGTCTATATCTTTTTTGTCTCTTTATAGGATATTGTCTTAAATCAAAAAGATGACTACACATGTAGATAAGTAGATGAGGCTTTCTTGCACGGGGGTTCGAATCCCCCCATTTCCACCAATAAAAACATTTGCGCCTACGGGCGCTTTTGTTTTTTTGGTGGAAATGAATGAAGCGCTCGAGCGCTTCATGTGGGGGATTCGAAAAGCTTCTCCGTTATTTTCTGAAACCTTGTTTCAGAAAATCGGAAAGGTGTACTGGAACTGTGATTGAGAACAATCACCTACTGGGTAAGGAAAGAATCTCTATAATTATTTGCTAAATAAGGAGTTGTTGACAATCCTGTATTTTCATAGTAATCTTTCAAAAAACATAATAATGAAAAAGTGCATTCTTGTAGTTTGTCTTACCCTCTCTTTCTTCGCTGCGCAGGCTCAAGCAAAAACGTATGTAGTTATTCCATACGATACCATCTCCGCGTGGACCGACGAGCATAGCACTGATATGTCACGGGAAATGTATATTATATATCTTGCTGCAGCATGGGAGATGCGACCGGCCACTCAGCATGAAATAGAAATCAGTATAGATATCGATTGTTATAGTGATAGTGGAGTACTCATTTCTTCCGAGATAGTTCAGATGACTGAATGTTGTTACTATTTTCCTTACAAGGAATGTAACAGCGGAATCGTAGGGACCATACGGGATACCGAACTATGGCTCCTTGCATATAAAAGAAAAGTATATTATTTATTTATATCTGAAGAATGAGACCCTCCTGGAGGGTTTTTTATTTTCGTTCTCGCCTCACTAAGGGGTTCTTGACAATACATCAAGTATGTATTAATATGTCAAAAAACATTTACGATGATATTTAATTTAAACACCCATTTGCCTATTTTTGGGGTAAAACTTCAAGAGCGCTTTGTCCTTGCGGAAATGAGTAGTATCTTCATGACAACACTCAGTGGTGAGGAAAAGTCGAGATTCAATCTTTATCTTTCTGATCTTCTGTGTTCAGATGGATGTGGGGCGAAAATGGATATTGCTTATCATGGCTTTCACGATCATGTTCATGACAAAGCGAAGGATAATGATATTGTGTTTTCTCCTGAATATAAGCATAGAAAAGGAGAAAGAGCAGACAATATCTGTGTTTCTGTCGACTCAAAAAGTATTAAAAGTTTCCAAGACTTTCTTTGGTCTGTAGAAAAAGCACAGAAGTTCAAAGCCGACTTTATTTCGGATATGTGGGCTGTGCTTGAACTTCATGGAGATCTCGGTTATTTAGGTTTCAAGATTATGGTTCGCGGGGAGGTTGGGAAAACAAAACTTTATCTGTATGAAACACATAAGAAGTTGCCCATCGTTCCGTTAATCAAAGTGGCGGAGAACGCGCGGGAGTGTCTCGGACTTATCCTCGAACTTGATGGTGATCCAGATTCCTTTGAACAGGGAGACAAAAATTTTGCAAAAAATCCAATGACTGCTTCTATTATGAAATGGGCAAAGGAATATTTTACTTTGAATGGCTTGGGTGATAAGGATATTCACTTTTCCTGGACAAGGAAATATAAATATCTTGTGAGAGAAGATGAACCGTTACCATTTTAGGTAACGGTTTTTTATTTTTTATGCTCTAAGTAATTTAGAGATTTCTTGACATAACTCTATGTTTTTAGTAATCTTTCAAAAAAATTCAATATGCCTCAAATAGCAATAAAAGCTCCAATGTCCAAAGAGGAGTTCGAAAAAATGGAACCAGGCGACAAGATAGTTGATCCTTCTGGTTTTGATTGGACGTTTCAAAGATCTGTCCCAAATGAACATTTCCCAACCGCCATATTCAAAACAGAAGGTGAAGAATTTGAAATATATTTCAATCACCATGAAGACGTGTTACAAGAAGCAGATGGCGGGGGAGTTATGATTCAGTTGAATTGTTCTGAGTCAAAATTTATAAAATCCGGTTTATAAAACTCGGGTTTTTTTATTATCGATTTTTGCTATACTCTATACCTATGGCGACAAAAAACAACAAACAACCAAAAATATCTCCTAAGTTTACTCCGCCTTCATTTGGAAGGAAAAAGGGCAACAAGCCAGACAGTCTTTTGGGCTTCCTTCTAAATACAGCATTCTTCTTCATAGTGATAGTGGGACTATATACTCTCGTTTCAGGAACAGGCCCACGTCCTACAGAAATAGCGCTTTCAGATTTGGCTTCCAAAGTAAAGATAGGAGAAGTAACTTCAATAACAGTAAAAGGTGACACTCTAGACATTGTCGGTCTCGATGGACTCGCATATACAACAAAGAAGGAAAGAGAAGACTCATTGTCACAGACACTTTCAACATACGGAGTAACTTCTGAGGAACTGTCAAAAGTAAATCTTTCGATAAAAACAGAATCAGGTTTCTGGTATATCCTAGGCAACATATTGCCTATACTCATACCACTTGGTTTCATCGTTCTTTTCTTTTGGTTTATGTCCAAGCAAGCAAAGGGTGCTGGTATGCAGGCATTTTCTTTCGGACAATCAAAAGCAAAGATCACAGATCCAAATGACAAGAACAACAAAGTAACATTCAAAGATGTAGCAGGTTGCAAAGAAGCAAAGATTGAACTCGGAGAGATTGTGGACTTTTTGAAAAATCCAAAAAAGTTTATCGATATAGGTGCTC
>DALYDA010000002.1:0-52809 GCA_031973435.1 Minisyncoccota bacterium
ATACTATGTCAAGTACGAGTGCTTGGAAAAGATATACATGTAAATAAAAAATAACTACAGGAATGTAGTTATGATTCTATAAATATTATTTTGCCTTTTTTTCGAAGTAGTTCAAGGGACGACAAAAGTAGCGGTTCGGACTGTATTTCTTCTCCGCCAATTTTTGAAACAAGCACAATTTTTGTATCCTTGTTTCTATTCCCAGTGCCTTGCGAGCTGGACTCAATTGGATTTCCTGCAACGCGTCTTTCAACTCTGTTTTTCCCCTCGCCCGTGTAAAACCGGGCGCCATCCCTGAAAGGATGATCTTCTTCCTTTTTTTTCATTATCCTTTATTTTTTATATTTATAATACATTGTTCTAGATAAGTCAATAGACAAAAGTTCTTTAAAATATAGAATATTATGTATAATTTCACTTATATGCCACTCGACGTTATAAAAGTATTCTTACCAGCTACACTTACTTTTCTTGTTGGTATCTTTCTCACTCCACGTTTTACATACTATTTTTATAAATACAAACTATGGAAAGGAGTTTCAAGAAAGGACAATGTAGATGCTATGTCTGTCGCTTTCCTTGCTCTTCATAATGATAAGGAGGAAACGTCTACTCCACGAGTTGGTGGAATCATAGTGTGGTTTTCAGTATTTGTAACAACTATGCTTCTATGGCTTGTTGCAAGATTTGTGCCAGGAGACACTGCTTCTAAATTTGATTTCGTTAGTCGTAGCCAAACGTGGTTGCCTTTCGCAGGACTTTTACTCGGTGGGTTTATAGGACTATTCGAAGATTTTGTAGAAATATTTGGTAAAAATGGTAGAGCTTCTGCACAAGGGATATCTAGTAAATATCTAATCCTAATAATCTTAGCAATCGGAACTCTTGTTGGGTGGTGGTTTTTTGAGAAACTTGGAATCAGTACTATTCATATACCTTTTAATGGTGATATAGACATAGGTCTGTTGTTTATTCCATTTTTTGCAATCGTAATGCTCGGGGTTTTCTCAAGTAGAGTAATAGATGGCATAGACGGACTTGCAGCGGGAGTTTTGTCTATCGTATTTTCTTCATATGCGGTTATAGCCTTTTTTGAAAACCAGATAGACTTGGCAGTTTTCTCAGCGGTTGTTGCAGGAGCGATACTTTCATTTTTGTGGTTCAATATTCCTCCAGCACGATTCTATATGGGAGAGACAGGTATGCTTTCGCTCGCAATTTCTCTCACAGTTATTGTTTTTATGACAGGAGAAGTCCTACTTCTCATTATTGTAGGGCTCCCACTTGTTGTTACGTCACTTTCTTCTGCAATCCAGATTTTTTCAAAAAAGTATTTCCATAAAAAAGTTTTTAAGATTGCTCCACTTCACCACCATTTCGAAGCTCTGGGATGGTCTCGTGCAAAAATAACAATGAGATATTGGATCATATCTTTGGTATCTGCTGTTATCGGAATCGTAATTGCACTCATAAGTTAATATGAAAAAAGAGGGAACAGTAGACAAGTTCTTCCTTACGGTAGTAATGCTTCTTGCTGGACTTGGAGCAATAATTTTCGTTTCGGCATCTTTCGGGGTTCTCGCGGGAAGCAAAGAGACATTTACTAGTATACTCATAAGTCAGCTTGTGTTTGGTCTCGGGCTAGGAGCATTTATATGTTACCTAGTGTCGCATATTCATTACAAAAAATGGAGATCATATTCATTGTTCCTTTTTATATTTGGTCTAATTGCTTGTTTACTAGTTTTTGTTCCGGGACTAGGTGCTGAATACAATGGTGCAAGAAGGTGGCTTTCTCTTGGACCTCTTTCATTCCAACCCGCAGAACTTCTAAAAATAGTTGCAGTTGTGTACCTGTCAGCTTGGCTTTCTTTTTCGAGAAAGAAAGGACACAAGTTCGTGTACAGTATAATTCCTCTCTTTGCTGTTCTTTTGCTTTCAGCCGGAGTGCTTTTGGCCCAGCCAGATACAAAAAGTTTTCTGCTTATCTCGGGTGCAACTATCGCTATGTTTATGATCTCTGGAGTGAACTGGAAATATATAGTATCTATTGGAGCCGTCTGCGTGATTTTCCTTGGAATGGTACTGGCCTTTCGTCCGTATACGCTCGATAGAGTGCAAACTTTTGTAAATCCATCCCTAGACGAACAAGGTGCAGGATATCAGCTCAAGCAGTCTCTCATTGCCATAGGTTCTGGTGGAGTGTTTGGCAGAGGACTCGGTCAGAGCGTGCAAAAATTTACATACCTACCAGAACCACACGGAGACTCTATATTTGCGGTTCTTGGAGAAGAGTTTGGTTTTGTCGGAACAACGGTTGTTGTGCTCCTGTATCTTGCACTTGGTCTCCGTGGTCTAAAGATCGCAAAAGCAGCACCAGATATGTTCGGTAGACTATTGGTTGTTGGAATTGTTATACTTTTCGTAGGTCAGTCATTCTTGAATATCTTTTCGATGATTGGACTTTTCCCGTTAACTGGTGTGCCTCTTATTTTCATCAGTCACGGAGGAACAGCGTTACTATTTTCCTTTACGGCAGTCGGAATAGTTTTGAATGTGTCTCGATACAGTGCGCTTGGAAACAATGACTAATATTTAATAACTTTTTAATTTATATATTTTATGAAGATAGGTTTTGCTGGAGGGGGAACAGGGGGACACTTCTACCCGATAATAGCGGTTGCAGAAGAGGTAAACAAAATAATTGACGAGCAAAAACTGATCAATACTTCACTTGTTTATATTTCTACAGATCCCTATGACAAATCTGCACTTTTGCAAAACGGGATAACATTCGAAAAGATCTACGCGGGGAAACTAAGAGTGTATTTTTCTATAAAAAACTTTTTCGATATTTTTAAAACAATATTTGGAGTTCTTAAGGCAATAGGAACTATGTATAGAGTTTATCCCGATGTGATATTTTCAAAAGGAGCATATGCAAGTTTTCCGACAGTTTTTGCTGCGAGGATATTGGGCATACCAGTTTTCATACACGAATCAGACTCTGCTCCCGGTAGAGTGAATGAGTGGAGTGGTAAGTTTGCAAAAAGGATAGCACTCTCATTTGGCGATGCTGCAAAATATTTTCCAAAAGATAAAGTCGCTGTAACGGGTCAGCCTATAAGAAATGAGATAAAAGAAAAGGCGATACATGGAATGGGAGAGTACTTTGGGCTAAATGAAACTATGCCAGTTATATATGTGGTTGGTGGCTCACAGGGATCACAAACTATAAACGATGTTGTAATAGACGCTCTCCCTCAGCTTTTGGAAAAGTATCAAGTAATACATGTCGCAGGTCTCGATAAGTACGAAAAAATAAAAGAACAAGCAAAAGTTGTCATGTCTGGAAAACCGGAACTTTTAGAGAGATACAAGGTTGTTGGTTTCCTAAATACACTTGGACTCAAGATGGCAGGGGGTATTGCAAGTCTTGCTATTACAAGAGGTGGGAGCTCTACGATATTTGAACTTGCTCAATGGGGGATACCTTGCCTTGTTGTTCCAATAGAGAAATCAAACAAAGACCATCAGAGAAATAACGCATTTGCTATATCTGCAACAGGAGGAGCGATAGTTATAGAAGAGCCAAACTTCACTGCTACGATTTTATTTTCAGAAATAGAAAGGATAATGAACAATAATGAGATATATGACGCAATGAAAAAAGGAGTACTCTCATTTACAACTCCAAACGCGGCGAGAACTATTGCAGAAGAGTTAGTGAAAATGGCACAGGAGCATGAAAAATAAAAGTACCTTACGCTAGTAATTGTATAAGACGCTCCTTTACTAAGAACAGGCTTTTCTGGAAATTACTCCAGTCTGGGTATGTACACAACCTTTTTTCGTTTTTTAGGTTGACAATAAGAGCATTTAAAAAGTAGGAATTTACTCCGAAAAAATGCTAGAATACCCATATGTCTGAAGATAAAAAGGTTATTACACGTTTTGCGCCGTCTCCAACGGGTTTTTTACACATAGGAAACTATAGAACAGCAGTGTTTTCCTACTTATACGCGCGCCAGAACAATGGTGAGTTTATTTTGCGTATTGAGGATACAGACAAAGAGAGATCCAAAAAAGAGTATGAAGACAATATCATAGAGTCATTGCAATGGCTCGGACTTAACTACGATCACTTTTATAGACAAAGTGAACAGTTGCCAAGCCACAAAAGATATTTGGATAAGATGATATCTGATGGTTATGCATATATCTCCAAAGAAGAAGCCAAAGACGGAAGTGGTGTTGTGAAGGAAATTGTAAGATTCAAAAACCCAAACAAGGACGTTACGTTCTCTGATATGATCCGCGGAGACATAACCATGAACACGACTGACCTCGGTGACTTTGTTATCGCAAGATCTATAGATGAACCACTATTCCATTTTGCAGTTGTCATAGATGATATGGAAGAAGGAGTCACACACATCATCCGAGGAGAAGATCATGTTTCAAATACACCTAGACAGATTCTGATTTGGGAAGCACTTGGAAAGACTCCGCCCAGATATGCACACTTGCCACTAGTGCTATCTCCAGACAGATCAAAACTTTCTAAAAGAAAAGGTGCACTTGCAATATCAGAGTACAAATCTATGGGGTATCTTCCACAGTCGCTACTAAACTCTATGTCACTTATCGGTTGGCACCCAAGTGATGACGTAGACATACTGTCGATGGGGGATTTGATAGAGAAATTTTCAATAGAAAAAATACAAAAGGCGGGAGCGATATTTGACCAAGCAAAACTAGATTGGATAAACAAAGAGCATATAAAAAATCTTTCTAGTGAAGAAAAATTGGATTACTCAAGAAAGTTTCTACCAGAAGATTTCCTTGGTAGGGAAGAGTATAGCGATAATAAACTGTATCGAGCATTGCCACTTATTTTTGAGAGAGTTACACACTTCGGTGAACTTCGGTCTATGGCAGACGCAGGGGAGTTGGATTACTTTTTTTGGCAACCAAAATACGACCCAAGCCAACTTGCTTGGAAAGATGAACCTGTGGAAAACTCAAAACAACATTTGGAGAGAGTGTTGTCAATATTGGGTACTGCTGACGACAAGAAGGATGAAGAATACTATAAAGGACTCATATTTCCATATGCTGAGGAAGTTGGCCGTGGTAGCGTCCTATGGCCACTACGAGTATCTCTATCTGGCCTATCCAAGTCTCCTGATCCTTTCACCCTTTTGGCATTACTAGATAAAGATGAATCTATGTCTAGGATCCGTCACGCAATCGGTTTGATTTCGTAATATACATAGAGACATATGAATAAACCCATAAGTAATACTTCTCAAAGAATAATCAAGGATCACAAGAGGAAGATTTTTTCTGTTATGTTTGTATTTCTGGCGCTTCTTTTGTTGTGTTGGTCAGACACGCAAGCTGAGACCGCAGAAAGCCTGGAGCAAAAGATACAATCACATCAAGGAGAGATAGATAAACTAAATGAAGAACTCGCTAAATACCAAAGTGAGTTGCTTGAAGTTTCAAAACAAAGTTCTTCACTTTCAAATGAAATAAAAAAGATAGACTTGACCAAAAAGAAACTAGAAACTGACATAAAGGTTACAGAACAAAAGATAGACAAGGCAGATCTAAAGCTAGAAGAGTTATCAAATGATATCTATAGGACTGAAGGAACTATATCTTCTAGAAGAGATGTTATTAGTTCAAATATACGTAAACTAAATACAATAGGAGACATAACTATTGTCGAAATGATAGCTTCCGGTAAGTCTTTTTCAGAAACATGGAGACATGTGGACAATATAGCCAAATTTCAAACACAAATACGAGAGAACGTTGTTGCACTCTCAAATACAAAAAAAGAACTTGTTGTAAAAGAAGATGAAACACAATCAGTAAAAGATGAATACCTAGAACTCAGATCCAAGTTAGATGATCAAAAGCAGATAGTAGTACAAAACGAATCAGAAAAAAAGAGATTACTAGGGGAGACAAAAAACAAAGAAAGTAACTACTCAAAACTAGTTGCAGAAAAACAGGCATTGATAAAAGCCTTTGAAAACGAACTACAAAGTTATGAATCCCAACTTGTATACATACTAGATCCGTCATCTATTCCAAGTTCTGGTTCAGCGCCACTTTCATGGCCAATAGACAATGCTTTCATTACACAACAGTTTGGTATAACTTCTGACTCAAAAAGGCTATACCTTTCTGGTTCACACTCAGGAGTAGATTTCAGAGGGGCCGTTGGAACTCCTGTGTATGCGATGGCTTCGGGTACAGTAGAGGGTGTTGGAGATACAGATGTTGCATGCCGAGGAGCTTCTTTTGGAAAATGGGTATTGATAAAATATGACAACAACCTAGCCTCGACATATGGACACCTTTCTCTTATAAAAGCTCAAAAGGGAGATCGTGTAGCAAAAGGAACCATCGTTGGGTACAGTGGTAATACAGGACGTTCTACAGCTCCACACTTGCATGTGAGTCTATATGTCGGAGATGCTGTGAAGGTCGAAGGAAAAGAGTCTATTGCTTGTAAAGGAAAAATATTGATCCAGCCTCGGGCCGCCACAAATGCATATCTAGACCCGCTGTCATACATGCCAAGAACAACAGCAAGTATGTTTAAGTAGAAACACTCAAAGGATTGATACAAAGAGAATTAAAAAGGCATCTATGGATAATAGGTGCCTTTGCTTTTATCCCTATATAATGTCGCAAAAGGTATATTGTGCGACTATCTATATATTTAAATAAGCTTATCCAATAAGCCTCCAGTGGCCCTTCTCCCTACTTTGTATTACTGCAACTTTCCCACATTTCTAATTGTGCGTTGTATGTAAGTATCATGTTCTCTACCTCCGCATTGTCAGCGTTATATTCGGAAACTTTTTTGTTGTAATATTCTAGATCTTCTTTATATGTGAAGCTGTACGGCGCATAAGGCTTCTCTAGGTCTATTCTAAGTTCGCTTAGTTCATTATAAAGAGTCTCTAGTGTCCCCTGTCTTTTTGCAATAGTTAGCCTCATTTCTTCACTTGGAGCTTCACAAGACACAACGATATTTCCAGAATTATCTTTTACTATGGTTGGAGAAGTTGATTGAATTATTTTTTCTTTATCATCATAACTTTTGAAAAAGCCTATCACGTCATTTTTGAGTGTATAGATAGTTAGGCAAACAAATAGGATGATTATGAGGTTGAGTACTGTTTTTGATGATAGTCCTGTCATTTTTTTATTTCCTTTATTGCACTGTAACAGATTTTGCTAAGTTGCGTGGCTTGTCTATATTTCTACCAAGAAGTTTTGCTGTGTAATAGATGAACAATTGCAATGGAAGTATTTCTGTTAGTGGATACATCCTCGCGTCTTTCATTTCAGGGATAAATACTACATCGTCTGCTTTTAGATTTATAGGGTCTTCTGCAGAGTCACCTGATGTCAATATTATAACATTTCCTCCCTTGGCTTTTATCTGTTCTACTGTATTTTTAGTGATTGAGTACATTTCATCCTTCGGCATTATTACAAAACAAACGGTCTCCTCATCGATTAGAGCGATCGGACCATGTTTGAGTTCACCAACAGGGTAAGCACTGCATTCTTTGTATGTGAGTTCTTTGTACTTCAGAGCGCTTTCGTAAGCGATAGGCATGTGGATCCCCTTTCCTAGAAACATAACTTTTTTATCGAGATATTTTTCTGAAAGTTTTTTTATAATTTCCTCTTTTTCGTCCAAAATCTTTTTCATCACAGCGGGAACAGTCTCAATTGTTTCGAGATATGCTTCACCTTCTAGTTTGGACATAACACCTCTAGATCTTGCCAATGATAATGCGAGGAGATACATCACAGAACACTGTGCTGTAAAAGCCTTTGTAGAGGCAACTCCAACCTCAGTTCCTGCTCGAGTGTATATACCTGCTAGAGTTTCTTCAGCAATAGCTGACCCAACGACGTTTGTTATACCTAGAGTTGTGTAACCTGCCTTCTTAGCTTCTTTTATAGATTCTAGCGTATCGGCAGTCTCTCCAGATTGGCTTACTGCAAGCACAACCGTGTCTTCTGGTTCATACGGATTCTTTGAATATAGAAACTCTGAAGAGACATGCACTGTAACTGGCATTTTTGCTATTCTTTCTATAAGTTCCTTTCCTATCATTCCTGCATGGTGGGCTGTACCACAACCTATAATGTCTAAGTGTTTTGTATCTCTTAGTTTGTCTCTAAAGTCTATAATTCCTCCCAAAACAGCATCTCCATGGGAGATATCGTAACGTCCAAGCATGGTGGTCATAGTGGATGCCGGTTGTTCATGGATTTCCTTTTGCATGTATGTTTCGAAATCACCTTTTTCTAGGTCAGCGGTATTTATACCTTCTATTTTTTTTGCGTTTCTCTTTTTCTGTGTTTCTTTGTCTCTCCAAGAGTCTATTTGGTATGTCATTGTTTCTCCATCGAGAAGTGCACTCTCACCATCATCAAGTGATATAAAGGAGTCGGCGTATCGTATAAGTGCTCCAGGACTGGATGCGACTACAAACATCCCCTTTCCTTCTGCGAAACAAAGAGGACTACCATTTTTTACAATCACGAGTTCTTGGGGTGAAGATGAATGCATCGCAAGTATTCCAAAACTTCCCTCAAGGACTGTTGCAACTTTTTTCAAAGCATCGTAGAAAGAGCAACTTAGTTCCTCCATGTACATTTGTGTTAGATGAGGGATTATTTCAGTGTCAGTTTCAGATCTAAAGACATATCCTTTTCCTTCCAACATTGATTTTAATGTTTCAAAGTTTAGTATCGTTCCGTTGTGCACTACAGCAATAGAACCATCTGTGTTTGTGTGTGGATGAGCGTTCACGAGTGAAGGTTTTCCATGTGTTGCCCATCGATTGTGACCTATTCCAAGAGTTGTTTCGACCTCTTTCCCAAAAGACTCCTTTATTTGTGATGCAGAAAGATTATCACTTGGTGCACCAAGACATTTTGAGACAAGCACACTCTTTCCGTCTAGTATTGCAACCCCTGCACTGTCGTAACCTCTGTACTCTAGATCCTTGAGTGACGCAGCCAAGAGCCTCGTTATTTCTTGTTTTTCATTTGTAACTATTCCAACGATTCCGCACATATAATATTAGTTAGTTGTTAGTACTGACATGTTGATGATTTTTCATATCCAGCGAGTTCGGCTTCTTCTTCAGAACTAAACCATATTTTGTTTTCTTCATTTATGGTTTTTGCTCCCGAGCAATCTTTTGTATAATATTTTGTTCCATTTCTCGACGCAAGGTACTTTCCCTCGTTTGTTTCAGTATTCTCCGATAGTATCTTGTCCTCGGTTGGGTCAAGATCTTCTCCGTCCAATATGACTACTTTGTTTGGGGTGGCACTATCCCCTCCTCTGTCTACCGACAGCCTGCCTAGGCCATATGAAGCTGTCCCTACCAAAATAACTATAAAAATCAAGGTAATATCCGCGATGTCTAACCCACCCTTGATTTTCTCCAAGTATTTATGTATACTCATAGCGTTATTAAACAGTATAGCATAGACCTTAAAAGGTCAAATATCTTTATATGGCAACGAAAAAAGCCGCCGGAACAGCAAAAAACCTAAGAGATTCAAATCCAAAGTACCTCGGTACTAAGCTTTATGATGGTGAATCAGCGCGAGCAGGCTCAGTTATCATAAGACAAAGAGGAACAAAGATCCTACCAGGAAAAAATGTTGGAATAGGAAGTGACCATACTTTGTTTGCTCTGAAAGAGGGTAAGGTTAAATTTGGATCAAAAAGAAAAACTCATTTTGACGGAACAACAAAAGTTAAAAAAATAGTTTCAGTAGTAGAATAAATAAAAGCCCCGAACATAGGGGCTTTTATTTTTATGAGATACTCTCTACTTCGATTACGATCTCTGTCTTTTTGCCATTCGCGTGCACTAGTATGGTATGTTCCCCTACAGTAGTTATGGGGCTCTTTAGTTCTACCATGCCTTTGGTCAGTTTTATTTTCAATTCCTTGTCTACGGCATCCAATATTTCTTTTACATCAAATTTAGAAAAAAAGTGACCTTTATCATTCGACTTCTTTTTTATTGTTATTCTGTTTGCGGATAGTTTCTCAATAGTTTTCTCTAATAATTTCTCTTGAATACTTTTCTCAGCAATCCTTGTATTTTTGTCTTTGTTTAACTGTAGAAGGGCTTGGTCTGTAGCAGGAACTGCAAGTTTCCTAGGGAAAAGAAAGTTCTGAGCGTAGCCAGTATTTACTTCCTTCACTTCGTCCCTCTTCCCTATTCTCGGCACATTTGATAAAAATATAACTTTCATAAATTATTTTGATTTTAATATTTCATAAGCCTTGTTCATCTGTGGATCTATCTTGTTTTCTATATCATCTTTTGTAACAGGTACCACATAATCCGGAGTCAGTCCGTTCTTTGATATAGAAATTCTGTTTGGTGTAAGCCATTTTGCAACAGTAATTTTAAGTGATGTATTTTCTGTTATTGGTACCAATTCTTGAACTGAGCCCTTTCCATAGGTTTGCTCTCCAACAAGCACTGCTTTTCCGTATTCTTGTAAGGCTCCGGCAAATATCTCGGATGCGGAAGCAGACCCTCCGTCAACTAGTATTACTATGTCATATCCTTTGCCAAATACGTTGTACCCCCTACTTCTAAATATTGTTTCTTCGTTGTTTAGTCCACTTTCGATCACAACAGGAGTACCTGCTGGTAAAAACCAACTCGCAGTATCTATTGCGTGCTCCAGATAGCCTCCAGGGTTGCCTCGAAGGTCTATGATTAGATTCTTCTTTCCTGATATTAAGAATTGTTGTAGGGCATTTTCAAACTCGTCATCTGCATGCAAAGAGAAACTAAAGAAGTGTATCACAAAGATTTCGCTGTCAGTATTATCTATTTCCAGTGTTGGAACATTTATAATCGATCTCGCTACACTAATATTCATCGGAGTATTACTTTCTTCGCGCAATATCGTAAGAATTACTTTAGTTCCTACCTCTCCGCGTATAAGTGAGATTGACTCATCTATATTTAGTTCTTGTGTCGATGTGCCATCTATCGCAATAATCTTGTCTCCAGCTAGCATGCCCGCTTTTTCAGCAGGAGAGCCAGCGAGAGGGGCTATCACAGTCAACTCACCATCCTTTATGTCAATTTCTACACCTATTCCTCCAAATTCTCCGTTGATCTCCTCTGTAAATGCCTTGTTGTCTTCAGGTGGGAAAAACTCAGTGTATGGGTCATTAAGTGAACCAGCAAGTCCGCTTATTGCGCCCCAGATTTTCTCTTCGTCACTAATCTCCTCTGGGTACTTTTCGTTTATTATACTCCATGCCTTCCAGAATGGTTCAAAGTCAGCAGTTTCGGCTTCTGCAGGAGGTGCGGAGTTCCAAAGGTTTGTAACTTTTGTGACCGAAGGTCTATTCTGGAATCCGATATATATACCGGCAATAAAAAATACTCCTACAACAAAAGTAGATTTAAAAAGCCGTAAAATAGATTTGCCGGTGATATTCATTTTTATATTATCGCAGACGATCGATCTTTAATCAACTCGGCTCATATACGCCGAGTGTGTATGTGTTTGCTGGGTCCCAGACTAACCATGAGTCGAGCCCGACATCATAGGTGGCTTGTATTTGTTCTTTTACCATATCTTTTGTGTATGTTGCACCAAGATTGAAGTCCTGTATCCACGGTCTCAATTTTTCCGGACTTACTCCCATTGCAATTGCTCTGTCGACACCAGCTTTCATAGAAGCGTGAATCACTTCATATGGAACTTGTGCAGGTTTTGCATATCCATTCCATCCATCCGGATAGTGTGATGGGTATACCATAGGACACACGTAGTCTAGATACTTGAGTGCGATCTCAAGATTTTGTCCTATTCCTAGATCGTCAGTATTTGTAGTTGTCATTCCAAATAGGTCTCCTGATATAGGTACACGACCCTCGAAGTGCTGATCCATGTATGAGAAAAACTCTCCGAGAACTTCTTGCTTAACTTTTCCTTCAGATATAGGGTAATAAATATCTTTCATGTTTCCATCGGATGGAAATCGAATGTAGTCAAAGTTTAGTTCATCGAAACCTCTCGAATATGCCTCGTCTCCTATCCTCGCTATATACTCCCAGACTTTCATGCTGCCAGTATCCATCCATGAAATACCCTTTCTGTCTTTCCATATTACACTTTTATTGGTTGCAGTTTTTACTGCCTCATCAGGCCAGATTTTTACAAGCTCAGCGTCTTGAAACACAGATATTCTCCCGATTACATATATGTTTCTGGAGTGTAGGTCTGCGATGAGTGTATCTATGTCACTTATTCTTTTTTCTACCACTCCCATTTCTTGGAGCACGGGGTCATTTACTTCAAACGCTATTTTTCCAGAGTAATCTTTTATGTCGATAATAACCGAGTTTACTTCGGTAGTGTCGACGATATTGAGAACTCCTTCTCGGAGACTTTTTGTGCCCGCTGCCCAGCTTGTAAGGTACAAGGCTTTTACTGCTTCGGGTGTTTCTATGTGTGTCGCAATATTTACTGGAAGTTCCTCCTCCTCTGTTTCGTCAGTGATACTCTCTGTGATATTTTCCACAGTATTACTCACATATGAAGACGGGAAAACTCTGGGTGCAAAATACAGCCCAACAAGAATAAGTATTACTACTATTAAAATAAATTTAGTCTTCCCTTTCATTTAGAATATTCAATATTTAAAGAGACTCTTCTATGTCTGTTGAGGAACCATCTTCAATGGATTCTTCTTGTATGCTTTGTACTCTCTCCTCGTTTTTCTTCAATCTTTGTATTCTCTTTCGTCTTTTAAATGCGTAGGCTAGCAATATAAGTGATGATCCAGTAATTATGAAAAGTGCGTTTTTCAGACCTCTGGGAAATCCTAAGAATGGTAATATCATTATCCACAAGCCTGTTAGTATAAGAATTCTATGTTTACTCATATATAGATAATATATCAAATAAGTGACTCGCACAATGCTACTTACGAGGCCAAACTATAAGCACATACTCGCCCTTCGGAGAGAGCACTTTTGTGTGTGTAAGCAAGTTCTCTATCGTGTCAGTAAAGATCTCCTCAAATTGCTTTGTGAGCTCTCGTGCTACAGATACCTTTCTCTCATTTCCGAGCACTTTTCCTATCTCAGTAAGAGTTTTCATTACTCTGTGTGGTGACTCGTACAAAACTACTGCATGCTCTACTTCTAGGAGCCCTTGGATAAATTTATTTCGTCCCTTTTTTTGTGGAATAAAACCCAAAAAACTAAACTGATTCCCCGGTATACCTGAAACAGATATGGCAGTTGTAATCGCACTAGGCCCTGGTATGGGAACAATATTTGTATTTGGGAGCTCGTTTCGAACTTTTGTTATCAGAAGACATCCTGGGTCTGAGATGGAGGGAGTTCCTGCGTCTGATATATAAGCAACACGTTCACCTTTGTCTAGTCTTTCTATTATCTTTTCTATATCACTAGATTTACTTTTTGCATGAAATGACAGGAGTGGCTTTTTTATCCCATACTTAGCGAGCAACATTCCACTTGTTCTTGTGTCTTCGCATACTATTGTGTCCACTTGGCTAAGTGTTGCAAGTGCACGAAGTGTGATATCCCCCATATTTCCGATAGGGGTGGCAACCATATACAAAGTCGAACCCTTTTCGATCTTTTTTTGGAGTACTTCATCAAAGTTACTTATCATTAGATATTTAGGATATCGATTATTCTAGGAACTATAACACTTGTTAATCCGAAGAGTATTCCTCCCCAGATAGTGTCTACTAGAACAAGCTTTTTTGGCCAGTCTTTTAATCCTGCGTAGTTTGTAAACTCATATATGGCATAAACCAATATTCCAAATACAGCTCCATACACAAAAGAACCTAGTGTGTTTCGCATTGCGACAATTGTTGGAAAAACATAGAACAAGAAGCCAGTGACCATCGCTATGTAAACTACCAAGATCGCTCCTTTCTTCGGAGCAAATGCTCCTGTAGGACCAAACCTACCAATAGTAGAAAGAGATTTTCTATAGACCTTTGCCATTATTAAAAGGAGCCAGATTGCATCTAGTGCAAGCATGACCACTGCGGTGATTAGAAATATATATAAGAATTGCATGTATAGATTATAGCAAACATCATCTCTTTTTCCATTCTAGGATCTTTCCAGCCTTTTGCTCTATTTTGTCTGCGTTTCGAAGGAAGTTTCGCTTCCCATCAAATATTTTTGTGTGCTCTATGTCGTCTAGCATCTTGTCTATATGCCAAAGATCTTCTTTTGAAGTTATCCAACTGTCATCTTGTTTGGATAGATCCAAGAGCTTGGAGTAACTAAAGAGAGTCTTTATACCATTGTCGTCTGTGTACTCATGGAAATATGACATCACGAGCTCCCTTACACTTTTATAAACTGGATCACGAAATCTGAGCACTGAGTGGTTCGTTTTAGATATCGCCCCATAAAGATGATTGGTTTTGTATACACAAATAACGTGGTCGAGATCACGCGGGATTGTTTTCAGGTGAAGTAACCAGGATTTCTTTTTGTTAAGTTTGAACAAAAAGTATGCCATAAGTGCTCCTTCCATGCAGTGTGCTTTATTTTTTTTCAAAACAGAAAAGGGAGACATGCAAGTCTCCCCTCCCTTTTCGAAATTTATAGGAATACTATTTAGAAAGCTCTGTATTTGACTTGGAGTTTTTAACTTACGTAAACTTGCCAATTCACTTTTAGAGAACTTTTCCATAGCAAAATACTTACGCTTTCTTTTCTTTTTTTGGTTTCTTCTTTTCTTTCCTTCTTGAATCGTTTCCTTTTGCCATATAAATATATTTTATCTTTTAATAATATTATTCTACCACACTATGAAAGTAGTCCAAGTAACATAAGGATTGCTCCAACTATAGCCATGTTCTTTGTGAACCCGATAGTCTGGTTCGTACGAGCATTAGGATCTGTCTCCTTCCAAAAGTCGTGCATCATAATTGTAGTTGGGATCATGAATAGAATGAGTACCCATAGACCAGCAATTACAAAGTAACCAGTAATCAGGGATAGTCCTCCAAAGAGTAGCATTGCACCTGTTGTGTACACTGAAAGTGAAGCCATGGGCACTCCCTTGCTTTTTGCGTATCCTGTTAGTCCAGCGTTATGTTTAAAGTGACTGTACCCGTTATAGATAAAGTATAGTCCAAATATTACTTCTCCGATTATAAATAGTATTTCCATAGAATTTTGTATTTATTTTAATAATATTACTCAGTTGTTACTCCGTCGAATTCTTCTTCGTTTTCCATTGCCTCTGTTTTTGTCTTTCTAACGATCTGGTCCTTGTGGTGAGCTGGAGAATATATTGTATAGAATTTCAAACTTTCGGTATCTGATGTGTTTACAACATTGTGCTCTGCCCCACTTGGTACAACAACAGCGTCTCCCTCAGCAACTTCATAAGTATTGCCGTCAATTAGAACTCTGCCATTCCCCTTTTCAAATCTGAAAAATTGATCGTTTTCAGTATGTACTTCAAGACCAATCTCTTCACCTGGCAACAAGCTCATAAGCACAAGCTGTGAATGCTTGCCTGTGTAGAGAACTTTTCTAAAATCTGTGTTACTAGATGTCAGTTCTTCTATGTTTTCTTTGTATCCTTTCATGCTTAGATTATACCAAATCTAGTCTGTATATAGTAGTTATTATCAGTCTTGTGTGTTATACTCGCCAAATCGCAATTATGCGGTTTATAAGCATAACTAAAAACAATATGGACGATACAAACATTGACCCAGCATTGCAAGATGCTATGGTAGAAGAGGAAGAAACTTCTACAGAAGAAGTATCTGCTGAAGGAACTACAGAAGAAGTAGTAGCAGAAGAAGAAGCTTCTACAGAAGAAGCTGCATAAATAGAAACTCTATTCCTATCAAATAGAGCACAAAAAATCTCGCAATTAATTGCGAGATTTTTTGTGCCTGAGTGTTTTCTATGATTCCCCTCCGTCAACAAATCTTAGATTGATAACATTTCCAAATACGTCAGCGTCATAAGAGAAGTTCGCATCCTCTTGTATGTGTCCATCCTCGTACATGACTGAGCCTGTGTTTGTTGAAGTGTCTATGCTATATGAAGTCATATACCATGACCCTCCGAGCACAGGTTGTACTGCAGAAAGTGCGCTTAGATTTGCCCTTAGATAGTCTCCAACGCTTTCCCTTTCTGTGAGATCAATACATGAAATGTCAGACAGGGTAAGTCCTGTGAAGTTTATGCTTTCTTTGTTTTTGTATACGTATACTCCGTCTCCCCTATCTTCCATTTCTCCCATACCGATACTTGCAGTTCCTTCTCCAAATATAATGCTAAGTTCCTCTTTGTTTGTCGTTCCCTCTGCCATCGCACCCCACCAAGCACTGACAGTTCGTGCCATCATAGTCTTGTCTACTTCACTTACTGTCCCCTCAAATAGTCCAACCTTGCTATCCTTCTCCGCTGGAAGAAAATTTAGCTCACCAGTAACTGTGTCGTTCTCATTGTCTATAGACATGCGAAGAGTATATCTGTCGTAATATCCTACCTCGTTTGGTTGTCCAAAGCTCCCAAAACACATTTCAACAATTTGATTTTCATTGTTCTCTACGACTATATCACTACTGTTTTTACTCCAATATTTGTCTACTAAGTAACTTACAACCGCAAGAAGCACAAGTGCAAGAATTATTTTTAAAATTTTCATAAAGTTATATTGTTACTAATAAAGTAAAACTAGATATTGCAAAGAACTTTTGTATAAACAATATCTTTTATAAATATATCATGGTTAGGAACTAAGCCACCATTCTCCTCTATCAATACATATCTGTGTTTTATAAGGGCGCTCTCTGTCATTGTATACTCTTCGGTCTCTGTATTCTTTGATCCCTCAACTTCATAATTAAAAGAAAGTAAAAGAATATCGTTTATTATTGTTCCATTTAGTGTGCCAAAATACCCATTTGTCATATCCGGTCCATCCTGGGTTCCATGTTTTGTGCCAGAAATAGCAGTATCTTTTATGGAGATTTCTATATACTCATCTACTTTGTAGGGTTCATTTGCTGTAGTACTCTGGTGATACTCGTAGCATGTATTTATGGACTGAGAAAGATTGTCTACTTCTGCTGTATCTCGTGGCTCTTGGTTCTTAAAAACCAAATAAATTGCAAATACTGTGATCAAAATTATACTTGTGGCTACAATGTTTTTATTCAAAATGAAGTTAGATTTAGACATGTGGGTTTTCTGCTCCGGTAATTTAAACTAGAAAAATAATAATTGCGATTACTTGTTGTTAAAATAGAATGCAAAATTTTTAGGATAAAGACATTTCCTCTAGAAGGTCAGAGATTCCCCTCTTTGATTTTGAAGAAAATGGGATTACGCGCATTCCATATGAGCAACTTCTGATGTCAGACAATTTTTTATGTAACTCTGATTGATTTAGCTTGTCTATTTTACTAGCTGCGATAATGACACTTCGGTTGTTCTCTAGTAAATCTTGTAACATTGCAGAGTCTTTGTCGGTAAAACCAATATTTGAATCTACTAGCAAAATCACTTTTTCTATCTTATTGTTTGGGTTGAAAAGGCACATTTCTATCAGTTTGCTTATACCTTCCTTGCCGAGTCCGCTGGTTCTAGCAAACCCATATCCCGGTAGGTCTAGAAAATATATATCGTCATTTATGAGATATAGATTTACTTCTTGAGTTCGGCCAGCATAGGTACTAGCTCTTGCGATCTTTGTATTTGTAAGTGCATTTAAAAGACTAGATTTTCCCACATTTGATCTACCTATAAAGGCATATTTGGGGTTGTTGTCCTCTAACAGCACGTCTTCTTTTACGATTCCTTTTACAAATTTTGCGCTTCTTGTCTTCATAAGTATAGCCTATCATACAAAGCACTTTGTTCTTAGTATTATAAAAACAACGGGGCTACCGTTGTTCATTTGCCTGGTGTATGTGACCAATGACCATATTTCTAAAATCATTATGGTTTCTGGACAGTTCAGTCTTGATGTACACATTTGCACTACCATACCGCCAATTGGGACCATTCTCCCTGATAAACTCAGTAGGATTTATGAACCATTCATAAACATGTTCTCTTGAGAAAGTCAGGCAACAGATTTTATTTTTGTAATCTACTTTTATCTCAGTTTCACCATACGTGCCTTTTGGGACAATCTGAATATATAACTTCATTTTTATCAGCCCCGCTCCTTTGTTATTGACACAAGCAAATTCTCCGCCAGTAAATATGTTTGAAGTTTTTTCTAGGCCAATCCCGATTTCAGAGTCCAAATAAAAATAGTAATCATCACTAATATATAAGCCAAACATTTTTATTGTTTTTGAAAGAGTACCTTTTCTTTGTCTAATTGTAAAGATTTGAGAAAAATAAAAAGACCTACCTTTTACGGCAGATCTTTTAGGTGTTTATTTAAACTCACAAACCTGCACACACTGCATGGTACAAACCTCGGCAGTTGGGTCGTTGCGACATGCACTAGCGCATTCGTTCCATGTTCCACCGATCTCCTGACACATGTTTGCATCTACGCCTAGACACTCTGAATTAATATTGTCCCAAGTTCCTCCTAGGATTGTACAAGGATTCTCACCTACTGGAACTGTTCCACCAGCTGGTCCACCTGTATAGTCTGGGTTGTCTACTATGTCGGTATGTGCACTTTCTACATAGAATGTTACTGCATAGTCATCCTGGTTTATGGTGCTTGTAGAATAAAGGTCTGGAGACGCTGCCACGATGGAAATGTTGTATCCATTCCATGTCATCGGAACTCCATCTGAAGAATAAAACACCTCCTCTGTGGTATCCCCATTTGAAAGTGTAATTCTTGTATTTATTGCTCCCGCTTCAATACATTGTACATCGACTGGACATCGATAATCATTTGTAACTTCATCAAGTCTTATAGATAGTCCCATTGCCCCACTGGTCTCACCTATTGCTAGTGTTACATAACTTGGTGACATAACCCTACCATCATTCATGTTTTCCGGTACTACCCTTTCGGTTCCGTAGATTGCATAGCCAATAAAAATAATTGCTACTATTGCTATTAGAGTTTTAATAATATTGTTCATATATCTAATATAGCAAATCGGGGGTTTTTATGACAAATCCTCTTTTTGTATGTTCCTTAGTTGGTTGACATAAAATATGCCCTATGTTAATATCTCCCTAAATAAACACACGCGGATGATCTATTTGACCACTACTCTTTTTGCAGTTTATGCAGAGACGGCGGTGGTTACTATGTGTACCCCCGCCTGTGAAGTTCAGGAGACGGAAGTCTTTGAAGAACAAAAGATCTTTTTGATTAAGCCTCAGCCAATGCTTTTGGAGGAAATTACAATCCTTCAAATCGAGTCGACTCCTCAAAAAAGAGTGGGGCTGGGTAGTAATTTCATTAGCAAACAGTGCTTTGCGGAGTCCGACAAGGAACCGCATCCCACTTAGTTTAGTTGCTCCAATGCCTAAAAATACAAAAAACCTTCAGAGAATATCTGTGGGTTTTTAATTTTCCATACTTGATTCATATAAACAAAAAACAGACCTAAAAGGTCTGAAGTACTGTAGGAACACCAGAGTTCTGCCATCTGATGCCCTACTCAAGTATGAAAAGAAAAGATTTTTAAAGAGGGACGGCTCCTTGTGGGTGAAAACCCATTTAGAAGAGCCACTCGGAGACCGTCCTGTTTCTCAATCCTAAAAAGTAAATTTAGACGTATTGTATTCCAATATATGATTTCGGTCAAGAGGTCTTTTGTGTGTTCTGCTGTAAAAAAGAAACTCCGGTTTTGGCCGGAGTAGATTTTAAAAGTGAACAAACAGATATGAGTTCACTAAATTCGTTTCGTGTGTATAGCTCAAGGACAATAATCCTTCAAACTTATCAAATTCGAAACTTTTCAATAAACCCCATTCTCCACGAATGAGTATATCTTCAGAGGGTTCAGTATCAAGACCAAATCCCATGTCCGAAAAGAACACAAAGTCTTCGTTTCTTCCAAGTGTGAGCAAAAATAAATTTGCTACCAATTCATCGTTCTCAAACGCTGTTGTTGTGGTCACTCTTCCCTTTTTGAAAGTTACAGCACAGCCGGAAATATTAGTTTCTGGTTGATAATATCCTCCAAAGGTAAATGAATTAAACATGAACTTTGCCTGAGCCTCATAGACTGAATCTCTCATATATGAACCGAGTGCGATCTCTGAGGAAGAGCTTGGAATAAACCTCACTGCTCCACCTAACCCACCTCCCGGAATCTGTCTGAGAGTCCACGACTCAAATTGTGCACTGGACGAAACTGGATGCGGACGCTGGTGCCCCATAAGTGTTGCAATCTTTCCTGCTTCAATAATCCAGTTCGAATCAGGTCGGTAAACTCCAAAGAAAGAGTGAATAAAGGTATTTGGTGTTTGATATACGCCAAAACTTTTTACCTCGAACTTTGGGTTCACAGTCCAAACAGCCTCAGCTCCAACTCTCAGATTTGTGAAAGAAGAAACTTCAGTTGAATCGAGTTGATATGATGCTCCAGAAATCATCCCAGCGCATGTCTTTGACACTTCCACCTGAGCAACTGCCACAGCTGGAAAAAATAGAATTAAAAACAATAAATTTTTCATATTTTTGTTTAAGTTAGTAAATCAAATCTGTTTTCAGGGATTGATTACTAACTGAATTCGGAATGTGCCCAACGTCGGGAATGAATCCGTTTTCCAAAATAATATGTTTATTTATGAATTTTATTTTTTTTGAACTAAGTCTCGGCCACGGAATAATCTCCGGTAAAGCACCATCATCGATCTGGTGAAAGTCCCAAACAGTCACCGTTGAATCAGTTTTTTCCTTTACAAACTGATAAATCTCAGTTCTTTTGTCGGATTTTGTTTCAGCACAAACCGAAGTCGCGCGAAACATAAATCCTAAAAATATTGTAAAAGTCAAAACTAAAACAAATGAGTGCTTGAAAATTCTCCCCTCATCCTTTAGTTCCTTGCGCCATTCAAATAATTTTTTACCCGAACGAGCAAAGTTTTTGATTCTGCCAATCTCGTCCTTCGACAAAACTGAGAAGAACTCATCTTTCGTTCTGCGATAATCTGCCTCAGCAATAACACTTCTTGCCTTTGCGACAAATAAGTCACGGATTAGCATAAATATTACTACTGGATACAGCACTAACGCCAATACAAAAGATATAGGATTTTTTTTCATAAATTTTGATACCTTACTATCAATAAAGAACCAAAAAATATATAGAAGTAAAATCAATGGAAAAAACTTGGAGTACTTGCGAAAAATCCAGCTAAAGATATCTTTCCATCCAATATCATTAATTTCTGAATCATATGTCTGATCCCATTCGGGATCTTTAGGAGAAATCCACCCGTGAATTCCTGTTATGGAAGAATATATATTTTCAGCACTTTCACTCTCATCTTCTGTTGGAGAATGATTTTCTCCTGATCTGACAGCTTCACTATATAAATCCAAAAGTGGATTATTAAGTCCCTGACCTGATCCATTCGGCGAAAAGCCATTTTGAATTTCAAGAAGGTTAATTTGTGCCAAATCAGAAATATATTCATCATAATTATAAAGGTCTCCAGATTTTATCTGACTCCTCCTTAAATCCAAAATTGAATCTTGTAAATATTGAATTTCCCTATTTAAAGATAAATCAGAAAATTTACTGTCACTGTCTTTATACAAGGGACTATCCATATAAATAGAGTTTTCATCTCTTGATTGAACAATAAAGCGATAAAGACCTATCCCTTTCAGGAATAGGCATAAGAATCCGATGTATATAAACCACCGAATTCTATGAAGAATTTTTTTCGTTTTCATAATATTCGGTTTTAAATTTGTATATACAATACAAAAGAAAATTGACTTTGTCAATGGCTAATAAAAATAAAAAAACGCATCTAGTGCGCTCTTAGGGTTGATTTTCAGGACGAGAAATTTTCCACTTTTTTCGGATTTGCTTCGCCGGAGTTCTCACAATATTTTTTTTCTTGTTTTCATTGCGATACTTCTTTCTTGTTTCTCGTGATTTTGTTGCAATCTTTTTTTGTTCATCTGATAACCCTGTATCCCAATCTTCGAATCTTGGTTTTTCATGAGAACTCTTGTTAAAACATGCCCACATTGTTGAACCATCCTTTTTTATGAATATCGTCATAAATTTATGACATTTGTCACATAGTGGTCTCCCATGAGCATGTGCAAGTGTAATCTCCAATCGCTCCAAGAAATTTTTCTCAAAATTGTCTGTACGCCTTGTTGGTGTAGCAAAATATTTCGAGGGACTTTCTTTGCAGACGATCAAGATCCAACCATGATCTTCCCAGTTATCCTCCATTGTCTTCATGACAAAGGAAGTCCAGGCATAAACCAAGAGTCCTTTGACCCAAAAAAGCATTCCTACTTCGGATAAATTTTTCTTTTTACGATCAGGTGGGATGAGACCAATCGATCTGTAGATATCCTTTTTCTCTGATTGCACAAGTATTTTTCCTCCGTGCGATTTTCCGTATTCAATGATACGTGAAAATGTTTCCTCCGAAATTCGTTTTCTTTTCGGCATTTTTCCTCCTTTTTTTGTTTTTAAATTTAGAGAAGTATACCACATTGTTTGACATATCACAAATATGTTTTGTTGCTAGGATCTGTGTTTCAAAGTACAATTGGAACTATATATGATGCAAAACATGGAAAGAATAATATCTCATTTAGGAGAGGTGGTACCTCTTCCTCTTTTTTCGTTTCTAGGCTCAATACTCGAAGAAGCGTTTGCTCCTATCCCCTCACCTGTTATTTTGGGTGCAGTCGGAACACTTGCGTATGTGGACGGTTACAGTATGTGGTGGCTTCCCTTGCTTGCTATTATCGCATCAACAGGAAAAGTTTTAGGGGCACTGGTTATATATTTTTTTGCAGACAAATTGGAGAATATCGCTACTCCATTCTTGTCTCGGTTTTTTGTCATAGATCACAATCAGGTAGAGGCAATCGGAGGAAAACTGAAAGGAAGTTGGAGAGACTACACTACTCTCATAGTGCTTCGTGCAGTCCCTTTTCTTCCCTCTTTTATTATCTCTATCGCATGTGGAGTGGTGAAAGTAAATCTAAAAGTTTTTATAGTCTCTACATACATTGGTTCGATCATAAGAGGGCTTATCTTTATAGTTCTCGGATATGGTGGGTATGCTTTTGTGGCAGGACTAACAGATGGTTTTGCTCTCACAGAAAAAATAGTTGAGATTGTGGTCGTGTTTGTTGTTTTTGGAATACTTCTAACTTTGTACAAAAAAAGATCCAAAATACTTGGATCTAAATAAAAACGCATTTACCAAGATGCGAATTTCTTTCTTCTTTGCTCGCTCTCCCTGTTAAAAGGAATAGTATTTTCAATCTTATGTTTTTCCTGTCCATCAAACAGGGTTATGGAAACAAAATGTCCTTCCTTTGTTCTTCTAGGGAGAGTCATGGTCGCAAACACCATTCCTTCTTTGATGGCCCTCTTATGAAAGCTCATAGGTAGGTGGTCGTACACAAGTATTCCTTTTTTACCCATAGTAAATAGAAATGAAAGATACTCATCCACATCTTTGAAAAATATATTTCGGTGCATGATCGTACCTTTCTTTACTTGATGAACCAGATAAAGAGTTGTTTGTTGTAATAGCAATGGCCGTCTCGTGGAGACAACCAAGGGTTTCAAATGTATTACCTCTAAAGTCATAGATCGTGTATTTCTATGACTTTAGTCTATGTTCGAGACTATGTCAAACTAGCCTCTTTTCGAAAAAAGCTTGAGTCTCTTTTCCACTATTTCCTCTATTTCATCTACTGCAGGAGTAAGTAATTTCGAGGGGTTTATTTCATCAGGGTTTTCTTGGAGTGTCTTTTCGATCTCTTCTCTGTATGCAAGTCGGAGCTCTGAGTTTATATGTACGACGCAAATACCTGCATCTATCGCATTTGCGAAGTCTTCATCACGGAGACCAGATCCCCCATGAAGTACCAGAGGAACTCCTGTTGCTTCCTTTATCTTTTTTACTAGTTCAGTGTCAATATGGGGCTTTCCGGATTTTATGATCCCGTGGATTGATCCTACTGATGGAGCAAAAAGATCTACTCCAGTTTCTTCAACAAACTTCTTTGCATCTTCTGGTGTTGTAAGTACTCCCGCCCCTTCTGGTACAGAGTCTTTTATGTCAGAACCAGATCCTATGTATCCGAGCTCAGCTTCTACTAGTACATCTGTCTCGTGTTCTTCATTGAAAGATTTTACGTAGTCTACACACTTTTTTGTTATAGAAACATTCTCCTCAAAAGGAAGTTTTGTTACATCAATGATAACCATGTCGAAACCCGCATCCACACATGCTTTTACAGATTCGAAAGATGAATGATGGTCTGCGTTTAGAAATATTGGATAACTATCTCTCTCTCGTATCGCTCTCACGAGTGCGACAACCTCTTCTAATCCTGCAAATTTCTGCTCACCTTCTGATACACCTATTATGACAGGAAGGTTTAGTTTCTTTGCTGCATTATAAATACCATGTAGTCCTTCTAGATTAGAAATATTGAAGTGTCCAAGTGCATAACCCCCTTCACTTGCCTCCTCTATGCATTCTCTGAGTGTTTTCATAGTATTTTAGATTCCGAAAAATCTGAGTATGTAAATAATAAATATAGCTATTACGATGATCTGACCAATTTTGTTGAATGGTTCGGGTAGGTGCTCGAGTACATAGTAGACAATACTCAAAATTATTGTAATTACCAAAAGAGACGTAAGTGTTGTAAGTATCATCCGTCTATTATAACGAACAAGAGCAAATAAAAAAAGCATCTCAAAAATGGATGCCTTTAGTATAAAAATCGTTTAGATTTGATGCTGCTATGTGAGCAGCATCAACACTGTTCCAGAAACCTCCAGTGGTTTTTGCAACTGACATCGAAGTGATGGCAGAAACAAGTGCTTGGGTGTTTGCGTGTAAGCAGTGCGCCTCCGGTGTTGTAGGTTTCCCTACTTTCTCAAAATCAACTGACTGCATCTGGGATAACCATTTACTACATGGTCCAGAATTCAGGCAGTTTGTTATTGAGGTTTGGATTTTGTCCAAAATTGACTGGTTTTGATTTTTCTCCATTTTTGCAAGTTCCTTCACCCTTTTTTTTCTTCCGAGGTATCTTAATATTTTTTGAAGATTTTCCTTAGAAAGTGACTCTTTCAAAACTGAAAGCATACGAGTGCTTTCTTCGGTCCCAACATTCATCAATGTACTTTTTTATCACTATACATCACAAATCGGTGTTTTTCAAGGTATTTGGTGCTGTGTTATAATATTGGGATGGAAATGACGAAAGACGATTACTTGCTTCACTATGGAGAAGACCCAGAAGCGCACAAAAAGTCTCTAGAAAATGAAGGTAGTTTTATGGTAGTAGACGGTTCTGGGAAGAAGCGTTTCTTCAAAACTACAGAGGAGTTGAATCTATTTAGAACAAGTATGAAAAAAGCAAATAATATAAATAATAAAAAACAAAAAAACAATGTTTAATTTTGGAAAAAAATATGACTTCGTGGCAATAGGAGATATCGTAACGGATGCATTTATCAGACTTACTGATGCGCACGTGCATTCGAAGCTTGATCGTGTTGCAAGTGAGCTTTGTGTCAGATTCGGAGATAAGGTTCCGTATGAATCTGTGCAAGTGATCCCAGCTGTTGGAAACTGTGCAAACGCAGCAGTGTCCGCAAGCCGTCTCGGTCTAAGTAGTGCACTTATGTCTACTGTTGGTGATGACCAAAATGGAAAAGATTGTTTAGATGCATTGAGAAAAAATAGAGTTTCGACAGACTACATGAAGAGAAATAGTGAGTTTCCAACAAACTACCACTATGTACTTTGGTATGATGTAGAGAGAACAATACTTGTGAAGCATGCACCATTCCCCCACTCTCTCCCAAAGAACATGAAAGCTCCAAAATGGATATATCTGACATCTCTCGGAGAGAATTCTGCAGAATTCCATAAAGAAATCGCAGAATACGTAAAATCACACAAAGAAACAAAGCTTGCGTTTCAGCCTGGAACGTTCCAGATAAAACTAGGTACCGATAAACTGAGGGACATCTACTTGGTTACAGAAATATTTTTCTGCAATGTAGAAGAAGCACAAAGAATACTAAACTCTACAGAGACAGATAAATTAAAACTAATGAGCATGCTCCATGACTTGGGTCCAAAAATAGTTGTAATGACCGATGGTATAAATGGTGCATATGTCAGAGAAGAGTCTGGGACAAACTGGTTTATGCCTGTGTATCCACATTCTCCTGTAGAGAGAACAGGTGCAGGTGATGCGTTCGCCTCTACATTTGTCTCTGCTCTTATCTCCGGAAAAACAGTTGAAGAAGCTCTCATGTGGGCACCTATAAATGCTATGTCTGTCACACAAAAAGTCGGAGCTCAAGAAGGACTATTGCCAAAAGCAAAACTCGAGGAGTATCTAAAGAGTGCTCCTTCTGACTACAAGCCTAAAAAAATATAAATTTATGTATAGACCATTTGAAAATATAAATCCTGATAAAAGAGTTGAAACAGATATTGAAGAGATGTCTGATACTTTTGTGGATGAATCTTCAAATATTCCAGATTCTATCTTTGCAAACAACATAGTTGAAATGATAGACAAAAATAGTCCTGAAGGAGAATGGATGGAAATACTACGATCCGCAGAAGAAGAACTCGAGAATCTTGAAGCTCAAATTAGGCTCCTTGGAAAAGGTCCGAAAAATTATAATGGAAATGATGTAAGTGAAGACAGAAGAGAAGGAATGTTAAAGACCCTTGCTGGAAAAATAAATTTCCAAAAATCTATAATAGAAATGGCAAAGAAGAATACAAAATCTAATTTGGAATAATAAAAATACTCTCACATCGAGAGTATTTTTAAATCAAGATTGATTACTTTCCACTTTGGTAATATTGTACGATCCACCACAAAGCCAAGATTGCGACTGACACAAGTACTGTTATAAGTAGTGGATCAAGCGCAGGTGTACAGTCGGCACCTATTGCACAGGAAATAAGTTTTGGAGAAGTGTAAGACATCTCCTAGCGGTCTAGAACTTTTAAAATCGCTTCCTTGATCCCCTCTCTTCCCATTCCGTAGTGCTCGAGTAGTTCTTCTGGTGTTCCAGATTGTCCAAATTTGTCTTTAACTCCAACAAACTCTATTGGTACAGGAAAAGATTCTGCCAGAGTCTCTGCAACAGCACTTCCCAATCCTCCTGCCACTTGGTGTTCTTCAATAGTTACAATCTTCCTTGTTTCTTTTGCGAGTGCGAGTATGGCGTCTTTATCTATTGGTTTTATTGTGTGAATGTTTAGCACTTTTACTCGGACACCTTTCTTCTCAAGATCTCTTGCGGCTAATATTGCAGTTCTAACTAATGCTCCTGTCGCGACAACTCCAACGTGAGCTATCCCGTCTGGCTGATATAGAACTTCCGCTTTCCCTATCTCAAATGGTGTTTCGTCCGTAGTAACTATTCCTGTCTTTTCTCTTGCAAGACGAAGATATGCAGGCTTACCCATCTTTGCAAGCGCTATGGTTGCCTTCCTTGCCTCTATGGCGTCGCATGGAGATATCACCATCATGTTTGGCATAACTCTCATGATGGCGATGTCTTCTATCGCTTGGTGTGTACCGCCGTCTGGACCTACTGAGATACCTGCGTGAGAGCCCACAACCACCACAGGGCGATCGTTGTATGCGATCGTGGTACGAATCTGCTCCCAGTTTCTACCAGGAGAAAACATGGCATAACTCGAACAAAACGGGATCTTTCCCATTGCAGACATACCAGAAGCAACTGTGACCAAGTTTTGCTCTGCTACTCCTATCTGTACGAAGCGTTCAGGATACTTGTTCTTGAACTTGAGCATCTGTGTAGATTCTGTGAGGTCTGCACAAAGTGCAACAACGTCTTTGTTTTCGTCTCCTGCCAAAACCAAACCTTCACCGAATCCTACTCGGATAGCGATCTGTTCGACGTCGTCATTGAATACTTTTGGATTTAGTTTTAGTTTAGGATTTAACATGTTATTTATTTAGATTATTTAGACTATTTATATCATCAGGCGAAAGTTTGTTTCCGTATTCTTCTGGGGCTGATGTAATTTTCTTAAGTATTGTTGTAGTCTCAGGATGATCAAGATCTAGATTGAAAAGTGTTGATGGTTGACCGACTAGTTTGCCATCCCTGACCAATATTGTTAGTAAATATTTATCAAACCCTGCGTCTAGCTCGTCTGCTTTATTGGCGTGTGCATTTTCATGGGCCAAGAAGTCAATCACATTTTTTTCTGAGAATCCAAATCTTTCCATTGCCAACTTAAAGTTGATTAATTCTTCCGTATGGAATGAAGCTAGATTAATTCTATCCATAATTTTAGTAAACTCTTCTTCCTCTTCAGTGCTTAGAGATTCTTTTGTGCTTAAATTTTCAAGTCTATTGTTTAAATTTTGATACTCCTCATAATCTATGGCATTAGAAACAGCAACTTTTAGAAGTCTTTCTATTAATCCTTTTCTATTCTCAATAATCGATGACTCGGTCATATTATTCATGTTCACTTCTGATCCTTCCTCCAAGGGTTCGAAGTTCCTTTAGTGCTACGGTAGCCTCGTCTTTTGTTGGAGGTTTGCCATGCCATTTGAAATCACGTTCAAATTCCTTTACTCCTTTTCCTGGTATTGTATGAGCGATAATCACAGTCGGTTTCTCGTACACTGCTTTCGCCTCTCCAACCGCCTCTTCTATATCCTCAAAGTTGTGACCATTGGTCTCTACAACATGCCAGTTAAATGCTTCCCATTTGGCGCGAAGTGACTCGAGAGGAAGAATGTCCTCAGTGTATCCGTCTATTTGGATATTGTTTCTATCTACTATTGCTATGAGATTGCGTAGCTTTTCACGGCCTGCAAGCATCATGGCTTCCCATGTATTACCTTCGCCATGTTCTCCGTCAGATAGAAGTGCATAGATGTATCTATCCGAGCTTGGTCCTCTGTTTATCCTGTCTGCTATCGCCATACCTACTGCTTGTGATAGTCCAGCACCAAGAGGTCCCGAAGAAGTCTCAAGCCAAGGCATGAACTCACGATGTGGATGCCCTTGAAGACGTGATCCAAACTTTCTTAGTGTAAGGAGTTCTTCTTTAGGGAAATATCCTGCATGGGCCATTGTTGCATAATACACAGGACAGATGTGTCCATTTGATAGTACTACTATGTCTCGCTCACTCCATGATGGATTTTTCGGATCATGGCGAAGCTTATGGAAATATAGATATGTGAAAATATCTGCCATTCCGAGAGGTCCAGCTGTGTGTCCACTTCCAGCTTCAACTAACATTTCTATAATAGATTTTCTGATTTCGTTTGCACGAATTTCCAGTTCCTGTACTTTTGTATCAGTAAGACTCATGCAAATATTATATCATGCAAAAATTATATTTGTTCAAATTCTTGTATTGTTTCTTTGATATCTGGAGAGTTCCATATATGGCTTCCAACAATAAGTCTGTCTGCACCAGCATCTTTTAACTCTTTGGCTGCTATGTAGTCTACTCCGCCGTCTATTGAGATTGTAACTTCTGGGAATTTCTCTTTTAGTTGTCTAACTCTTTTGATGGTTTCTGGATAAAATTCTTCTCCTTGTATTCCGATTTTTTCTATTCCCATTATTTGTACGAAGTCTACTATGTTTACAAGTGGATAAATGCTCTCAAGTGGTGTCTGGTGTCCGACAGATATACCTATAGAGATGTTGTCTCTTGTGACCATGTCTATTGCTTCTAGGAATTCTCCGAACTCTACAAGATCACCTTCTGCTTCTACATGAAAGACAATTCTCGCAAATCCAAGTCGTACAAAGGTGTCGAACGATTCATGGGCATTTTTGACCATGAGGTCTGCTTCGAAGTTGAATCTGTCCCAATACGGGAATCCTTCTTCTTCTGCCATGATTTGCTCAAATATATAATCGTCTGTGTGGTTGTATGGCCATGTCTGTGTCGGAACAAACACTCCGTCACAAAGGTCTATCTGTATCCACTTCGAAACACCCATTACTTCTGTAAGGTGATTTTTTATAGCTTGTACATCTTCTGGCAAAATCGCGGGTATTATTTCCATCTTCTTGGTAAATTAAATGCTAATCTATTTCCTCATGTCCTGATTATACATGATATCAATACCTTCAGAAATTGTTACAGTTTCTAGTCCACTTTTATCAATATATGAAAGTATCTCTTCAAGTTTTTCCGGAACACAATCCCAAAATCTGGGATTTTTTGTAATTCCATGAAAAGTTAGAATTGTCCAAGTGTTACATGGATTATTTTGTATTAAGTCTTTAATGTTTTCTGAATTTGTATTTCTTGTAACGGCAACTGTAGATAAAGCAAAAATATCTGTTTTGTTTGTATTAAAATTTCTATATGGCCTAAATGCGCGCGCCCCCTTATATCCAGATTCTTTAACATGTTGCCTGATTTTTTTATTATGCCAGCCGTATGGATAGGCAAAGGTGTCGATTCTCACACCAAAAGATTCCAGCTTTTTCTTTGAATCAAAAATCTCTTCTTTGCGCTTTTTGCCAAAAGAAAAAACAAGATTAGGATGGGTATTGCCATGTGATCCTATTTCATTACCCAAATTTTGCATTTCTAAGAGGTCAGCACTCGTCATAAAATCTGGCATATTAATAAAACCACTACTGACATAAAAAGTAGCCTTCATGTTATATTTTTTTAAGATCGGCAAAACTTCCAGAAAATTATTCTTGAAACCATCGTCGAATGTTACAGAAATCATATTAGAATTTTGAAATACGCCTACTGTGTCTTTCGTTTCCAGAAAAAGGAGTTTCTAGCCATGCTTTTATTGCCGTGGATGCCTCTTCTTCTGTGGTGAATCTTGAAGAAATAGATAACATGTTTGCGTTGTTGTGGAGTCTAGATAGTTTTACGATCTCAAGAGGGTCGGAACTAGACCTGCCTTCTATGTCTACATCCTCCTTTGCTATAACCCCTCCATAAAATACTGCACATCTGATATTGGCATATCTATTTGCAACCATCGCTTCTCCCTGTCCAGATCCGCCAAAGACTATCCCATAACTTTCCTCATCATTGGAAACCTTCTCGGAAACTTTTCTTACAAAGTCTGGGTAGTCGTCATCCTTGTCGAATGAAAAAGATCCTTCATCGACTACCTCATAACCACTTTCAATCAAAGATTCTTTTACCGACTCTTTGAGCTTGTATCCTGTATGATCTGATCCCAAATATATTTTCATATTAGTTTGGCAAACTTCCCTTGTTCTTCTCTTCTTCAATTTTTATGCGAAGGTAAGATGCGTAGTCTTCCAAATCCTTTTTGGATTTCGGCTGATTTGTTCCTGCAATTTGAGTCTGCACTAAGTCTAATTTTTCTTCCAAGCTCTCAGTTTTGTCAAATGAATGCACACTCCCCTCATTATAATTTTCAGTTCTCATGTATTTTATTAATTTAAATTATTCTAATGGTGAATTTATTATCCTAAAAAGTATTCCAGGTTCATCTGAATACACATGTTTTAGTACTAGTGTAGGATTTCCAAAATTGTCTTCGACAGTAAAGTAATCTACTTCTACTCCAGCAATTTTACCTTTTTTTATTTCTGGTTCTACAAAACCTCCTTCGATTTGTGGATTTTCTTGTTTTTTATTGAATATTTTATCGAAATAACCCATAAATACATTATAACATGGAAATCGTGTATGAATAAAAAAACAGCTCCCGCTGGGAAACTGTTTTATTCTATCATTACCCTTCCTTAGGCTTTGCTTTTGCAAAAATTTCAAGCCATTTTAGCAACTTACTCTTTTCTGTGTTCGGCAGTTGAAGTCTCTCAAATTTTTCCATTAGTTGCTCCTTTGAAAAAGTGCTTAGGTACATAGGTATGTAAACTATTACTTTGTCGGAAAAATGACTTGTAGGCATGTGTTGCAAATCTTCCAGTGCTTTTTCAGGGTCATGTTTATAAAGTAAAATATGAACCCACCACGGATTGTCTTTGGTGGTTTTTGGAGAAATACTTATTATTTCGTCAAAAGACAAAATATGCTTTGCGCTGTGTGCTATTTCCAAAATCACCATTGACCTTTCGTGCAAACGATTAGGGTATGATTCTTCGGTCCAGTTTTTAATAAGCTCCACCAAGCTTAAGAGTATTTCTTCCGTTAAGATCCCTGCTTTGTTTATCCATCTAACAAACTTAATGCACGATGGATATTCAGGGAATATAGTAAGGGCTTCCGGTATTGCACGAAGACAAAGAGCAATATAGTGTTCTTTATCAAGGGCGCCGTCCTTTAGTTCGTACGCAAATACGTCAGAACTAGTGGTTCCGTCTTTTAGGATTGGATAGTCGCTGGTAATCATCTCAGAGAATTGCTCCAAAGTATCTATTTTTTCTACCATTTTGTAAGGTTTTGTTTACGACATAATATAACTATTTCGCAAAAGGGTCAATATGAAGATATCCATCACAAAACAAAAATAACACTTGTGTTGAAGTGTTATTTAGAAATAATAGCCTTTATAATTTAGGATTATTTTATCGTTTCCCCTGTTTTAATCACATGCTCCACTAATGTATACGTATACCCTGGTTCATTGCCATACCATCTCATAATCATTCGCTTATCTTAACAAAAACATAATAATTTCTTCCCTCTACACTAGAAGGTATTTCAATAAGTTCAACCTCCATTTTATCTTTAACTTCAGCGAATTCAGGAAGGTTTTTGATACTCTCTTTCGCTTCTTCTAATGTTTGAACTTGACACTCTTCAAACTTGAACATGCCACCCTCTGGGTTATTTTTACCACTAACCCCTTTCGTTTCATATAACCCAATAGTGTTGTAAGGATGAAAACCTTTGGATTCCATTTCTTCTAAGAGTAAGTCGTAATTTGCTTTTGATGGTTGTTCCATAATTACTTAATTGTCTTCCCTGTCTTGATCACGTGATCAACTAGAGTGTAGGTGTACCCCATTTCGTTGTCATACCATCCCATAACCTTCACAAGGTTTCCATCCACTACCCGTGTCATCTCTAGATCAGCAATAGATGCATGAGAGTTACCGAGAATGTCTGAAGACACAAGTGGTTCATTTGTAGTAGCGAAAAGGTTGCTCCACTCGGGACTCTTCGACGCGTCAGTCAATATCTGGTTTATCTCCTCCTTTGTCGTATTTCTCTTTGCAATAAATGTAATATCTACGATAGATCCGGCAGGTACAGGAACCCGGATAGATATACCGTCAAATTTGTTCTCTAGCGCAGGAAAGGCCTTTGTTACGGCAATAGCGGCTCCCGTAGAGCTCGGTACGATGTTCTGTGCAGCTGCACGTCCTTCACGAAGATCACCTTTACTTGGGCCGTCTACTAGTGACTGAGACGCTGTGTAGCCATGGACTGTGTTTAGGATAGCTTTCTCAATACCTATTTTTTCATGGAGTATTGCGATAAGCGGAGATGCAGCATTTGTAGTACAAGAAGCGTTGCTTGTGATGTCGCAAGTTCCAAATTTATCTTCATTTACTCCCATTAGTATTGTCTCGCCCGCTGTTGACCCATCTCCCCCTTTGGCAGGTGCTGAGATCACAACTTTTTTTGCTCCACAGTCTAGGTGAAATTTTGCTTTGTCATATGAAGTGAAGAGTCCAGTAGATTCTACTACTACATCGATATCGAGATCCTTCCATGGAAGTTTCGTCGTGTCTCTCTCAGAAACAAACAATACTTTTTTCCCGTCTATTATGATATGAGTGTCGTCTTCTGTGATTTCATGCTTCCATGTTTTGTATACAGTGTCATATTTGAGAAGATAAGATAGAGACTCTATCGTTCCTAAGTCGTTTACTGCGACTATTTCAATCTCTGGGTTCTCCCATGCAATTTTCATAAATGCACGACCGATACGACCAAAGCCATTTATTGCAACCCGTGTCTTTTTCTTATTTCCAAATATTTTCATAGTATCTATTATATCAGACTAATAATTTGCCTCAATCACGATCTGGTCCGTGTCGTTTAGTGCTGTGTTTTCAAACGTGTCTACTTTTGTGCCATTTACAGTTACTGTGATTTGACCTGTACTTGTTGCGATGTAGTCGAGTAGATGTGTTGAATCAAATGGTTTCTCCCAAACTGCGAAGAAGTCTCCGAGAGTAAAGTCTTTTTGGAGTGGGGATTCTACATGTACAACCGGTGTGTCCTTGTGTGTATGTATAGAGTTCATACAAAGTGGCTTTATTCCAGTATCGTGAGGTACTAGTACTTCGGCCCCATTTATAAATATTCTTATTTCTGGGTGGATATGGAACTCAGTTGCCATGTCTGTCGTACAAAGTAGCGCGACTTCCCTACTTGTCATTTCTTTATAAGTTTTATTGCCAGAGGTCGTAACATCACCAGCATTTTTCTGCCATAAATACAGAGCAAACACGAAGACAATTACTATCCCAACTATTAGTAAAAAGTTTTTCATTTATATACTTATGTTATTAATCATTTCCTTCAATATTTCATTTGCCATTTTTGGGTTTGCGCTTCCTTTCGATTCCTTCATGACCTGGCCAACTAGAAACTGGATAGAAGTCTCTTTGCCCGCCTTGTACTCCGCCACAACAGATGGGTTTGAGTCTATAACTTTTTGTACAATCTCTTTAATTGCGCCTTCATCATGTTTCTGAATCATGTTGTTTTTCTCTGTGTACTCCCTAGGAGAGATATCTTCTTCTATCAAAACAGCCAATATGTCCTTTGCACCACGAGATGTAAGTTCACTTTTTGTATACATGTCGATAATCTCTGCGAAAGAAGTAGCTTTTGGTAGTCGTGCATTCTTGTTTATCTTTCTTATCCCTACAAGATCAGAAGTTGTGAAGTTAGATGCAGATTTTATCTTGTCTTTTTCTTTTAGTATGTTTGAAACTTCTTCAAACCAAAAACCAAGCTCTGTGTCATTCACATAACTTTCTATGTCCTCATCTTTGATTCCAAAATTCTCTCTGTAACGTAGTCTTTTTTGTTCGGGTGTTTCAGGAAGTGCGCCTATCTTTTCGAAATTCTCGCCAAATATTTCCTGTAAATAAAACTTTGGTATATCAGGCTCTGGGAAGTATCTGTAGTCGTGGGCGTTTTCTTTGGATCGTTGTGAGAATGTAGATTGCTTGGCTTCATCCCAGCCTCTTGTTTCCTGTACGATTTCATCTCCCCTGTCTGCTTCGATAAGTTTTTTCATTCTCGAGTATTCAAATATCATTGCTCTCTCAACACTCTTGAAAGAGTTGAGATTTTTCACTTCAACTTTCGTGCCGAACTGACCTTTGGTTGGTGACACAGAAATATTTGCCTCTACTCGCATTTCACCTTTTTCCATGTTTGCTTCCGATACACCGAGGTACCACAACAGCAATTGCAGTTCTTTTGCAAAGTTGGACGCCATTTTCGAGGCTTCGATATCTGTTTCGAAAGTGTGTGGCTCTGTTACGAGCTCCATGAGTGGCACACCTGATCTGTTGTAGTCTACTAAGGTAAAGTCACCTTTGTCATGCTTGGAGTTCGCTGTATCTTCTTCTAGATGAATACGGGTTATATCGAAGCCTGCAAGCTTTCCTCCTGTTACGATAGGGTGTTTATACTGACTGAGCTGGTACCCTTTTGGTATGTCAGGATAAAAATAGTTTTTTCGGTCAAACTCCGTAAAGTTTGCAATATTTGCGTCTATTGCAAGACCAACCTTTACTACAGATTTTATTGCCTCAAGGTTCGGCATTGGAAGAGTGCCAGGATGCGCCATACAAATAGGGCAAATGTTTTTATTTGGTGATTCCTCGTCAGGGTCATTTCTGCAACCACAAAACATCTTGCTCAGAGTTTTGAGCTCCGCATGCACTTCTAGTCCAACCGTATAATAAAAGGTTGTATCCATAAATATATTCCAATTATAGCGAATTTTTCCATAATATATAAGTTTGACAAAATCCCTATATGTGATAATATAATTCAAAATGTTAACATATGGATATATCCGAAGGATATGTGAGCGTGCTTATAGTTGACGATCACCCTCCTACAAGGAGGTTGCATCAGCTAGCTTTTTGCGAGGCCGCAGCTGAGACTGGGCAATCACCACTTTTTAAATTTGCTACCACTATCACGGAAGCAAAAAATTGGATGGGGCAAAAAGATTTTGACCTTGTGGTTTTGGATGGTAATTTGCCAGACGGTACTTTCAAGGACTTTTTCGTTCCTGGAAAAAAATATGGGTCCAACATGAAAGTTCATGTGGTGAGCAATTCCTTGGAGTCTGTGTCGCAAGCAAATGAGCATGAAAATATTTGGAGTGCCCACCCAAAACCGTTTAATCACTATGAAACGGTAGAGTTGTTCAAAGAGTTTTTGAGCAACTTAATTCCACAAAAAACTGTATAACCAATACAGTTTTTATTTTTCTAGAACTTTATTTACAAGAGCGAGTGTGTCTACGAACCTCCCTTCTTTTGTTGACCCAAGGACAACTATGACGATAGGATGAAGTGGTGCTTTTTCGAAAACTATACCTAGTGCTCCTCCAGAGATATATGTATATCCAGTTTTTGACAGTGACAATGCTGGGATCATGTTGGTATAAGGGTTGGTGTTTTTGTAAATGAGCGCATCCCCTTTCATGTCAGAAATAGAAAGATTGTTTGTGGAAGTGATATCGAGTAGCTCGGGTTTCATTGTGTAGATATATGAAAGTAATATAGACATATCCTTCGCAGTAGAGAGAGACCCATGTTCACTTCCCTCATCTAGTCCACTTTCATTGTAAAAAACAGTGTTTGTCATACCTATATCCAATGACTTTTTATTCATTAGTGAAAGAGTATTTTCATTCTCGGCAATATTTTTGTTTATATACCTAGATATGGCATGTGCGCCGTCGTTTGAAGAAGTCAAAAGTGTAAGCTTGACTAGCTCATCTAATGTGAAAATGTCGCCAGATCTCAATCCTTGGCTGTCTGGTTTTTCCAAATCTTCCTCTGTAATAGTAAGCTCGGTAGTTCCTGCTAATGATTCAGTTGCAATTATGGAGGTCATAAGTTTTGTGAGTGAAGCAACTGGTACTCTCTTTTCAATATTCTTTGCATACAGTACGCAGTTTGTCTTTATGTCATAAACTATCGCATTTTGTGCGAGTACTAAATTTTCCGAAAGATTCATCGTATCAGTACATTTATCGGTAATTACAGCTGGCTCTGTTGTTACTCTGTCTACTGTGTTTCTCATCAAAAAATAAATACAAACTGAAAAAAATATCACAATTAGAAGTTGTGATATTTCTTTTTTTGGAATTGTAAGATTATTCAGGGTCTTCATTTTCTGTTTTTGCCGGGGTCACTTCAGGAACACCTTTGGACAGAAGTATCGCGTTGAAAGTCTCGTATGAAGGTAACATAGAAGTATTTTCTACTCCGATATATGACAGGAGGTCCATCGAAGGCTTGTATAGTACTTTTCTAGAGTCTAATGGGTCTGTATATTTCTCAACCAATCCTCGGATAGCAAGCATACGTAATATAAATGTAGAGTTAACTCCTCTTACGTAATCTATATCAGCTCTTGTTACAGAGTTTCTATATAGAACTATAGCAAGAGTCTCAAGAGCTGGCTTGGAAAGTTCCTTCGACAAAGTCTCTTTGTTTGCCTCTGTTATGAGTTTCTCGAGATCTTCATGAGTACGTATCTCTACCTGGTCCTCTGTTTCCAAGAGTCTAACTCCTCTTTGTAAAAGGTTCGCGTGTAGTTGTATACATGCTTCGTCAACAGCACTCTTGCTAACAGAAAATACTTGGGCAAGGTCTTTTTTGTCCACTGGTTCTCCTTTCCAAAAGAGATAGCCTTCAATTTTTGCTTCTAAACTTATTTGGTTCATAAATATATTTTACAATTCTACCATGTTTTCTGCAGAAGTTTCCTCTTCCCATTTTACTATTGTCATATCTTCAAATCTGTCATTTTGCAAAGCATCTACTATTCCCTCTCGTATGAGCTCCAAAAGTGCCAAAAATGAAACTATGGTCACTACCTTTACTTCCTCCTTTGTCTTTCCTTTAGATTCAGCAGAGCAGAAGTCACTAAATGAAGTATTGAGTGCCGATTGTACTCTCTCAGTGATCTTTTCTATCATCGAGTCTATGTTGACGGTTATCTTTACAGATATTTCTTGCAAACTTTCCTTTTCTTCAGGCAGAGAATTTACAACAGACTTTATTGCTTCTAGAATGGAATTCTGATTTATGTCAGGTGTCGGAGCAAATATCTTCCCGACCTTTCTTTCTCTGAGGGGTTGGGTTCTTCCTTTTTGATTTATTAAATGAGTACGTAACAATTCTACAGACTCACTAATCTTCTTGTATAAGAATAGTCTTTCTTCTAGTTTTGACACGTCTCCTTTTTCTTCTTCAGTTAGTTCTAGGTTCGGGAGTAGTGACCTCGCTTTTATAAGTATAAGTGTCGCAGATATAGATATAAAGTTTGTAATCTCACCTACGTCTCTGCCGGTAAGATTTTTGATATAAGAGATATACTCATTTGTAACATCAGCGAGAGATATGTCGTTGATGAAGAGCTTTCTTGATTCTATCAGGTGAAGCAAGAGCTCGAGTGGTCCCTCGAACTCTTTTGTTTTTATTTTGTAGGCCTCTTTGTCCATGTGGGTATATTGTACCAGTCGTGACGGTAGAAAAGAATTGACATTTGGAACAAATAATTGTATCATCGGAAAAAATTAAAAACATGCTAGATCAAAGGATCCTGGAGCAAAGACTTCAAGAGCAAGTAGGCTTTTTCTGCGTTACGCAGAATAGGCTTATAAATGTTGTGAAAAAGTTTTTGCTTGAAATGAGAAGTAAAGATGATGTTCCTTTTACTGTTTTTGCCAGAAATGACAAAGATGGGATAGTGTCTGAAACATTTAGTCATTCCTTTCGTTTCTCTAACAATAAGATTATTGGAAAGAATACCAAATCATTTTTCATTGGGAAGCCAAAAAATGGCACAATATTGAAGTTTGAAATCCCAAATCAGATTTCAATATGCTTTGTCTGTAGAATGGAAGATATCCACCACATAGACAAAACAATGGAACTTGTGTTTGATATTTGTTCCGTGCATATTGAGCAAAACAAAGACAAGATTTGTGAAATACAAATACCAGTACCCGCACCTCAGTCGTAGTTGCGGGTTTTTTATTTTCTGCTATATTTACTACATGTTAATTAGTCGCACATGCTCATGGCTAAAGCGCATTCATTTCTATATGAATGCTATTTTTGGCTTGTGCCTGTGCTCAAACACCACTCCTCTATCTATATAACTATTTAGAAAAGTATTGAACAAAGACACCAGCCAAAAAAGCTGGTGATTTTTGTAACTTAAAAATTGAATAATAATATCTATTTCACAACCAAACCCGTATTTAACTTATGAAAAAGATTACTGAAAAAAGCAAGAAGAAGATCGATCGTAAGAGAAAGATCAAAATCGTACCTTTTGTGAGAAAAAAAGGTGATGAAAAAAGAACATTTAGTTGGCTCTAAAACCAATATATTTATGAAAACGAAGGATATTCAGCCGGAAGATTTGGCGCAAGGTGCCAACCCCGACAGCACAAAGGATCCTATGAGTCACAATTATCACTCAGACAGATTCGATGGAGATGTGTCTTGGAGTATAGTAGATCAGAATACCATCAGGTCTCACGACATAGATGGTAGCAGATCAAGTCCCGACATTGATTCATGCTCCAGTAGTTTTTGGGGTGGGATAGATAGAGAATAGCAAAAAGCCCTTATCTATAAGGGCTTTTCTTATTTTGCTTTCTTCCCAAATAGGGACCAAGATAGAGCTAGTGCTTTCCTTACGTGTCCAACTTCATAGTTTTCATCTACGGCGTGCATTCTACAGTCTTCATTTGCAAGCGGAGCGAGGATCTGCGGGACTCCTAGAAGTCTATCTATTTCTGTTACGATCGGAAGTGTTGCACCGCAGTGCTTCACAAGAACCTTTTTCTTGTATATTTTTTCCATCATTTTCTTTATATTTCCAGTGTATTCATTTTCCACATCGAGTCTCACTCCTTTACTGGACTCTCCTGCTTTGAATATTACTTCAGCATGTTTGGGTGAAATCTGTTTTATGTACAAAGAAACTTTTTTTGCTATCTCTCGTGGGTCTTGTTCTGGAACCAAACGGAAGTTTAGCTTTGCTGTGGCTGTGTGAGGAACACTATTTCGAAATCCTACACCAGTGTATCCAGAAGAAAGTCCTGTAACCTGAACAGTTGGGCGGAATCCGACTTGTGTGTGGAAGTTGTGTCCTTTCTCTAGAAGCATGTTTTTTATCCCTGTTACACTTTTTACACCAGAGAGTGAGAAAGGAAGATTCTTGGAGTCGGTAAGTTGGCTTTTGCTAACATCAGGTACATTCTCATAAAATCCTGGAATAGAAACTGTATAACTTTCTTCGTCGAAAAGCTTGTCGAGCATGATAGTTAGTTCGTGTGCAGCGTTCGGCACTGCTCCACCGTATAGTCCTGAGTGGAGATCTCTGTCACTTGTGTTTATGGTGAGAGTTGCATTTAGTACACCACGAAAGCCTGCTTCAAGTGTCGGATAACATGCAGAGATCTCACCATCTGAGATAAGAACGAAATCTGAAGCGATAATGTCCCTATTCTCCTTCAAAAATCCTGCTATATCCCCTGTTCCACTTTCTTCATCGCCTTCTATAAGAAATGTTACGTTGTAGTTAAGAGATTTCTTCTTTATCAGGGAAAATATAGTAGCCATGTGGATGGATACCTGGCCTTTGTTGTCTACTGCACCACGTGCTATTAGTCGTCCTTTTGATTCTCGAAGTGTAAATGGATCACTCTTCCAGCCGTCCTCCTTGCTTGCTGGTTGGACATCGTAGTGACCGTAGATTAGACACGTCTTTAGTAGTTGGTGGACAGTATAATGTGCCACAACTATCGGGTTGCCGTACCCTTCTACAATGTGAACAGAAAAGTCATTCTTCTCAAAGACGCTTTTGAGCCAGCTGGCAGTTGCTCTAATCTTCGGCTTGAATATAGGATCAGTAGATACACTTTCGAACCCTATGAATTCTCCTAGAAGTTTTTTGTAATCACTATATAGATTTTTCGGTGCTTGCATAATCTTATTAGTATAAAGCATCTTAGGAGAAAATAAAAACCCGCATTTAAGCGGTGATTTTTGCAACTGATTTTATGAAATCTGTTGCTTCTTCAAAAGAAGCTTCAATGTCATGGGACTCTTTGAAAAAAGATACTTTTTTATTCTCAGAGAAAATAATGTAATTTATACCGCTTTTAAAAAAATCCTCAAACTCTTCTTTGAATAACGTGCTAATAGTAGTGTCAAAACCGCACGCCTCTGCTAATCCATGAATTTCTTCAAGTTCTCCTGGACTCAGGGTTTCAACTGCTAAATATATTCTTTTCATATAACATCAATTTTAATAGAGAATACACTTTTATTCTATACTTGTAAAATAAAAGGCCGAGCAAATTGCTCGGCTTTTTACTATTTCGAAAGTCTCTGGTCTATTCGGTTTATGTCTCGTGGAAAAAGAGTTGCTTCTTTTACATTCTCAATTCCTAGGAACTTCTGTGTTAGTCTCTCGAGCCCCATCCCGATTCCTCCGTGTGGCGGAAGTCCGTATTTGAAGGCCATAAGGTAAAATTCGAACCTTGCCGGATCTAGTCCCTTTGATTTAATCTTTTCAATCAACATGTCGTACTCGTGAACTCTCTGACTTCCAGAGATGATCTCAACTCCACGGAATAACAAGTCGAAACTTTTTGTCATTCCTAGGTCTTCTGGGTCTTCCATTGTATAGAACGGTCTCTTTGAAACAGGATAGTGTGTGACAAAGATAAAGTCACTTCCAAGATTGTTTTTTGAATACTCACAAAGCCATCTTTCGTCTTCTGGATCAAGATCTGGTTCTGTTGTCTTGTCCACTCCAGTTTCCTTTTTTATAAGTTCCTGAACTTCTCGAAGCTTTATAACTGGGAATTTCTCTGGAGCAAGAGGAGCTTCAATTCCGAAGATTTCCAATTCTTTTGCATTTTTCTCTATGACTTCTTTTGTCATGTATCGAAGTGTGTTTGAAATCATATCCATCACATCTGTATGGTCTTTGATGAATCCCATTTCGATATCGAGCATGGATATTTCGTTTAGATGACGAGAAGTTGCATGCTTCTCTGCACGGAATTGTGGTCCTGCTGCATACACCCTCTCATAAACACCAACCATGATCTGTTTGTATAGTTGAGGTGAAGTTGCAAGATATGCTGGCTGATCATAAAGATATTCAATCTTGAATATTCCAGCTCCTCCTTCTGCGTCATCCCCTACTATCTTTGGCGCTTGAAATTCTGTGAAGCCTTGTGTGTTTAGATATTCACGGAATCCTGTTAGAAGTGTGTGTTGAACCTTGAATATTGATTGCTCCTTCTCCCGACGAAGAGTAAGAGGTCTGTAATCTAGAAGTGTGTCTAGATTTAGTTCTGCATCTGTTGCGAAAGGAAGTTCATGAGCAGGTGATAGGACTATTATTTCCAATATTTCTAGTTCGATATCACCATTCTTTTTTCCTGCTTGCTTATTTTTCTCAGGACGTTCATTTACTTTTCCTTTTACTTCTACAACCCACTCAGAGCGTAGCAACTTCCCTGTATCCATTGCTTCGCTTCCAGGTAATATCACACCTTGTACCACTCCTGACCTATCTCTAAAGTCCAAGAAAATCATTTTCCCTTGATCACGACGGACGTTTATCCAACCATTGATTGTTACTTCTTCTCCCTTTTTTGATGATAATTCACCTATTATTGTACGCATGTATTATTTTCGAGAGACAAAAAATCGCCTCTACAATTATCTATTGATAAGTGCAGGGGCGATTTTTGGTCGCGGTGCCACCCTACTTTTCGACTCATTGAGCTATAACGGGCAAACCCGTGGATCTCTCCATGTCCTCCCCGTGTGTCAGACGGATCCGTGGATAACTTTATCCTACTATGAAAAACAAGTACCCGCAAGAACATTGCAGGTACTTTGAAACATATAGCCTAGATTAGAAAGGGTACTTACGTGTACGAGTTCTCCTTACTCGGAATGAACCGGACCATAGCTTCATGTGTCACATTAACACAACTTTACTATTCTTGGTATTCCTTTGCCTGAGCGTCATACATTTCATTATACTTACCTTTTTTGGCAGTGAGCTCTTCGTGAGTTCCAATCTCTAGTATGGATCCTTTCTCCAACACTATTATTCTGTCAGCTCTTTTTACAGTGTTGAATCTGTGAGAAATAATCATAATAGTTCTATTTCTTTCTTCTTCGAATAGTTGGTTGAATATTCTCGATTCTGCAAGTGCGTCTATCGCAGCAGTTGGCTCGTCCAGTATGAGAAGCTTTGAGTCACGAAGAAGGAATCTTGCAAGTGCCACTTTTTGCTTTTGCCCGCGAGACAACTCCACTCCACCTTTGAACTGTCGTCCGAGTGTTTGGTCAAATTTCTTCGGCAAATCGTTTATGAACTCTATTGCATGCGCCTTCTTTGCTGCCTCCTCTACTTGAGCTAGAGACACACTAGATGGATCTCCACTAGAGCCGTATGATATCTGGTCCTTTATAGAGTCCGTGTATGTAGCGAAGTCTTGTGTCATAAAGGAAATACTTTTTTGCCAGTCGAGCGCTTTTATCTCTGACAGGTCCTTTCCGTTTATGAGAATCTTGCCTTCTGTTGGAGTATACATTTTGGAAAGTAGTTTTATGAGAGTTGTTTTACTTGCACCGTTCTCTCCTACTATTGCTATTCTTTCGTTTGGTGAAATCTTGAAATTGATTTTCTTTAGTACAAATTTGTCAGTTTCAGGATATTTGAATGAAACATTTTGAAATGTTATCTCAACAGAATCCTGTTTTGCAAATGGAGTTCCATCATCCTCACTAAAGATAGGCACAGTCCCCAACAGAACAAAATACTCTTTCGCAAAATTTATATGTTCGCGCACTCTTCCAAGGGATCTAAATATACTAGCTGACGAATACTGGAATGTCTGGAAAGAGGTGTACACGAAGAGCATTGTTCCGATCTCAAGTTCACCTCCTATTGCTAATTTGACCAAAAGGATGATCGAAAGTACAAAACAAATAACGTGTATTACCTCTCCCACGAGTTTGTACTTAAATGTTTTGTAGTTTATAGCATTTGTTTCTCCGTCGAACTCTTCTTGGTAGCCAAAAAGTTTTTTTGCATAAAATGTAGTTTTGCCTATGAGTTTGAGTTCAGTAAGGTTCATCGGAGAAAGAAAGTGCCCCAGTTTTGCTTTTCGATGTTTTCTGTTGTCTATCTCTTTGTTCCAAAGATAAAATATATTTTTTGCTGCCTCCTTCTCGATAAAATAGCTCGGTAGAACTGACAAGATAGCAAGGACTGCAAGCCTATAATCAAATGTCAGGAATATCGCAGCTGCTGCGATGAGGCGCATAAGATCAGAGAAATTTCTAAAAAACCAACTGTTTAGAGAACTGACCGACGATGTACCTCGATCACTCACCTTTTGGTTTAGATCTTGAAAAGTCTTTCCTTCGATAGTCCCGAGATCTAATGATGATATCTTGTTTATCCACTTACGGAGCATGTAAAGATCTATTCTTTTGAATAGTTTCTCCCCCATGTATTGATCATAGTGGTCTGTTAGGTTTGGTATGAGGTTTGCAAATATAAGTATAACTATTGTAATAATAAGTCTCTTTGAATCGAGAACTCCAGTTGCTATAGAGTCGGCAACTATGTTTATGATCTCAGCAAAAGAAGCCATTGTTATAAATGACCAAGAAGAAACTATTATCGTCGTTAGGATGGTTAGTAAAAAGGCTTTTTTATCAGCCCTAAAACCAGTCCCAACAGAATTTATGAATACCCTGTATCCTGTCATGTATGTTTAATATAGATTTACCCCTATTTTCTCTCTAATCTCTTTCATTTTCTTATCGGCGACAGCGTGAGCTCTCTCTCCTCCGTCTTCAAGTATTTTCAAAACCTCTTCTTTGTTTTGTTCAAAGTATTTTCTTCTCTCGCGCATCGGAGCAATAAATTCTTCAATATCTTCAATCAATGCTTCTTTCAAATCCTTGTATTTACCTTTCTTTTCTTCGTAAAGGGCGTTTAGTGAAGCTTCATCTCTAAATAGTTTGTGAATTTGGAAAACATTTTCTGGTCTTTCTCCGCTTGAGTCTGTAACAATACTCATCACCGCTTTTACAATCTCGTCCCGTTCTGCAAAAAGAGGAATTGTGTTCCCATAACTTTTTGACATTTTCTGGCCATCAATACCTGGAACAATAGCAACACTTTCAAGAATCATTTCTTTTGGAAGCTTGAATGTATCTCCAAATATTCGGTTGAACTTCTCAGCTGTATCCCGTGCAATTTCTACGTGTTGCTTTTGATCTTGCCCAACAGGAACAACGTCAGTGTCATAAAGTAAAATATCTGCCGCCATCAAAAGAGGATAATCAAAAGTTCCAACATTTATGTCTTTGTTCTTTGCTTCTGCATCCTTGAAAGCGTGTGCCCTCATAAGAAATGGCATTGTTGTTATCGTATTGAAAACCCATGCGCATTCTGTGTGTGCAGACACATCAGATTGTTTGAAAATTATAGATTTTTTCGGATCAAGTCCGATTGCGAGGTAATCCATCGCAACTCCTAGTATATTCATCTCCATTTCTTCACGAGACTGAATACCGTTGAGTGCATGATAATCTGCAATCATGAAAAAGCTGTTGTAATCTTTCTCAAATTCAACAAACTGGCGCATAGCACCAAAGTAGTTACCAATATGAGGGCGTCCTGTTGGTTTGACACCTGAGAGCATTCGTTTTTTATCCATGGCAAAATTATAACAAAAAAGGCAGATTTAGTCTCCTTTTCGAGGTATCCACATTTCTCACACATTCCCCTGCTTTCTAGTTTGTGTTCCGTGAGCATGTGCGTGCTACAATCACATTATGAAAACGGACAAGTCATACAAAGAGTACGTTCCACCAAACGATGCACAAGCCGAAAAGGCAGTGCTAGGTTCAGTAATGCTCCGAGGTGGAGCGTTGTATGAAATAACAGACACTCTTGTCCCCGACTCTTTTTACTCTGAAAAGAATAAAGCTCTATATAGACTCATACTAGAGCTCTCTTCACGTGGCGATCCACTCGATCTCGTTTCTATAACAAGTCGTGCAAAAGAAAAGAAAACACTAGAGAGTATCGGAGGTGCGTCATACCTAACAAGTCTTGTTGAAGAAGTTCCTACGTCTGCGAACATAAAGCACTATGCAGGAATAGTACACAAAAAGTTTCTCTTGAGATCTCTTATCGAGTCTGCAAGAGAGATTGATCAACTTGCTCGTGATGATGGAGGTAGAGATGTAGATGATATCTTGAACAAAGCAGAGCAAAAGATATTTGCTGTTTCTCAATCTCAAAAACATCATAAGTTCGTAAGTATCAAACAAGCACTCGCAGAGACATGGGATGAACTAGAGCACTTGCATGCAAACAAGGGTGAACTTCGAGGTATCCCAACTGGTTTTAGAGACCTAGACAAGATGTTGGCAGGACTACAAAGATCAGACCTCATCATACTAGCCGCTAGACCATCTGTCGGTAAGACAACTCTGGCACTAGACATCGCTAGACAAACAGCAACCAAACACAACATGTCTGTAGGTATTTTCTCACTTGAAATGAGTGCTTCACAGCTAACACAAAGAATGCTTGCTGCAGAATCTCAAGTTTCTGCATGGAACCTTCGAACTGGTAACATTTCTTCTGATCGAGAATTCTCTGTAATAAGTGAAGCGCTAGATAGACTCGCAAAAGCAAAAATATATATCGATGACAAAGCTGCGAACACTATCGTTTCTATGCGTTCAGTGGCACGAAGATGGATGAGTGAATACGGACTCGATATGATAATCGTAGACTACCTTCAGCTTATGGCTTCTACCAAAGATTATGACTCTATGGTAAATCAGGTTACTGAAATCTCTAGATCACTCAAACAACTAGCTCGAGAACTAAACGTTCCGGTTCTAGCACTGTCACAGTTATCTCGTGCAGTTGAAGCTCGTGGAGGCCGACCAAGACTCTCTGACCTTCGAGACTCCGGTTCTATCGAGCAAGATGCTGACGTTGTTATGTTCTTACACAGAGAGGACAAATACAAAGAACAAAGTGAAAAGACAAACATAGTTGAAGTTTTGATCGAGAAGCACAGAAACGGACCAACTGGAATGGTTGAACTGTTCTTCGATGGTGCAAAGACAACTTACCTCTCAATCGAGAAGCATTATGAAAAAAGTGGAATAGAGGCTCCGACAAATGGCGCAGTTTCTGTAGACAATTTCTAATATATGAATAGTATAGAAAAACTTGCACAAGAGTTTGCAAACTTTCCTGGTATCGGCGAACGACAAGCAAAGAGGTTTGTTTATTTCCTACTCCGAGTGTCAAAAGAAAGAAGGAACAACTTGGCATATCTTATCAACCAAGTATCTGAAACAGTATCTGAGTGCCAGATGTGTTTCCGGTATTTTGAAGGTAAAAGTAATACTTGCTCAGATTGTGCAAACCCAGCGAAAGATAAATCTATTCTAATGGTTGTAGAAAAAGATGCAGACTATGAAGGGATGAAGAAGTCCGGTGCATACAATGGACTGTACTTTCTACTCGGAGGCTCTATCCCAATAGTTGAGAAAAATACAAATCAAAGAGTGAGAATGAACCAGTTACTAGATCGGATAAAAACTGACATAAATAAAAATAATCTTAGTGAAGTAATACTCGCATTTTCCGCGAGTCGTGACGGAGACCATACTGCAGATATAGTACGCGAAAATATTCAAAAAACTTTTGGAACAGAATTAAAGATAACTACACTAGGAAAGGGACTCTCGACTGGAACTGAGATCGAGTACTCAGATACTGACACGCTAAGTAATGCTCTAAAAAGTAGATACTAAAAATAAAAAATCAGGAATAATACCTGATTAACTCTTTAAAGGTTTTTTCCATTGTAATTCTGTTTCTCCGGTGATACATGTACTTCTGAGACTCTCCACCTTTCCTGTTAAAGGAACCGCGTGATCAAAACCGGATTCTCCCTGGGGGACACTGTATACAAGTTTTAATCCCCCTGTCTCCGGATTATCAAAAGTTAGTAACTCAATCACAGAAATGCCCTTTTTAATTAAACAGAATGAGACTGAGAACTCGCTCACAAAAAGAGCCTTTCTTTCTTGAATGTGTCCGGGATATTCTCCTTCAAGCATATATACTTCAAATGAATAAGAGCTATAAGAGTGAACGAAACCTGTGCATATTGGTTCCTTTTCTAAAACTGGGTACATTGTATTTGGTTTTTTCTCAGTCTACTATAATCTTGCTTTCAGTCAACCCAGAACTTAAAAAGCCCTCTTCTTGAGGGCCTTTTAAGTTCTGGGTTTATTTTATAGCTGTTATTTGTATTTCTGAGAATGGCTGTCTGTGTCCCTTTTTCTTGAAGTATCTACTCTTTTGTTTGTATTTGATAACAATAACTTTCTTTGCCTTTCCGTTCTTGATGAACTTAGCCTCAACTTTTGCTCCCTTTATAAATGGGTCTCCGATAGTTGTAGCTCCTTTTCCGTCGTCTACAAGCAATACATCGTCAAATGATATTGATTTTCCTTCTTCCATGTCATCTCCAAGTTTTTCTACTCTGAAAACATCTCCAACAGCAACTTTGTACTGTTTTCCCCCTGTATCTATAACAGCGAATTCCCCCTCAGAAACTGTCTTTTTTGTTGTTTTCTTTGTAGCCATAAGTAAATAGGATTCTATCATATTCCTTATAAAATGCCAAGTATTTGTCAAATACTTACAAATCGGTCAAATATTGGGTATAATCTAACCATGGTTTCAAAATATAGTTATAAAAAGATTACTTGGGTTGATCTGATATCCCCTACGGTAGAGGAAGTAGAAGCATGCGCAGAAACATATGGCATCCCAGATGCTGTAAAGGAGGAAATTCTTCGTCCAACACCCAGAGGGCGTGTTGATCTGTATGATGATGTTGTATATTTGGTCCTACACTTTCCTGATATATCAAACTTTAGTTGCAAATCAAACAATTCTGAATGCGAAGTACTCGATGAGGAGTTCAACTTTGTAGTAACTAAAGATGCTGTCCTTACAATACATCCAAGAAAAAGTGAAGTTCTAAATAACATGGCGGAAAAGTTCGACTCACCTATCATTGACGGTATGCCTATGTTTAAGGGATCAAGCCATGACTTTTTCTTTAGTCTTCTTGTTCAACTATATAGAGGTGCAACACACCAAGTGTCAGATTTCGACGATGTTTTGCAAAGTATCAAAGAAGATATTTTTGATAAAAAAGAAGCAAAAATGGTTGGAAGGATTTCTACAGTAAACCACTATCTCCTTGATGTAAAACAGATTACAAGATTTCATGGAGATATTCTAAACTCTTTAGACACCATTGGAAAAGATTTTTTTGGTCATACTTTCCCGCTCAAGTCTTCAAGTGTGTTTGGTGAATACAACAAGATGACGGCACTTCTAGAAAGTCACAGAGAAATACTCGCTGATCTTCGAATCACTAACGATTCCCTTCTCCAAACTAGTAATAACGATGCTATTCGTATACTCACAATTATTACAGTGATCATGCTGCCTCTTACTTTGGTAACAGGCTTCTTTGGGATGAACACTTTTGATGGTGTTGAGATTATACAAGGGTATGACTCGATTGCATTCATAGCACTTTCCATGTTTGTAATTGCTTTCTCAATGTATATATACTTCAAATCTAAAAAATGGCTATAAAATTCTACAATACATTAAACAAAGGTCTAACCGAGCTCGATAAATCTCCTGGTGAGATGGTTGGGATGTATAACTGCGGACCAACAGTATATGACTATGTACACATAGGCAATCTTCGTTCATATGTGTTTGCTGACACTATAAAGAGAGTGCTCCTCCAAAATGGATACGGTGTAATGCAAGTAATGAATCTAACAGATATAGGACACTTAAAGAGTGATGGAGATACTGGTGAGGATAAGATGATGATCGCACTAAAAAGAGAGAACAAGCCAGTTACTATTTCTGCCATGAAAGAGATTGCTACTTTCTACAGAGACAGATTTGTAGAGGACCTACTTTCTCTCAATATTTCATACCCGGACAAGCTGGAATTTGCGAGTAACCATGTAGATGACGACATTTCACTCATAAGTAAGCTCGATGAAAAGGGTTTTACATACAAAACCACAGACGGGTTGTATTTTGATACTTCAAAGGATCCAAACTATGGGAAGCTTGGTGGGCTTAACTTAAGTAAAGAAAATAGCGAGTCAAGGATCGGTGACAACAGTGAAAAGAGGAATCCTAGTGATTTTGCATTGTGGAAATTTAACGACGAGCTTGGTTACGAGGCACCTTGGGGAAAGGGCTTTCCAGGGTGGCACGTAGAATGTTCTTCTATGTCTATGAAGTTTCTTGGAGAGACTTTCGACATCCATACAGGAGGTATAGACCATATACCAGTGCACCACAACAATGAGATAGCACAGTCAGAATGCGCTACTGGTGTTCCATATGTAAAGATCTGGATGCACAATGCTTTCGTAACACTCACTGATAGCGAAAGGATGGCTAAGTCTCTCGGAAACACTATCCGCCTTCGCGACTTGTCCGATGCAGGAGTATCCCCACATTCATACAGATTGTGGTTACTTACTGCACACTACCGAAAGGAAGTTTCTTTTACATGGGATGCAGTTCGTGCTGCAGAAGTTGCATTAAAAAGACTTTATGCAATATATGATAATTTACCATTGCAAAGTGAAGATAGAAATTCATACCTAGATTCCTTCGAGGAAGTAATGAGAGATGATCTAGATACACCGAAAGCAATATCTCTAATGTGGGACATGCTAAGAGACGAAAACATTGACGTTGCTTCAAAAAAATACTCACTAGAAGTTATGGACAAATATCTAGGATTGGGAATTTCAAATAGAGAGAAAATAGTTATCCCTGAAAAAGTTCATAATCTGGTGAAAGATCGTGAGGATGCTCGAGAAGCACAGAACTTTGCATTGGCTGATGAAATAAGAATGCAAATAGAAAAAGAAGGTTTCTTGGTGAAAGATACCAAAGACGGCCCTCTTATATCTAAAATCTAATTATTTTTCTTGGAAGAGTTCGATGATGAACGTACTTCCCTTTTCCTTTCCTTCTGATTCTACCCAGATGTTTCCTTTGTGTGCAGCGATTATTTGTTTTGCTAGATACAAACCTAGTCCTGAGCCAGTAGTATTCATGCGTGCTCCATCCCCTCTGCTAAACTTTTGGAACAATCTTTCTTTTACTTCAGGTGTTACTCCCATACCAGAGTCTTTGACTTCAAGTCTAATTGTGTTTTGTGTTGGTTTGAAAACTTTTATATCAACTCCTCCCTCTTTTGTATATTTTATAGAGTTATCGAATAGATTTAGTATTACTTGTCTCATTTTTTCTTGATCCATTGAAATTGTGTAGTCTCCCTCAGAAACATTTAGAACAAATCCTAGGTTTCTTTGTTTGGCTGTGATCTCAACGAGTCCGAATACATCTTTTACAAGTGCGTCGAACTTTGTATCATCGGTCATGTTGAATACCATTCCCCTTTGTTCTATCTTTGAGACATTGAGCAAGTCCTCAACTATTTTTACCAAGTGCTCTGTCGACTGGTAGACGCGTGTTACAGGCTCTTTTTGCTCCTCAGATATTGGTCCGTATGTTCCATCTAGAACCATAGATGTATAGCCTTTTATGGCAGTAAGCGGACTTCTGAGCTGGTGAGATGCCAAAGAGAGGAACTCTGTTTTTAGTTTGTCCAAACCTTTTAGTTTTTCATTGGCAGACGCTAGGTCACCAGTTAGCTTCTGGAGTTCAACTCTCTGCTTCACTTCTCGCATTACTGACTTGATCAATAAATAACCAAATATAACCAAGAATATAAGCGTAATAGCAATTAATGCATGGATTATATAGATATCTTGAATAAACAAAAGCGAAGCCACTAAGAATGAAATTACGAATACGAGTATTTGTGTTCCCAAGAGTTTCAAATTGAATGTCTTGTATTTTAGTGTCATGTAAGACAATAGTCCTACAAATGCTGCAACTCCCACGGGTCCTACGAGGTTTATTTCGTAAGTTTTAAATATCTCTGCAAAGATATTTGAAGCAGAAAAAAGTCCAAGTAAGAATATTACACCGAGCGATGCAAGTATGATCGGACTTCGCACTTCCTTTTGCTTGGTAGCATTCCTGTATTTTCTGATAGCGACAATTGCTATCCATAGTAGACTCAATATTTCAA
>DALYDA010000002.1:52819-76092 GCA_031973435.1 Minisyncoccota bacterium
CGTATATCCCATACCAAATAGGACCTATTACCCCTTCACAGTTTGCAGGATCGTAAAATGAAATATTCATCTTTGTAGGCAAAAGTATTGCAACGGGAAGAATGATAGCTGCGAAAATGTATTTTATTCTGTTCGAGACATCTTCTCCTTTATTCAAAAAGACAAATATAAAGTATATAGTTGTGACAAAGAATAATACTTCAAAAAGTGAAGTTAGTTGCCATGCAAACATCAAGGACGTGTGGTAAGAAGATATCCACTGGACTATCACATTGAAAACCCAAAGTGTGAATGTTACACCAACACCAAGGAGCAACTTGCTTCTTAGAGAGTGTCTGTCTTTTACAAAGACAAGGATCCCAAACAAGAGCACAAGAAATATAGAAGGAAAATAAGAGTAGTACAAAAGAGCCGGAGGGGTTGAAAAGTCAAAAATATAAAATGACGGTGATTCGTCTTGGCACAAAGATAAGTTGGGTAGTTCTTCCATAGTGATTAGTCTCTAGTTTCTTCAATAATAAATGGAACCCTGTCTGTTACGACAGTTCGTATATATGTAATTACAACAGATACGACACACACAATCAAAGTGCAATATAGCAATGTGTTTGATTTTCTCTTCATACTTTAGTAGTATAATTATATCACATTATGAAAATACTGTTCGTGTCAAATGATCTAATTGCTGGGGATGTGGCCAGAAAACTGTCTTTGGAGGGAAACGAAGTCAAACTTTTTATACAAGAAAAAGGGAGAAGAGACAATTTCGAAAACCTGGTAGTAAAAACAAATAACTGGAAAGATGAACTAAAATGGGTCAGTAAAAATGGCCTAATAATTTTTGATGACGTCGGATATGGAAAACATATTGATAAGTTAAAGAAAGCTGGCTACCATGTCTTTGGTGGTGGCTTTCTTGGAGACAGATTAGAACTAGATAGAGAGTACGCACAAGATATATTCAGAACATCGGGAATGAAAACTGTGGAACTCAAGAACTTCTCATCTATAGATAAGGCAATAAATTTTGTTAAGAAAAATAAAGGTCAATGGGTAATAAAACAAAATAACCACGCACCAAAAGGACTAAACTATGTGGGGCATCATAAAGACGGACTTGATGTCGTCGATGTTTTAGAGTCATATAAAAAGCATTCAAAAGAATTTATAAAGGTTGTTAGTCTCCAAAAAAGAATAATAGGTGTGGAAGTTGCTGTTGCAAGATACTTTAACGGACACAAATGGCTTGGGCCAATAGAGATAAATATAGAACATAAAAAGTTTCTACCTGGCGATATTGGCATAACAACAAGTGAAATGGGTACACTTGCTTGGTACTCGTCAGACGAGAATTTGACTCTTTTCAAAGAAACATTGGGTAGACTGGAAGATCACTTAAGGAAGATCGATTATCGTGGTGTTATAGACATAAACTGTATTGCAAACGAAGATGGTATTTTTCCTTTAGAGGCAACTGCTAGATTTGGTTCTCCGATCGTCCACTTACAAACTTCATTCTTCAATCACTCAATAACAAATTTTATTGAGGCAGTGGCTTGTGGTAAAGACTTCGCTTCAGATATCAAAACTGGATACGGAATAGTTGCACTGATGGCAGTACCTCCTTTCCCTTATGCAAAGAAGATCAAAGGTCTTTCATTCAAGGGTCAGACAGTGTATTTCGATAATATAATAGACACTGACTGGCAAAATATCCATTTTGAGGAGATATCATATGACAAAAAAAACAAGAAATATTATATATCAGACGAAAGAGGTTATGTAATGTACATAACTGGGTTTGGTAAAAGTATAAAGGATGCTCAAAATGACCTATATACAAGAATCGCTAAAATCCATATTCCAAAATCGATGTATAGAAATGATCTAGGAGACAGATTCGACAAGCATAGTATGCAAAATCTTAAAGATTGGAAATATATATAAAAGCACTCTTTCTAAGAGTGCTTTTAGTTTAGTAGATCTAGGACACCAGTTTTCTCTAGTTCATACCCGAGAAGAATACTCCCTGTGATCATTATTCCTATTGCCAATATTTTAAAGTAGTATCCTTTTCCCTTGATAGTCTCTCCTGAGAAATTTGGGAAGAATTTTACGCAAATAAATCCGATAACTAGTAGATACAATGGTTGTAAAGAATTTATTGCAAATACTAGACTAATAGGGACAAGTAAGCTCGTATAGGAGATAATCATATTCCCAATTGCATTTAGTACCTCGTTTGTGATATTGAACCTAAGTACACTTAGTCCGCTTACATTTACAAGCCTCTTAAATTCTTTGAAGTATGATCTTTTTGATACAGCTAAAATCACAGCTGCCAATCCGTACCCCATGTTTAACCAAAAAAGTGAGACCCAGAATGATACTTCATCTATCGCAACAAACTTGAACAGAACTGCTCCCATTGCAACGAAAAATGAAGCAATCACCATGTAAAGAGCAGAATTAATTTTGAATCTTACTTTTCCTTGAAAGTTTGTTTGAAGAATAAATGCCCCAATCACAATCAGTGAACTAAACAGGAGAAAGTTTGTAGTTATTTTCTCGCCTAGAAAAATGATGGCTAGAATATAAACAAATATCGGAGTTAGTTGGAAAAGAGGTATGACAGATGACGCCTCGTCTTCTTCTAAAGACTTGAAGTAAAACGGTAACCAGATAAGTTCAAACCCACCAGCTAGCAAGAGTACAAGTATGGACTCCCGGTCAATAAAAATATTTTCACCTAGAAACAGAGATATAAACAAAATCCCTATAGCTACAACGAATCCGAAAAAGCCTGAAAATAAAGTTAGTGACCCTGCACCACCCTCATCCACCTTTTTTACAAGATGGTCGTCGATTATGTTTACCAAGGCAAATGCCAATGGTGCCATCAGTATCAAAAGTAATCCCATGGTTTATTTTAATATTCTACATTAGTACCCCTCTTTTTGTAACTCCTCAACAATCTTCTTTGTTTTTGAAGAAACTTTTTTGGGTATATCTATGGTGATTCGCACAAGGAAATCCCCTCTTTTTGTTTTTGAGTGTGGTACACCCTTGTCTCGTATTCGTAACATGTCTCCATGCTTTACTCCTTCAGGTATAGTTATGTCTACACTTCCGTCTAGTGTCTCTATCGTTCTTTTCCCTCCGAGTATTGCTTCGCTTACTTTTATAGGAAGTGTCATGAGAAGATTTGCACCATCTCTAACTATATTTTTGTGTTGAGTGACTCGTACTTTTACATACAAGTCCCCGTTCTCTCCTCCCATAACAGCGTCGCCTTTACCATTTACTCGAAGTGTCGCTCCATCCTCGATGCCATAAGGAAGGTCGATTGTTATTTCCTCTACCATACTAACAACACCCTCTGCTCTACATGTAGGGCAACTTTCTTTGTAGACTTCTCCTTCTCCACGACAAGTTTCGCAGACAGATTCTGTTTGTACATTTCCAAATATTGATCGAACAGTTTTCCGAACTCTTCCTTTTCCATTACAGTCTGCACATTTTGTTTTCGAACTACCTTTCTTTCCTCCAGAGCCACTACATTCAGAACACTTTACAAGATGTTCTATTCGAAATGTTTCTTTCTTCCCTAGTACTGCTTCGGTAAAAGATAGATTTAGAGATACTGTTCTGTCGTGTCCCTTTCGCACTCGTCCACGTCTTCCTCCGCCAAAGAAGTCTCCAAAAATATCCCCGATATCTCCCATGTCGAAACCTTCTGCATTTTGGAATCCACTAAAATCGAATCCTCCAAAGCCTCCTCCTTGTCCACCACCAAATCCTCCGAAACCTGCACCTGCCTCGGCGCTTCCAAATTGATCATACTGACGTCTTTTTCCTTCATCGGAAAGAGTTTGATATGCCTCATTCACTTCCTTGAACTTCGAATCATCTCCCTTGTTTTTGTCAGGGTGGTATTGATGCGCGAGTTTTCGAAATGCTTTTTTTATATCTTCCTGCGAAGCATTTTTTTCAACTCCAAGAGTTTGGTAGTGGTCTTTCGACATATTCTAATTATTCTTTTGGTTCAGTTTCTGCGTCGTGTACTTCTCCTTCATCTGTTTTCTTTTCTTCACTCGCAGGTTCTTCTGTAGGATTTTCTGCTTGAGCTTTTGACATCACCTCTTGTCCCATTTTTGTCATTGCTTCTGACAATGCTGTAGTCTTCGCGATTATAGCATCTTTATCACCACCATCTTTAACATTTTTGAGGTCAGAGATTGCGCCTTCAACTAGTTTCTTTGTTTCATCAGTTATTTTTCCCTCAGAATCTTTCAAAGATTTTTCTGCAGAGTAAACTAACATCTCTGCAGAGTTCTTCGCTTCTACTGCTTCTTTCTTTTTTGCATCTTCTTCAGCGTATTTTTCTGCTTCTTCTTGCATTCGTTTTATATCAGCATCTGTTAGTCCAGAACTCGCTTCTATTTTGATAGATTGAGCCTTGCCTGTTGTTTTCTCCTTTGCAGTAACGTTAAGTATCCCGTTTGCATCTACATCAAATGTTACTTCAACTTGTGGAAGTCCTCGTGGTGCAGGTGGGATACCTTCTAGAACGAATTGTCCAAGACTCTTGTTGTCATGTGCCATTGGTCTGTCACCTTGTACGACATGGATCTGCACTGAAGTTTGGTTATCTGCTGCAGTTGAGAACACTTGTGACTTCTGAGAAGGTATAGTTGTGTTTCTTTCTATAAGTTTTGTCGCAACTCCACCGAGTGTTTCTATTCCGAGTGAAAGTGGGATAACGTCTAGTAGAAGTATATCCTTAACTTCACCTTTGAGTACTCCACCTTGAACAGCAGCTCCGAGAGCCACAACTTCGTCTGGGTTTACTCCCATGTGTGGTGCGCGTCCGAAGTAATCTTCTACAGCCTTTTGCATTGCGGGCATTCTAGTTTGTCCTCCGACAAGTATGACTTCGTTGATATCAGAGATCTTGAACGGGCTTGCTTCCATCGCACGCTTTGTAATAGACATCGCACGATCTATGAACTCTTGTGTGAGTTTCTCAAGATCGATTCTTTGCATTGTTCTTACAAGGTGAAGAGGTCCAGCATCAGAAGAAGTGATAAACGGAATATTTATTTCAGACTGAAGCGAAGTTGAGAGTTCTATCTTTGCTTTCTCTGCTGCATCGTCTAGTCGCTGTCTTGCAAGTGCATCTTTTCTTAGATCTATTCCATTTTCTTTTAGGAATCCTTCTGCGAGCCAGTCGATAATCTTCTGGTCGATATCTTTTCCTCCAAGGTGTGAGTCTCCATCTGTTGATTTCACTTCTATAACATCATCTCCAACTTCAAGTATAGAAATATCGAATGTTCCTCCTCCGAAGTCGAATACTGCGATCTTTTCATTTTTATTCTTACCAAATCCGTATGCGAGTGCTGCAGCAGTAGGCTCGTTTATGATACGCATGACATCTAGTCCTGCGATTTTACCTGCGTCCTTTGTTGCTTGTCTTTGTGAGTCGTTGAAATATGCTGGCACAGTGATAACAGCTTCTGTTATTTTCTCACCAATTCTCGCTTCTGCGTCACTCTTTAGTTTCTGGAGCAACATCGCTGAGATCTCTTCTGGTCGGTACCATTTGTCTCCCATCTTTACTTCGATTCCACCGTTAGCTGACTTCTGTGATTCGAAAGGAAGAACTTTTATATCCTTTTGTACGTCAGCCTCGTCAAAAGTGTGTCCGATAAATCTCTTTATCTGATAGATTGTGTTCTTTGGATTTGTAACAGATTGTCTCTTTGCCACAACACCAACAAGTTGCTCACCATTTTTGGATTGAGCAATGATAGAAGGTGTAGTTCGCATACCTTCTGAGTTCTCGATTATTTTCGGCTGTCCACCTTCAATGATAGCAACAGCTGAGTTTGTAGTTCCTAAGTCGATTCCAATTATTTTTGACATATATTTTTATTTAAATTAATGATAATAATTTTTTCTTGATTAAGTCTATTGTTTCCCTTGTTTTTTCTATTGTAGGAGCACCAGGGAAGTTTTTGACTTCATCCCAATGTTCATACTCATAATTCTTAAACCAATCTGGGATGTCTTCCTTTTCTGTTAAAACTATAATTCTATCGACATCCTCTAGATGTTCTGGATTTAATTTTTTTGAAAATTCATTAGAGATATCAATATTTATTTCTTTTAATCCTTTTATTGTTTCCTTAGCTTTCGGATTCAGATAAAATGGAATTACTTCATCCTCTGGTCTGACTAGAAATCCATATGAATCCGCAATCCATTCATTGCACAGAATTTCATTACATAAACTCTTGGCAATTTGACTTCTAAATCTATTCCTTTTACAAATGAATATAATTTTCTTCATCTTCCAAATTTAACTATTTTCGCGACCGCGAAATACTTGTATAAACCCAGTATACTTGATATGCTTTGTGCATGTCAACTAATGGGGGCTTCTCCAAGCGAATACTCGAAATACTCTCTAAAAAGAAGGCTATTTCAATGCATGATATAGGAAATGATATATCACTCGAAAGAGTGGAAAAGGACCCAAAAAAGGCCAAAAATGGGCTTTCTAGGGCACTAAACGACCTAGAGAAAGGTGGATATTTGGAACGTCTCGAAGGTGAGCAGACAGAGTTCCTCCGACTTACACCAAAAGGCCGCCAGAGAACCAATAACTTCAAACTTGAGTCCAAAAACTCCCTTGTTTCCCCTACCTGGGACGGTAAATGGCGGATCGTACTTCTAGACCTTCCAGAGTCACGAAAGGATGAGCGCGAGAGCCTTCGATATCTCCTCAAAAAGGCAGGTTTCGTATGTCTCAAGAACAGTGCTTGGATTTCCCCCTACCCTTTTGAGTTTCTTTTTGAAAATATTAAAAAAGATCTAGGTCTTACAACAGAACTTATGATCATAGTATCTGACGAAATAGACGAAGCCACAAGAAAAGAGATCTTCAAAATGTTTGGGAAATAGAAATGTGATATAATTTTTCCATGAATTACGACATACCACCCATCACAGACAGTGAGAACCTAGATGACAACAAAGGAAATCTAGAGAACGAGAACAAGCAGGTTTACGAAACACCGACCCCTGAGCAAGCAGAGAGACTGGAGCAATGGAAAGTTGAGCACCCAGGAGAAAGTATTCCTTTTGAGCTTCGAAGAGAAAGCTTTGAGAAAGAGCTAGCTCAGGTAAATCAACTTATAGAGGAGTTCGAAAAAAGGCATGATCTAAATCGTCTTTTTGAAATAAAGGAACTTCCACTAAAACTTTTGGGACTTTTTAAAATTGATCGAAACATGTCTGCGGTTGAAGTTGGATTCTACATAGGAACTTGCCTCAAAGATGGAACTATGGGCCCACAGGATGTAGAGAACTACTACGCCCGCACGGAAGCAAAGAAAGATCTAATTCCAATTACAGACGTATTCCTTGTTATGCAGAGCGAAACGCAAATATCATTTGATCAACTAAATGAATACAAATTGCCTTATCGAGAACTATCAAAAGCAGTTGGGATGATAACTGCAAATAGCAATGTCATAGATCATACAAGGTAGAAGTTTGACAATACGAATAATTCATAATATAATATAGAAAATCATATTATTTTATGAATAAAAAGATTTTTGTAATTTTACAAGACAGCGCCATGGCAAAGAGCATCAATATTATTGCCATAAAGGAATGGCTTGTTGGAAAAGGTATACCTGAAGATTGTATATCTTTAGAACTCATACCTGAAGGAACCGGAGGAAGCCTCGTCTCTGCAACAGCATTCAATTCGTTTCAAGAGGCCCACCGAGCCGATAGCAACAGATTGTTGGTTATGATGAGTTCTTCGCTTATCTACGGGGATGATATTGAAGATGACTTGCATCTGATTTCTTTTGCATTAAATCTTAAAAAGACTTTCCCGAAACTGAAGTATGCTGTAAGTAGTACACTTCTTGGAAAAGATTGGCAACCAATAGACTATTGGTTTGAAAAGACTGCATTCGACAAAAGGTCGGAAGAACTTGCAGAAAATATCTTCCAAATCTATACGGAATCAAAATAACTCAAATTATGAGTTATTTTTTATTTATACACTTTCACCCCATAAAACAAATAAAGGGTAGTTTGACACTTCATCTTTAGTGTGATATTATCTACTAAAAATAAAAAGTTATGAGTTCTTTTGCTGATGGTTCTAGTACTTCGTTTAAGTTTGCAGGCATGACATTGCTCACACTGCTTGTCGTGCTTCCGCCTGCATGTATACTTTCAGGCATAGTTATAAATGGATATTTAAGTACAATCAATGTCCTGCCTTTGCTCGCCTTAGTGTGTACAATTTCTTTTTTCGTTTTTTTAGAAAAAAAACAAATCAGTATTTACAGACAGGCTATAATTTTATCGTTACTACTGATAGTATTTTCTTCAAGCATTTCGATATTTTTCGTGCTTTCCATGTGACTATCTTAATATTAACCTTTCAGCCGCAATTTGCGGCTTTTTATTTATATACTTTTACTCTTGCTGGGCGGATTATTTTATCAGCTGATTTGTAACCTTTCTGGATAACAAATGATATCTTGTTGCTTAGAGAGGAGTTTTCGTTCTCCACTTCTTCCATAGCCTCGTGAGTATTTGGGTCTATTTCGTCCCCTTCACTTGGTGATATCTCTGCTACACCGTTATCAGACAGAACTTTTATGAGTTGCTGGTGGATATATTCAACCCCAGTACGCCAATTCTTATCTACTTTCTCCCAAGCTTCTTTGTTTGAAAATGCGAGATCATATGCGTCGAGTACCGGAAGGAGTTCTTCTACAAAGCCTTCTTTCACATACTCTTTCATTCTAGAAAGTCGAACAGCCTCATCTTTTTTGTAGTTTTGGAAATCTGCTCGCTCTCTTTGCCAAGAAGTTAGGTACTCTTCTTTTTCTTTACGAGCAAGTTTGAGGTCTGTTCGGAGCTTCTTTAGAGTAGCCTTTATGTCCTCTTCCCCATCATCGTTATAGACAAACTCGACAACATCATCTTCCACCTCGTTTATATCAATATTGTCTTTTTCTTCATTCATAAGTTTGAGTATAGCCAATTTTAACGCCTTTTTCAAGAAACAAAAAACACCTCCGGGGTGTTTAATTAAATGCTCTCTGTTGAACTTTAAATTTGGCGTTGAAATAATCCTCTTCTTTTCTGAGTCTTGCAATCAATGCTTCTAGTTCGGAAATATCAGCAAAGATTTCCCTTTTTGGATCTGACTCATTATAAATAATCTTCTGCTTGTTCTTCAAGATGTCTGGGTTTGCTTTGAGGAAGGCATTTTTTCTGTTTAGCACTTTCATATGCTTTACTAGTTCTTCTTGGGTTGTATTTAACAGATACCTAGTGGCTTTAGTTCTATATTTTTCGATATTTGATCCAACAAAGTAAAGAAAAATAAATGATAAAACCAGAGTGGCAATACTTACCCAAGGGAGATATTCTACTTCCTTGTAAAGTACAAATATGAAATCTACTATTGCTGTGATTCCAAACATAAAGGCCCAAAATATTTTCTTTCCTATAAATATGCATCCGGCCTGGCTTCTTATTCTTTTTTCCTGAGAAAGCGAAAATTCGTCGTGATTTTTCATAGTGCGTGGTTTTGCGTGATTATATAGAAGAATGACTAGTTCGTCAATATAAAAACACCTCTTCCGAGATGTTTTTATTAGAGTTACTTTGCGAACTATCGCTTTGACCATTGTGGAGATTTTCGAGCTTTCTTGAGACCGAACTTTCTTCGTTCTTTTGCACGAGGATCTCTCTTGAGATATCCTGCCTTCTTTAGTTTAGACCTAGATTCTTCATCTAGTTCAACAAGTGCTCGTGATACTCCGTGTCGGATAGCTTCTGCTTGTGAGTTACTTCCTCCACCCTTCACTACAACAGTGATTATAAAAGTTTGTTTACCATCTATGCTTCCGAGTGGATCTCTTACGATAGATGCTAGCTTTGCAGTTGGGAAATAGTCATCTGCGCTCTTTCCATTTACTTCAAAAGTTCCCTTTGAAGCAGCTTGTAGTCTTACACGAGCAGTAGAAGTTTTTCGTCTTCCAACTGTTTCTATGTAACCATTTTTTCTTTTTTGAGCTTTTGTTGTTTCCATATTAATTGTTGATTATTAGCATCTTCATGATGTCGCGTCTTAGTTTTGTACTTGGAAGCATTCCTTGTATTGCGTTTTTCAAAAGTTCCTTGTGTCCCTTCTTTGCGATAAGTGTGTCCATTCGTGTGATTTTCTGTCCTCCAGGATATCCACTGTATGACACGAAGTTTGTCCCGAGCATTCTCTTTTCAGAAATCTTTAGTTTTGAAGCATTTTGTATGATAACAGGTTTTCCAACAACTTTGTTCTTCACAAATGCAGCTGTTGTTTTACCCAAAAGAACCTTTGCAGCTTCGCTTGCAACTCTTCCTGTAGTTTTATCTTGTGCGTCTATGATGTATGGTTCCATAAAATTATTTTACAAATTCGATAATTGCCATAGGACTTCCGTCACTCTTTCTTGGAGGCAACTTCATGATTCTAGTATATCCACCACTTCTTTTTGCAAAGTCAGGGCCTATGTCCTTGAAAAGTCTTTCGAGAACTGCTTTGTCGTTGTTTACTCTTCCTGCCACAAGTCTTCTGTTTGAAAGACTATCCACTCTAGACTTTGTTACGAGAGGCTCGATAAACTTTCTAAGTTCTTTTGCTTTTGCCTCTGTTGTTTGTATTCTACCCTTTAGAACCAAACTTCGTATCAGAGACTTCAAAAGAGCTCGGCGTTGACCTTTCTCTCTTCCTAGTTTTCTGTTTGTATTGTGGTGTCTCATAAACTTATATCAAATGGGGTTATTTTAAACTAATGCCAAACGCAGCCAGTACTCTCTTGATCTCTTGTATGCCCTTGTCTCCCAATCCTTCGATATCTAGAAGATCTTCTTCCTTCTTTCGTGCTATGCCACCGAGTGTACGGATGTTAGCATTTGAGAGGGCATGGATTATTCTAGGGGAAAGAGCCAAAGTGTCAACTCGAGTCTTCATTGCGTCAGTCATGTCTTCGCCACCTGCCTTCTCTGTTGATTCGCTAGTAGACGCTGCAACCTTTACAGTATCCTCTATCTTTTTTGGTGTAGAGAATCCTACTATTGCCTCGAGTTGTGTGATCATGATTCGAATAGATGACTCTAGAGCCTCTTTTGGAGAAACAGTACCGTCTGTCTCTATTGTCATGCGTAGTCTGTTGTGGTTTGTCTTGTCTCCAACACGCATGTTCTCCACATCGTATGATACTCGTCGGATAGGAGTAAATATAGCATCCATTGCTATTGTTCCGATATCCACCTTTTCTTTTTGGTGAACATCCTTCTCAACAAAACCTATTCCTTGTTCTACAGTAATTTCTATATTTAGAGTTTTTGATTTATCAGTTATTTCACAAATCTCAATCTCTGGGTTTAGAACCTCAAGCTGACTTCCACTTTTTATGTTCTTACCAGTAACAACCCCTGTACCCTTAGCTTCGAGTGTTGCTATTTGAGATTCGCTTCCAGTTAGTTTAAATCTCACTTTTTTAAGTGCCAAAATCATCGTTATCACATCTTGCTTCACTCCTTCGATAGTGGAGAACTCGTGAGAAACACCATCTATTTTAATAGATGTTATTGCTGCTCCCGGTAGAGAAGAAAGAATAATTCTTCTTAGTGAGTTTCCAAGTGTATGTCCGTACCCTGGGTAGAGTCCGTCAATTTCGTAAACTCCCTTTGTCTCACTTTCACTAACTATTCGAGGCTTTGAAGGCAAAATTATGTTTGTGTCGATCATATAAAAAATATTATGTGAAATTACTGACTAATAATAGTTAACGACTATAGAATTCTAGAACCGCGTCCCAATTAAACACACTGTCAGTATCTCCGGGTGTACCCACTACCTTTGCTTCACCTTTTTCTGCATTCATGCTTAGCCATATCGGTGAACTGTAGTCTTTCAGTTTCTTTGCCAAATCAGAAAAGAGAACACTTCCTCGACTTCCCTCTCTTATACCTACTACGTCATCCTTTGAGATTGAGTATGAAGGAATAGTAACCTTTCTTCCGTTCACGATTATGTGACCATGAGAAACCATTTGGCGTCCAAGTCTTCGAGTATTTGCAAGTCCTAGTCTGTAAACAACATTGTCTAGTCGTGATTCAAGCATGTCATAAAGAGCTTTACTTGTTGTTTTTGTTTTTTGTGAACTAGCCTTTTTTACGTAATTAGAAAATTGCTTTTCAGAAATACCGTATGAAAAACGAATCTTTTGCTTTTCTAGCAATTGTTGACCGTATGTTGAAAGAGTCTTTCTTTTTCCAGACTTACTCTTTTGTACACGTCCCTCAGCAACTGCAAATTTCTGTGTTTGACATTTTTCAAACACATGTGAGCCTAGTCTTCTACAAATTTTATATTTTGGTCCTGATATCATATATTTATTGAAAGGTTATACTCGTCTTGGTTTCTTTGGTCGTGGTCCATTGTGTGGAACTGGAGTCTCGTCCATGATAGAAGTAAGTTCGAACCCTCTTGCGATAAACGCTCTCATCGCCGGCTCTCTACCTGACCCAACTCCTCTTATTACTACTGAAACTTCCTTTATTCCTAGAGCCTCTGCTTTTTCAGCTAGTACTTCACCAACCTTTGATGCTGCGAAAGGAGTACCTTTCTTTGCACCTTTGAATCCAAGTGATCCTGCAGAAGACCAAAAAAGAGAGTTACCTGACACATCTGTAACAACAACTTTTGTGTTGTTGAAAGTTGCTTCAACGTGTAGGACAGCCTTAACAACCTTCTTCTTAGGAAGTTTTGATTGGCCCTTAGCCCCACTCTTTTCATTTGTTCCTTGTTGTTTTACAACTCTCTTTTTTCCCATAAATTTGTTTCTATAATTTCGTAAATAAGTAAATAAGACTCGCTACTAAGTTTTTTCAACTTTCTTCTTACCAGATGCCATTGTCTTTCTGACGTTTCCTCTAACTGTTCTAGAGTTTGTCTTTGTTCTTTGTCCCTTTACTGGAAGTCCTCTAGCGTGTCTTGTACCACGGTATGCCTTTATATCTTTTAGTCTCTTGATATTTGCAGATATCTCTCTCTTTAGGTTTCCCTCTATCTTTAGGGCTTCAACTATAGTTCTTATGTTATTCTCCTCTGCTGTAGTTAGATCCTTAGCTTTTGTGTTGTGCTTCACCTTTGCTTCATCAAGAACTTTTTGTGCTCTTGAAATCCCCACACCAAAAAGTGCAGTTAGTGCAATGTCTAATCTCTTCTCGTTTGGAATTGTTATACCTAGTATACGCATATTATAAAAAATTATTGTTTTTGTTTATGTTTTGGGTTATCACAAATAACACGAACATGGCCATTTCTTTTGACCATTTTACATTTTGAACACATTAGTTTTACTGCTGATCGTATCTTCATAATTAAAAAATTACCCTTTGGTTATGTATCGGGTTAGTGTGATATTGATACTAACTCATTTTTAGGCGCTTTACAACCCTCCCCTTACCTCCATAAGGGTCTTTTAGTACTTCTACCTTGTCTCCTATCAGAACTTTTATTCTGTGGAGTCTCATCTTCCCTGAAAGGTACGCGATAACATCTGTTCCGTCATCTAGTGATACACGAAACATTGTATTTGGTAATGCCTCTGTAACTATTCCAGAGACAGTATTTCCTTCCGCGCTTTGGGATTCATTCATTAGTAGGTAAGTACGATTCTAACAAAATAAATACTATTGGTCAAGCCTAGTTTCAACAACTATGCTTTCCGGGTCTTCTGGGAGTGTCTTTCTCCAAAAGGGTGATAGTATAACGTCAGCTTTTTCGATCGCTATAAACTCTGATAATTTCAATTTTGCCTCCTTTCTAGTTCTCCCTGCAAGGGATCCGGATAACGCATTTTGGTTGATTACAGCACCAACACTAGTCTCCCCTGATAGTTTAAATGTCCATGATGCAGGAGGTTCCAATGTTAGTACTTGGTTTGAAGTTAAAGTCAGACTATCACTATCTAGTAATGTAACACCATCTCCATTTAAGGACTCTCCCAAGATTCCCTTCTTGATTGAGATTTGTTTAGCAAGTTCATCCTTGTCTATTGCATAAGCACCGAGAGTACCAGTGAGTTCAAATACACCGCTTTGAGTTGTAGATTCTACAGAAGAACCAGTGTTACTCTTTGATTCAAAAACAAATGAATTTTCGAATATGACAAGATTCTCTGGTGTCTCACTACTTAGACGTTCTTTGAGTCTTTGGTGCAGATCCTCTCGCAATTTTGTTTGCAGTTCTGTGTCCTTTTCCTGACTAAGAAAATACACTATCCCTGTAGCCCCACCATCGATCGGACCCTCTGATCGCGCATAAAACTTAGAGTACTTCGAAGTACCCTTAAATCCTGGGATTGTAAAGTCAGTTGGGTCTGTATTGTAGTTGGTACCAGTTTTCTCTGCTGTAACGGTGGCTTCGACAGATCCTGGAGTAACAACTCCATTCTTTGTCGTTGTTCCTGGAACTGTAACAGCCTCATCCATCATATAGATAAGACCTGACGGTGACTCAAATCTTGTAGTTGCTATCAGTTTCTGAGGCGCACTACTAAATTCGTTATATATAACAATTTTTCCAGATGCTTTAACTTCACGTTCCTCAGACTCTGTAAACTCTACATCCTCACTTATGCTGTCTGACACAGAAATGAACTGATATGATGCTGACGTCTGTGTTTCTTGGTTCAATGTCGCCCCGAACTCATCTCCATTCAAACTAACCAATTCTTGTTTTGGATATACAACTACTTTTGCTTCAGAGAGCAACGTACCGAGACCGATAAACAAAGCTACAACTGCGATAACTGCAAAGATCCATACTCCACTTCTTCTGTTTTTTGTTTCTTCACGTAATGGACGATATTTTGGACGTACAGTTTTGTACAAAGGCTCGTTTAGTTGATTGCGATCCCTCTCCTCTTTTTCACGAACATAATTCGTCTCTTCTATTTTATTCTCCTTAGAATGGTATGTAGTTTCAAGAAAACTCCTACCAGTTTTGCTTGGAGGGTTACTATTCTCATCTTGATTTCTTATTACGATGTCCTCAATAATTTTCGGCATATTGTAGTTGGTGATGATTGATATATTTTACCATATAGTAAGATGAAATCATAAGTGACACATCCCTATTTTCACTAGATGAAACCTTAACCAGTTCAGAAAGAAACATAGAGTCTACTGGTATTACTGAAAATGGTGCTACTCCTTGTTTGCTGTATAGAGGTTCATTCTTTATCAATCTTTCGAAGTACGCTTTTGTATCAGACTTTGTAAAAAGATAAATATGTCTTGGCACATAGCCTGCTGTAGAAATAGACTCGAGAGCTTTTGTAAAAGATTTTGTCCATTTGTCCTCTGCTCCTTTTATACTTTTAGAGAATCTTTCATTCTCATCATCTGACAATGTGTCCTCACTGTGCATCCTGATCGATGAAAGAGACTCAAGTTTGTTTTTGTTCTCATTCTTCATAACCTCCTTTATGAACACCTCAGTTCCAATAGGGAAAGAACTAGATTGTATGAGTACTCCCCCTGACACAGAAGATACTTCTGTTAATTCTGATCCTATGTCGCATATGAGAAAAGATTCTTTCTCGAGTAGTAGATCTCTAAGAGACATGTACATGGAAAAACTACTGCTGTGAAAATATATTTTAGATCTTTGGCATATTTTGTGAGCTATTTCGTATATGCTATCTATTATGTCTTTTGGTGACATGCTGAAAAATAAACTTATCTCAAACAACATAGACTCTTTACCTACTGCGTCTGGAGTATGGTAACCGTTAATCTTTGTATCAAGGACCTTGCGTTCTATTATCTTTATTCCACTTGTCATCCCCTCGTACTTTTTAAGAAATGTATTTTCAAATATAGTTTCTTCCTTCTTTAGTAACTCAACTAGGTACTTTTTTGTAATAGTGAAAGGCTTTTCCTTTTTTATCTTTACATCACGTGACTGTGATGCATACCACGGAGAAGACAGGAAAATATGGATGTCGTCCACTTTTCCCGAATTTGCAGTCACTAGTGAGAGACAATCCTTTAGGGATTTGTTCATTACAAGTACAAAATCATCCAAATTGGCACCTTCATCTATTCTAATTTCCTTGCGGATTATCTTTGTTAACGCAAAGTCATCTTCTTTCCCGCTACTTCCTAAAACTAAAAGACCCGCTCCAACAGAACCAGAGCCTATATCTATCACGATATGGTTCGTTGTCTTATTTCTTTTTTTAGTAGAACTTCCGAAAAACATTTTTGTATTATATCAAAGATATATTATCTCAAAGTAAAACTAGCTTTGACGGTTACCATCACTTGTTTGTTTATTGCACTTGTATCATAAGATCCGTAATCTGAAATATCAGTAGAGTTTTGTGATACTACTTGGACAACTCCTGAAGATGCGCTTTTGAGTCCTCCAACTTTTTTTCCACTGGAGCTTGCGAGACTTTCAGCTCTTGCTTTTGCGTCTGCGACAGCTTCACCAAGCAAACTAACTCTTAGTTCTGGTAGGTTGGATATGTAGTATTCAAGAGAATTGGTCTGGAAGATAACACCTTGAGAAATAATTGCATTTATATTTTTAGATATATTGGTCAAGCCTTCTACGTCATCAGAATTTACAGTTATATTCTGAGTTAATATGTACTCCTTCTCTGTGTAAGATTGGTAATTTTGCTGGTAGGAATAGTTCTCATAGAAAGAAACTGTAGAGACTGTAATACTTTCTTCTTTTACTCCAGAATCAATCATAAACTTTTTTACTTTATCGAGATCAGATGCGATCTGAGTGTATCCTGCCTGTAGACCAGATATTTTTACCGGACGAGTAATTTGTCCTGACCACTTTACAGTGTCAGATACCACTTCTGTCTTTGCGCTACCTGTTACAGAAAGTGTATTGTCGAGAGATTTTATTTTATAAAATGTAAATCCAGCAATAATCGATGCAACAATAATAGCGCTACCCATAATTACACCGAAAGGCACCATGAAGTTTTTGTTTAGAGTTTCCATATAAGTATATTATACTCTTGATTTGCTAAATGTACTAAATATCTTCTTTCCTGGATAAAGTGGGATTAGAGAACTTGTTACTTTTTTGTATTCATCAAACTCAGTATTGCCTTTGTATCTCGCTTCTGTCATGGGAATACCAGAAACTTTCGTTATGAGGTATGTGATAGTAAGAGGCCCTACAATACTCCACCATGGAACGCCCGCTGAAAGTGATATTAACCATACTCCCAACCACATAGTTACTTCACCAAAGTAATTCGGATGTCGAGTTAGGGACCATAGACCACTTTTCATGATCTTGCCCTTGTTTGCAGGGTCTTTTAGGAACATCGCAAGCTGTTTGTCCCCGACTGACTCATACAGAAAACCAATTATCCAAACCCCAAGACCGATTATATCCAAGACTGTTGGGAACATATTGCCAGTATTTTTGGCTACAAGCATCACTGGAATAGATATGAGAAGTAGTAACAAACCTTGTAGTAAAAATACTTGTAGATAACTTCGTAAATAAAACCATTTTCCCCAATCCGTTCTCCATTTTGCATAACGAGGATCCTCACTTTTGTTTTTGTTGCGTATGTAGATATGTGATGCGAGTCTCATTCCCCATATAAAAACAAGTAGTGCTAAAAAGACACTGCGTAGATCTATAGACCCACTGATTATCCGTCCATAAAAAACTGAAACTACAGCAACTATTGTAAAGCCAATCCCCCAGCCTATGTCTGCGATATCATTGCGCTTGTTTATGAGAGCGGCAACATACAAAAGAGACATGTATACGAAAACAAGAAATGTGCAAAGCAAAAAGATATTATCCATAAAACAATTTTATCAAAAAATATATTTATGTCCTATCTAATCCAGAACTTGACACACAACAATTAATTTTGTAAAAAGAACAAAAATCATTAGTATGTTGTCAGTAATAATAGTAACTATCGCATATATAATATGCCTCCTGGTGATGCCAGAGAAAGTAACCTTCATTCAAAGTGAGGATGTTCCAGGTTGGATACTCTTTGTGTCCCAAGTTGTATTAGTAATAATTGCGACAAGAGTTTTATTTTTTTTGTCCGGAATATTTTTTAAGAAAAAGGTTTTTACACGTGAGGAGGAACTCCTGCCACGGGAAGATGGAAAGTATCTAGAAATTTATTCCAATGGTGGAGATTTGTACTATAAGCTTAAAACGAAAAACGGAGATTTTTCCTTGAAGGATGACATTGGCACAGACGTCATAACTATTTATGGGGATGAAACACCTTTTTTCAAAATAGAGGATAGGGGTTTTGAAAACCAGTACGTTTCCCTATTCTTTTACAAGATGAAAGAGGTTAAGTTCTATGTTCATATACCGACATCCGAATTTGGGGATCCAGTCAAGACTATATATGACGATAGACCGTCAATGGATGGTATCCATGGTATGTAACAAAACGAGGCCAAAGCCTCGTTTTTTTTATTACATTCGATATTTTCTATTCTTCCATTTATCAGCGATTTTAACTCGAGTGAGTGAGCGTTCGAGCTCGACTTCGTAGTGTTCGAAATCAACAACAGATGCTTCGTCTTTCATACGCTTGAGCTCTTCGGCACGAGCACGTGCTTTGGCAACTGTATCATCTGAAAGGTCACTTACGTGTTCGGCAAAGTCAGCCAAGATTTTGACCTGGTCATTTGACACTTCGATAAATCCTCCTGAAACAGCCATTGGAATATCTTCACCGTTTACTCGAGCGACGATGTCACCTGAAGCAAGGGTCGAGATAAGTGCAATGTGTCCTGGTAGAATTGTAATCTCCCCTTCCCCAGTCGGCAAAACAACCTGGTCGACTGCTTCGTCGAGAATGATTCGCTCTGGTGTGATTATTTTTAGTTGTAGTTGTTTGGTTGACATTATGGATTATTGTTTGTAATCTTACACTAAACTATTCTATATGGAACTCAATAAAGCTCAAAAACAGTCGGTGGATAATATTCTTCTCTGTTTTGTAATTGGTGCAATTGTTGTATTAATGGAATCTTCTAATTTAAATTACTTTTCAATTTTTCTGCTTGTAATTTTTATAGTGATTTGCCTAATTGCAATCTCGTAACTTTCTAAAAGAAGCTCCCAAGCTTCTTTTTTTATTTTACTGTAACCTCATTACAACGCTCCTTTCATATAAAACTCCTGCTCGGGCTTATCATCGTGCTTTCCATCCAGGATCTCGCGGAATGAACGAACGGTATCAGCGAGTGATACGTATTGTCCAGGTGCACCAGTAAACTGCTCTGCGACAAAGAATGGCTGTGAGAGGAATTTCTGGATCTTTCGAGCACGGGTAACGAGGTCTTTGTCTTCTTGTGAGAGTTCTTCCATACCGAGAATCGCGATGATGTCTTGGAGGTCCTTGTAACGTTGCAAGATACGTTGTACTTCACGAGCGACTTCGTAGTGCTCTTTCCCAACTATGTTTGGATCGAGGATTGTTGATGAAGAGTCTAGTGGATCAACAGCAGGATAAATACCAAGCTCAGAAAGTGAACGGTTAAGCACAACAGTTGAGTCGAGGTGAGCAAATGTTGTCGCTGGAGCTGGGTCAGTAAGGTCGTCAGCTGGCACGTAGACTGCCTGCACAGAAGTAACAGAACCTTTGTTTGTTGAAGTGATGCGTTCCTGCATCGCTCCCATTTCTGATGCAAGAGTCGGTTGGTAACCCACAGCTGACGGGATACGTCCGAGGAGCGCTGACACCTCAGAGCCTGCCTGAGTAAAGCGGAAGATGTTGTCGATGAAGAAAAGCACGTCTTTTCCTTCCTCATCACGGAAGTTCTCAGCCATTGTGAGCCCTGTGAGAGCAACACGCATACGAGCTCCTGGTGGCTCATTCATCTGACCGAACACCATGGCAACTTTGTCCAAGACGCCTGAGTCTTTCATTTCGTGATAGAGGTCGTTTCCTTCACGAGTTCGCTCTCCAACACCAGCAAACACAGAGTAACCTCCGTGATTCGATGCAATGTTGTGGATGAGCTCTTGGATGACGACAGTCTTTCCAACGCCCGCACCTCCGAAGAGTCCCACCTTTCCTCCTTTTACAACCGGACAGATAAGGTCGATAACTTTGATACCTGTTTCGAGTATCTCAGTCTTTGTAGACTGATCGACGAAGTCAGGAGCAGAGCGGTGGATCGAAGAGAGCTTTGCAGTCTTCTTGACCTCTTCTTTACCATCGATTTGTTCTCCAAGTACGTTGAACATGCGTCCGAGCACTGGCGCACCGACTGGAACAGAGATAGGTGCTCCTGTGTCTGTAACCTCTTGTCCTCGAGCGAGTCCGTCTGTCGTATCCATAGCAATAGCACGAACGACGTTGCCTCCCACGTGTTGTTCGACTTCAAGAGTCAATTCCTTATCACCGTTTTTGACAGTTAGTGCGTTGTAAATAGCTGGTAGATTCTCAGCGAATTCTACGTCGACGACCGGCCCGATAATTGATGTGATTTTTCCTTTCATATGTTTTGTACTTGGATTAATAATGATTGATAATTTCTTTTAATGTCTTCCACTCGATTTTAGTTTCATATCTATTGCATGGAACCGAAGGGCTATCGACGCAAATCTTTGACGGGTTCCATGTCGCAACTCCTTTTGTTGGGATAACTGGTATAAACCACGACACAATCAGCAGTATTAAGATAGAATATAAAGTGTATTTCATAAACTTTATTTAAAAATTTCTTTTAATGTGTAAAATCTGAATACTGTCTTTGACTCAATTGTAAGTTCCTCAGTCACAATACCATTTGGATCCTTGTAAGTTTTCGGAATAATAGGAATAAACCACGACAGGATCAAAAGTACTACAATTGTGCATAAAATGTATTTCATAAATTTAACTCACGCTCGCCATACCGGCACTAATTTCTGATATTTCTTTCGTGATCGCAGCCTGACGCGCTTTGTTGAACGCTAGTGTCAGGTCGTCGATCATCTCCCCTGCTGCCTCAGATGCATTCTTCATCGCCATCATACGAGAAGACTGTTCTGATGCACTGGATTCGAGAAGCATCTGGTATACCTGCGCTCGGGCGATCTTCTCGACTAGTTTGGACATGAGTGCGTCGTAGCCAGGTTCGAAAACGTAGCTGACAGCTTGCTGGTTGGAAGCAGAAGTAGATTCGTCATTGTCGCCCAAGTTTTCACTCACTTCTTTTACTTCAGTTTTTGATATTGGAAGGATCGGCTTGATGGTTGGTTTGGAAACGAGCGCTGAAACAAAGTCTGTGTATGCTACATATACCTTGTCGTATGTTCCATTCGAAAAGTCTTCGATGAGAAGATTGCCTATCGGTGCAACATCGCGAAGTGATGCGTTGTCTGGAAGGTCGGTAAAAGATGCGACGATGTTTTGTCCGATTCGACGAAGTGCGACTTCACCTTTCTTCCCTACCGCAACAAAACTCAGATTTACCTCTGTGTCATTCTTGATCATTTCGATTACGCGTCGGATGATCTGCGCATTGTACGCACCACAGAGTCCACGGTTGGAAGAGATAAGAACTACAAGAGCGTTTTTGACCTCGCGCTTCTTGAGAAGTGGGTGCTCACTTTCAGCAGAGATCGCAGACAAAGATTCGAGTATCTCCCATGAAGCTCGTGCGTATGGACGTGCAGAAAGAGTGGCGTTGACTGCACGCTTCATTTTGGAAGCAGAAACCAGCTCCATCGCTTTGGTTATCTTCTTCGTGTTCTTCACACTCTTTATTCGTCTTTTTATATCTAGTGATCCTGCCATAAAATATATTTAAAAAATAATTCTTTTTACAATCAATAAAATTCCAACCGAAGATAACAGTATCAGTGATTTACGTTTAAGCGTATTACTAAGAACTTCATTCTTTGCTTTTATTGACAATATCCATCCTGTTACTCCAAAAATTACTGAAAACACAGAGAGTATCTTGAAAACTAAAGAAAGAGGTGCAAGGATAAACACCCACACGAACACAGACCAGCCTATATCGTTAGCGATGAATATGAGTATATAAACAAGTGCAAAGACAGATACAAAGATAACTAAAATATTCATTAGTATTTTATTAATTCGCAGAATAGTATTAATTTTTGTATTTAGTAATTCTGACATAAACTAAGAACATACTGAAAATAATAATACTAATCCCACAACTGCCAACACGCAATTCACAATTGAAACTGACATTAATGTTATACCTCCTTTAATACACCTGATGTTTTCAGTCTTTCGTACATAACTTATCAGAGACTTAATTATTCCGGTAAGCGAAAAAATAATAGTCAAAACTAGTAGAGAAATTAGCGCAAGGAAAAGTGGGCGCACCAAATCACTGAGTTCGTCTTGGTTGGCAAGCAAAAAAGCAAAAGACAATGATTCTGCAATCCAGAGAATCATAAGTCCAATATTAATTTTTTGTAAAATGTTTTTCATACCTAGTGATCCTGTCATGTAATTATTTACTATTCGCCAGTAGCTCCGTAGCTTGTGCAATTTAGATTGTCTGGTTCTCCTATTTCACTAAAATGTCTGTCTAGGATACCGCCATTGTATGCGTGAATAAAAACTTCTGGTACATCTCCATTCAAAGTGTAAACAACCTGTCCTTGTAATTCTTCATTTGTATAATTTGCACCTACGCGCCATACATTTCCTTCATTAATAAGTTCTGAGGAGTATGAAACAATTGTGAACCCCTCGTTGCCCCAGCATTCTTGAAGTACTGGTGCAGCAATCATTTCTGCAACTTCTTGCGATATATCTGGTTGCATATTTTTAATAATGCTCTTTTTTGTAATTGACAAACAAAGCAAAATTATTGCTATAGGAACAAGAAGAATTAAAATTGCTTTTTTTGTGGTCATAGTTAATTAAACGTACTCTTAAAGCTTTCAATCGTTTCTTTCAATTTTGCCTCACTTGCATCCTCCCACATTTTCTTCTCAACAACATCAGCCACAAATTCTTTACAATTTGCTTCGACGTAGTCGATGAGCCCCGCCTCAAATTCCTTGATCTTTACGACTGGAATACTATCCATGTATCCACGTACGAGAGCGTAGAGTGAGATCACTTGGTGCTGGACGAGCATCGGAGAGTATTGTGTCTGCT
>DALYDA010000003.1:0-48821 GCA_031973435.1 Minisyncoccota bacterium
TTTGTTGTAACAAACAATGGAAAACGTTACGATATTTTACCAACAAAAGAAATAGAATTCGCGAGAGCAAGTGTCACTGTTTCCGGCAAGATTTCCGGTTCGACAATAATCGGAAACCCTGTGCCGACACAGATAAAAAGTTCTATTCATTCACATACTCATACTGGGGAAACTGCAAAAATGGAAATGCCAGGAGGAGAGGATGAAGCTGTGGCAACAAACAAAGTCGCAGTTTTCCTTGTTAGATACGAAGACACAGGAGATGTATTTTTTACACCAGAGGAAGCAGACGAAATATTTTTCGGCAGTCCATTTGATGAATTTTACAAAGAACAATCGTACAATCAAATAGATTTCTATGGCGATGTGTATGGGTGGGTGAACATCCCGCGTGAGTCTGATCCGTGGAGTGTTAGTCTGTGGGGTGGAGAACTGGATGAATATCTTATAGAAAACGATATAGATCTTTCATCATATGACCATATTGTTATCTATAATGACAGTACTTCAGGTGTTTTTTCCGGTTTCTCCACAGTGGGCCCTGTAAGTATTGATCTTGGTGGTGAGGAGTATTCCATCTCATATGCACAGCTCCAATTTAAAGATTCGGAATATGCTGATCAGTATTACTATTATGGAGAATATCCATTTCCTTTTACAAAACTGGATTATGTTTTGTCACATGAGATTGGACACAGTCTTGGTCTACGGCATGCCAACGGTCTTGACTGTGGTGTGAAAGCCTACAATTCTTATTCATATAATTGTGAGCATGTCGAATATGGAAATAAATTTGATGTTATGGGAGGGGCGTTCGCACTTCATTTCAATGGATGGTACAAGGACGTGCTTGGTTGGCTATCTCCAGCTGATGTACAGATTATAGATGAGACGGGAGATTATACGATCAATGTCTTGGAAGATATAGGAAGTTCAAAAAAATATGCGCAAGTACGTTCTCCTGACCCAGAAGGAGAGAGTATTATCTATACTATTGAATATAGGAAAGCGATGGGTTTTGATGGGCAATTGGCAAATGACATAGTCACATCGAACCAGGCCGGACTGTTTATTAATCGGATGTATCACAGTGCTAGTGAACTTGTAGACGATTCGGAAAATCAATATACACAACTTTTGGACCTACAGCCTACTGACACACCATGGTACGCAGATGTGAAGCGAGTTACTTTGAGGGCAGATAAAGTTTTTTATGATGAAGCGAATAACATAAAGATTGGACCAATTCTCGCCATTTCTCCAACAAGTATTCAGTTTCATGTTGAAATGCCAGAAACAGATTGTACTCGCCGTCCACCAAAATTATATGCTGACCCAGATTACCCCTACACATACAGTCCATATTACGAAGGTGGAGAAGGGGGTGGCGCTTTCATTAGTTTACCTATTGCTATTGTAAATAGGGATACAGTTTTTTGTGGGGACAGTTCTTCATTTGAGTACTCTCTACTTGAGCCACCTGTATTTGACTACCTATCTTTTGGAGGATATTCATTGATTCGTTCCGACCACTACGACGATACATACCTTTCGTTTAGCTTGGGGGAAGATATACCAGAGGATGGTGTTTACCCAATAACCATAGTTGCCACAAATACAACATCAGGATTATCTGGCGTATTGGAGATACCTATAGTGATTGAATAAAAAAACTTTTTGAAGATTCAACTTTAGACTCCAAACTTGCTATACTGTATATATGTCAAAATGGGCAGCTAGGAGACAATTGGCTATATTTATAGGCATCATTGCCTTTTTCGGGCTTATCGCATTTGCCATCCTTTGGCCTAGGATATCCGTTGATCCTACATGTAACGATGGTAAACAAAACGGAACAGAGTCAGGTGTAGACTGTGGTGGTTCGTGTCGTCTGGTGTGCACAGAAGAAGTTCCAGACAGTATCATTTTATGGTCTAGAGCGTTTAATATATCAGAAGATGTGTATAGTGCTGTTGCACAAGTAGAGAATCCAAACACTCTTTCGCTCGGACTTTCACGTCCATACGAATTTAGATTTTATGACGACGAAAACCAATTCATTGCTCGGGTGATAGGTTATGCGACACTTCCACCAAACCAAGTATCAACTATTTTTGAAGGAGGAATAAAAACAGGGAATAGGGAAATAAAAAGAACTACATTTTCTTGGCTTCAAAGTGGAGCATGGTACAAAGTAAACAAAGAAATACTCGATGACTACAAAATCCTAGTTACAGGTATCACTCTTACAAACGAAGGCACAAGACCAAGGCTTGAAGCAAGACTAACAAACGAAGGTGATATAGCAATGCCCGAACTTTCTGTTGTTGCAATCGTATACGATATAGATGGCAATGCAATAACTGCATCAAAGACACTCTCTACGATACTAGGAGTGGGAGCATCTTCCCCTGTGTATTTTACTTGGCCTGCTCCATTTGGGACTGCGTATTCACGCATAGAAGTTATCCCGATTATTCCTGGTGAGTACTACGCTCGTTAAAGTATATGCGTAGGTATAATTTTTTTGGATTGGATATTGTTTTTATACTATGTCTTCTGCCTATCATGGCAGGAGGCCTTTCCATCATGCACTCATTTAGCGAGGGAAGTGTTTTTTTTCAAAGACAAATACTATGGGTCGTCCTCTCTCTGTTTCTCATGGTTGTTGTTTCTTTTGTTGATACAAGATTTCTAAAGAGATCAGACGTGTTGCTAGTGCTGTATGGGATCGCAACACTTTTTCTTGTTGCTGTTCTTTTCATAGGGAGTACTGTTAAGGGATCACAGAGTTGGATAGATTTCGGACCTCTTTCTTTTCAGCCTGCTGACTTAATGAAACTTGTTCTGATTCTACTACTAGCAAAATATTTTTCGAGACGTCATGTTGAGATAGCTCACCCAAAGCATATTTTTATTTCAGCACTCTACCTATTCATACCTTTTGGACTTGTTTTCTTGCAACCAGACTTTGGTTCCGCGATAGTTTTACTTTCTATATGGTTTGGAATGGCACTCGTGTCTGGAATATCAAAAAAGCATCTTCTTATTTTAGCGGGGCTCGGGATAACAGCATTTGTGATATTGTGGTCATTTGTTTTTGCACCATATCAAAAGGCGAGAGTCATGACTTTCGTAAACCCACTCACAGACATAAGTGGGACAGGATATAACGCATATCAGTCTATTATTGCTGTTGGGTCTGGCCAGTTTTTAGGAAAGGGGCTCGGATTTGGAACTCAATCTAGGCTCGAGTACCTTCCTGAATACGAAACTGATTTTATCTTCGCAGCTTTTGCCGAAGAGTGGGGTTTTGTAGGATCGATCATACTTCTCATTTGTTACGGCATACTCTTGTGGAAACTAGTTGGATTCGCTAGGCACGGAGCGTCGAACTTTGAAACACTGTTTTGCCTCGGAGTTGCCATATTCCTCTCCACTCATATGATAGTAAACATAGGTATGAATATACGCCTCATGCCAGTGACGGGTATTCCTTTGCCTTTTATGAGCTACGGAGGTTCGCATCTTATAATAGAGTGTATTGCTTTAGGTCTTTGCCTGGCTATGAACAGATATGGAAGAGCAATGCATAGAGATAGTCTAGGAAGAGAATTTGTCGGTTACGGGTCAGAATAATACATGAAAATAATCAACGGAAAAAAACTAGCAACAGAAGTACTAGATACCATAAAACAAAAAATAGTAGATAGAGTATTTAGACTTGCTGTAATCTCTACAAAAGACGACCCGTCTTCTAGACTTTTTGTGTCAATGAAAAAAAAGAAGGGAAGTGATATTGGTATAGTTGTAGACGAGTACAATCTGTTTAATGAAAATCAGAGTGAACTAGAGAAAAAAATAAATGAACTTGGAGAGTCATATGACGGAATAGTTTTGCAATTGCCGATCAGAGAAGAACTAGATTATGAAAAACTAATCTCTCTAATACCAGCAGAGAAAAATCCTGACATGTTGGGAGGCTTGGCAGAGACACAATCCTTTGAGAAAGGCTTGTTTGCTCCAGTCGTGTCGGCGATATTGAAAATATTACAATCTGAAAGCATAGACTACAAGAATCTTAAAATAGCCTTACTGGGTAAGGGTATTCTTGTTGGCGCACCTTTTTCTAGATATTTGGAAAGCATAGGAAAAGACCACTTTGTTGTTACAATTGAGAATAAGGAAGATATAGACAAGCTTATCGATTTCGATATTATAATTAGTGGTGTTGGTGTGCCAAACATCTTACAACAAAAACATATAAAAAGCGGATCTTTTCTTATAGATGCAGGGACGAGTGATCTCGGTGGTGTGATGGTAGGAGACATAAGTACAGATTGTTATCCTGTTGCTAGTGTTGTTTCTCCTGTTCCTGGAGGAGTGGGACCTCTGACGGTTGCGTATCTTTTCTATAATCTTGTTATGCTTTCAAAATAGGTTTATGAATCATTCATTATTTTTTTATTTACATTCATTATCAAACACAAATCCAGCACTCGATTGGTTTGTGATATTTGTGTCTACATACTTTGCTTGGATACTTGCTGTGTTTGCGATTTCATATGCACTATTAAAAGTTGTTAAAGTTTTTTTTGGTAAAAAAAATGGCAACCCAAGTTTGTACGATATGAGTATAAGGGAGTATGGGATGCACCTGAGTGCAGGGTTCACTGCGATAGTCCTTAGAGTTTTTGGTGTCTCAAGGCCGGAAAATATCTCAAACGGAAATGGGTCACTCGAGTCTACCTTGAATTATTCTCGGGCTTATTTTGATGAGAGAAGAGGTGAATATCAAAAAAGAAAATATGCATTTTTAGTTATTGCACTGTCTTCATTGTCTGCATGGACTATATCTCTACTATTGAAAATGATAATTGGAGCATCTAGGCCTTTTGTTGTGTTCCCGGATATTAGCACTCTCATTGATTACGGATGGAACGACTCTTTTCCATCAGGGCATGCGATGTTTTTTTCAGCACTTGCCACTGCCTTGTTTTTCTCATACAAAAAGATTGGATCACTTTATATAGTTTTTGCAATCTTAATAGGGCTTTCACGGATAGTTGCGGGTATACACTTTCCTGTCGATGTCATGTTTGGATGGATATTTGGAGCAGTGGTTGCGATTATTGTGCGGTTCACAATTTTGCATTTCAAAATTTTTAAAAGAAGAGAGATTGATATTCCTGTAGAAAAGGAGTAGAATCTTCCTATGTTTTTAAAAAGATTGATAGCACTCGGGATTTTAGTACTAACACTTTTTCTTGGTTTTTTCCTAATAGGTAGTCAGCCTGGTGGGAAGAGTCATTTGGGTATAGATTTTAAGGATAGACCATTCACTTTGGGGTTGGATCTTTCTGGTGGAACGCATCTTATATACGACGCAGACACAACTCTGATAAAAGAGAATAAGGAGGACGCACTAAGTGTTCTTCGAGATGTAATAGAGAGAAGAGTAAATCTTTTTGGTGTAAGTGAGCCTATTGTTCAAATTTCACATGGCTTGTCCGGAGAGGACAGGTTGCTTATAGATTTGCCTGGGGTTACGGATGTTGGTGAAGCGATAAAAATGATCGGGGAGACGCCGCTTCTGGAATTCAAAACAGAGAATCCAGATTTCGACGTAACGACACTCACAGAAGAAGAACTCGCAGATCCAAATACTATAAATAGAGCGTATGTAGAGACTGATCTAACTGGACGTTATTTGGAAAATGCATCTTTGGTATTCGATCAGACAACACGTGAAGCGATAGTTTCTATACAGTTTGACAGCGAAGGTGCGGAAATATTCGAAAAGATAACGAGTGAGAATGTAAATAAAACCATAGCGATATATTTAGATGGCGCTTTGATTTCAAGTCCAGTCGTAAATGAGGCTATATCTGGCGGGCAAGCAACAATCTCTGGAAACTTTACTCCAGATGAAGCAAAACAGTTGGTTGGAAGACTAAATTCTGGAGCTCTTCCTGTTCCTGTAACTTTGGTTTCAACAGAAACTATAGGTGCGTCCCTTGGTGCTGATGCACAAACTGCCGGAGCACGAGCAGGACTTATAGGATTCCTAGCGATAATATTTTTCTTCGTTATTTATTACAGAGTACCAGGACTTCTTGCAGGTGTTGCACTATTTGTATATGCAGTCGTGATGCTTTTCTTGTTCAAGACTGTTCCAGTTACAATGTCTGCTTCCGGTATTGCAGGATTTGTGATCTCACTCGGACTTGCGGTGGATGCAAACGTTCTCATATTTGAGAGAGTAAAGGACGAACTAAAGCATGGAAAGGGGATAAACGAGGCATTTCATGAAGGATTCCAAAGAGCATGGCCTTCGATACGTGACTCAAACATTTCTACACTTCTGACAACAGCTATCTTGTTTTGGATGGGGACATCTATAGTAAAAGGTTTTGCCCTCACTTTCGGAATAGGAGTTCTCGTCTCTATGATTTCTGCTATTTCAGTAACAAGAATATTCTTATATTCATTTGGTGAAATAAAGCAAACTAGATTTAACAATTTTCTGTTTGGTGCAGGGTTTACTGGAAATAAGAAAATAAGCAATTAAATTTATGTGGATAATAAAAAATAAAAAAATATTTTTCGGACTGTCGGCGTTTTTCGTTGTCGCATCTATCGTCGGATTCATAATCTTTCCAGTTAGGGCATCGATAGAGTTTACAGGTGGATCGTCGCTTGTTGTAAATGTAGAGGGTCAAAGACCAGAGTCGAGAGACGTAGCACTTTATCTAAAGGACCTTGATATTTCTTCTCCTCTCGTTCAGCCTGTTGGAGAATCTGGTCTGTCTATAAAGACTTCACCCCTTGATGAAGAAACAAAAAACCAAATCGTTTCGCACATACAAGAGATGTCAGGGTCTCCTGTATCTATACAGAGTTTCACTACTGTAGGACCATCTATTGGGGAGGAAATGTTGAAAAAATCTTTCTATGCTTTGTTTCTGGTTATCCTTTCTATAGTTTTGTACATCGCCTATACATTTAGAAAAGTCACAAATTCCACAAACAAAGCACAAAAGGGAGTGTCTTCATGGAAATACGGATTTACTGCAAATATATGTTTGCTACACGACGTGATACTTACTAGCGGGTTCTATGTTCTACTGTCTCACTTCTTTGGGGCAGAACTAGATACGTTGTTCGTAGTTGCTATACTTACGGTTCTCGGTGTTTCAGTTAATGATACTATCGTAGTGTTTGATAGAATACGAGAAAATATATTTTTGGACGAGGATAAAAAATCAAATGACTCTTTCGAAAAGATTGTAGGAAAAAGTGTGGACGAGACTATTGCAAGGTCTATAAACACATCTCTCACAGTTGTAATAGTTCTCCTTATCCTTGCACTGTTCGGGCCTGAAACAACAAAGATATTCTCTCTGACTATGATGGCAGGTATGATAATAGGAACATTCTCATCTATATTCTTGGCTAGTCCACTTCTTGTTGTTTGGGAAAGATTACAATCAAAAAAATCTAGATAGAAATAAAATAAAAACCTCGTCTATCCAGACGAGGTTTTTTCAATATTTTTTTGACAGTGCATCTATTGCATCAAATTCAATAATCAAAAGTTTTATTTTCTCTTTGAGTTTCATTTCAATGCATACTTGCAGAGGTCCAGACATTAGAAGTATTTTTGAATTTACTTTTATCTCCAACAATATTTCTTTTTTTTCTTTTTTCTGTTGGACTTTCTGAATTTATCACAGATTGCTGATCTTGTTTTTTGGCGGTATCAGTCAAATTATTTTCTTCTTTCATTGATCAATTTTGTTTGCATATATTTTATTTTAAAGTTGACTATATGTCAAAAAAACCTTGCTTTTAAAAGGCTTTTTTGGCTAAGTCAACAAGATCAAAATCTGTTATAATCATAAGGTCGTAATTTACTTCTGACTTTTAACGTTTTGTATTTGCTTTTGATGTGGATACCAATCATTATAATAGTTCTATTAGTTCTTATTGTTGTAGGAATGTATAACGGCTTCGTTCGTCTTGTAAACCGTACAAAGGAAGCTTGGGCAGATATCGAAGTGCAACTCAAGCGTCGTTATGACCTGATCCCAAACCTTGTTTCTGCTGTAAAAGGTTACGCTACTCACGAATCTTCTGCGTTTGAGAAAGTTACACAGGCACGTGCAGCTGCAATGGGAGCAAAGACAGCGGGGGAGCATGGAAAGACTGAAGCAATACTAGGACAAGCTATCACTGGACTTTTCGGAATCGCAGAAGCATATCCAGATCTAAAGGCAAACACAAACTTCCTAGAACTTCAAAGAGAACTTTCTGATACTGAAAACAAGATCCAAGCAGCGCGTCGTTTTTACAACACAAACGTTCGTGATCTAAATACAAAGATTGAAATGTTCCCAGGCAATATCTTTGCAAAAATGTTTTCATTTGCAAAAATGGAATTCTTCGATATTCCAGATGATGGCGTAGAGTCAAAACCAGTAGAAGTAAAATTCTAAATATATGTATCTAATTCTTGCAATAATTGTTGTTGTCCTTCTAGTGAGTATCAAGCAGGTCAACCAATATCAAAGAGGTGTAAGGTTTACTTTAGGACGTTATACAGGTCTCATGAATCCTGGTTGGCGTATCGTAATACCAATATTCCAGTCATTCCAAAAAGTCGACATTCGAACCAAGGCTGTTGATGTGCCAGACCAAAATGCAATTACTCGAGACAATGTTTCGGTAAAAGTAAATGCGGTTATCTACTATAAGGTAAGTGACGCTTCAAAGGCAGTGATCGAAGTAGAAGATTTCAAAAATGCTATCTCACAATACGCTCAGACAACTATGCGAAACATTGTCGGTGAAGTCACTCTCGACGAACTTCTTTCCAAGCGTGATCAAATCGCAGACCGTATTCGTGAAATAGTAGACAAAGAAACTGACTTGTGGGGATTGAAAGTTCAAAATGTTGAACTCAAAGATGTGAGCCTTCCTCCAGACATGGAGAGAACGATAGGCAAGCAAGCAGAAGCAGAAAGAGAAAAGCGCGCAATCATCATAACAAGTGAAGGAGAACTTGCTGCATCTGAAAACATGGCAAAGGCGGCAACAATGCTCGCTTCGTCTCCTGGGGCTCTTCACTTGCGTACACTTCAGTCTATAAATGATATGGCAAGCGACCAGTCAAATACAGTTGTCTATATGGTTCCAGTAGAAGCTCTCAAGGCACTAGAAGGATTTATAAAGAAATAACTTTATATGGAAAATAAAAATACAAAAACTATTGGCTCAGTGGTAATCATCGTCATTACAGTGTTTGTTGGATTCTTTGTTCTAAGGCAGGAGCCCGTAACAGAACCACGTGTAACTCAAGAGCAGGCAGAATCGATTGCCGAATATACTTTTTCTAATTGCTGGCAGGGAGGATATCTAATCTCATCATATTCTTCTACCCTTATGCAACTTGAAGGCGAAACGGTTTGGCGTATTGGAGGCAATTATGAATACGCACAAGACGCAATTGTGCAAAATACAGCCTATGGAAACATCCCAGAGGTACTTGTCGATGCGGATACAGGATATATCGTATCGAAGCACTTTACGGAAGTTGATGAGCCAAAAAAAGGATGTGAGAGTCCAGCTGTCGCGGGTCCGGACATGGAAGTGCCTAACAATGGTTTTGAGTGGAAAAGATATGATGATCAAAATGAACTTGTCGCGTTATCTATATCTGACAAACAGGAATTGAATGGTGTTATCACTATAAACGGAACTGTGAAGAAGTCATTTTTAGAGACAGATGGTTTTTCCGTAGGCACTGCAAATAAATATGCACAATTTTATACATACATCGGTTTCGGACAACAATTTGCCGTTCCAGTGACTGTGATAAATACAAATGGAGACATGGTAGATTTTTCTGTGATGCTTGATACAAGCGGAGCGGAAAAAGGGATAGGGTATTTGAGAATTGCACAGGACGTACATAGTGCACGCGGGAGATCAATCGTGGTTCCTGTCATTTTTAAATAATCATTAGTAATATAATTTTATGCAAAACAATTCAAAACTAAATACAATATTACTTGTCATCCTTATAATTCTTGCCGCAATTTGCGTTTGGAAACTTATGGATACAAAGAAAGAAGTTTTAGACGATGCAGATTTTACTTCAATGGTTCAACCACAAACGTTTGATAATGAGGAGGAGTCAAAATATACTCCACCAAAAGAAGATCCAACACCAGACCCTATTGTTGCAAAGCAATGTGTCAAAACTGGCTGTTATAATGCTAAGTGTGTATCGACAGAAGACGCAGCACTTATGATATTTACTTGCCCTACCGATGCGCCTCCAATCATGGCTTGTTATCAAAATGGAGAATGTAAAATTCAATCTGGGGGTGAATGTGGATGGACGGACACAGCAGAGTTTAATTCTTGTATAGATCAATATAATTAAGAATATATGCAAAATAATAATTCAAAAATAAATACTATTTTTCTAATTATTGTAATCATTTTGCTTGGTGTCGGTATTTGGATATTGGCAGACAAGAATGAGCGTGAATCGCGAATTGAAAATGAACAACAAGTTGCCGATGTGGTACAAGAAGAACCACAAGAAGAGGAAAAGCTGGTAGATTATAAACCAGAGCCTAAAGAAGAAGTTGATACTTGGCCGTATCCAGATTTCCTAAAAGTGATTATAGATACAAACAAAGTAGACACTGTCCACTCATTTACATTTAGTGGGAGTACGTACTATCGAACAAACAAAGTAGAAACAACTGGCATGGATGGTTCAGCTTCGATCTACAATTCTAACGGACAATTTGTCGCAACGTGCGCAAACATGGTTCCACTTGCGGACCAAGATGAATTGTGCCAAACCTATGATCAAAATGGAACAAAGACACTTATTTACACTAGACCATTTGTGGGAGCTGAGAGTTAACAAAAATTATGGCAACACTATACACACAACAAGATAAAAATTGGCGAAATAAGTTTTTTAGTTCCAAAACGAATAGGATTTTACTCGTTGTTCTTGTATTTCTGATGGTTTTTGTGGTCAAGTTTCTGCTTTCACGTTCGGACACACATTTACCTTGGTCAAAAAATATTTCGACACCTGGGATTTATTCGGAAGCGGTTGATAAAAATGATGAATGGATAACCACAGATTTTTCTACTGCGTGTGGGGGGCCGTGTGAAGGTTATGTTGTAAATATTTCATATCCAAAGGAGTACACGTTTGGTTGTTGTGGTGACACAGAAGCAGGTACTTTTCACACTTTACAGATTCCCAATACGGAAGCCACCGGAGTTCAGATTTTAGAAGGCGCATATTATTGTTCAGACCCACTTGATGAAAATTGTACAGTTGAACCACAGTATTATTTTGCTGATAAAATCCAAAATGGAGAAGTGACAAGGATTGATGATGTCGAGACAGATCACTTGGGGTTTTCTATTTTTGCTATCAAGGGTTATACAGATGAATGGGCTACCAATACTCCGTATGAAAAATATATATTTATAATTCCTACAAATAGCAATAAACCCTACTCATTCAAATATTATCAAGTAGGATTCTTTCATCCTGAAAAAATGACCGATGAATTCAAAACAGAATTTTTGAACCGTCTTGAAATATGGACACCTATCTCAACAGAAGTAAGTGCATATCTAACTGGATTCGAAAAAAGAGAAGATGGATTTTGGTATTTAACATTGGATAATATTAGAACGGAAGGGGGAAGTGACGCAGGTTTGCCTCGTCCTTCTGGTTGGAAAATTACAAATCTAAACAGGAGCACCGAAACTTTTAAAGCATCTGCAGATATTAGAGTGCAAGTAGATTCTGAACAGTGCCAGTATTCTTCCGGAAATTTGCCTGAACGATTCGAGCTATTCTCAGACTATGTAAATAGGCTTCAAAAGAAAGATTTTTATTACTGGAATCCAGATAGCGATGCGAAATATGGTTGGCAACTACCAGGTTATTATTGGATAACTATTACTAATGGAGTGGCAACGAAGATGACGGAGACTTATAATAATTGCGGAGCATAATTTATGGCAACACTATATACACAACAAGATAAAAACGTACGCAGAACATGGCTTCTCATGTCCACCTTTTTGGTACTTATTGTTGCTATCGGATTTGTGTTTTCTCAAGTATATGGCAACCCAGTGATACTCTACGGATTCTTCATCTTTGCAGTTTGTATGAATCTATACGCGTATTGGAACAGTGCGAAAATCGCACTTCGTGTTTCTGGTGCAAAGCCAGCAGATGAGAGTCAGTATCGGGAACTACACAATATCATTGAGAATCTTTCCATCACCGCAGGTATTCCGAAACCGAAGGTGTATATCATCAACGACTCTGCGCCGAACGCATTTGCAACAGGAAGAAACAAAGAGCACGCAGCTGTAGCGTTCACTACAGGTATACTTGCAATTCTTGATCGTACAGAATTAGAAGGAGTAGCTGCACACGAACTTTCTCATATCGGGAACAAAGATATTCTAGTCTCTACAGTTGCAGTTATTCTTGCTGGATTTATTTCACTCATTGCAGACATGTTTCTTCGTTCACAGATGTTTGGAGGGAGTAGAGATAGTGATAGCAAGGCAGGGAACATCCTCATGATCGTCGGTATCGTTCTTGCGATACTCGCTCCGATATTTGCTATGCTCGTACAACTCTCAATCTCGCGAAAGCGAGAATTCCTCGCCGACGCATCTGGCGCACTCCTCACACGTTATCCAGAGGGACTCGCTTCTGCACTTCAGAAGATCTCTACAAATAGCGCTCCGCTTAGAAATGCACACAAAGCAACTGCACACCTCTTCATCGCTAATCCTTTTGGTGGTAAAAACTTTAAAAGCCTCTTCGCAACTCACCCTCCTGTAGAGGCGAGAGTAAAGGCATTGCTCAACAAGTAATAATGTGAGGCATGAATATTACCATAAGTCCTACCTCTGATCCCTGGGTAGCTTTATAGATATTTAAATTAATCTATTCTACTGGTTGTGCGTTAGGGTTGTGTAAATAAAAACCTAAACAGGTTGCTTTATTTTTGCATTTCGGTATAATCCATTTCTATCTATGATAACAATAACATCTGTCCTTTCTCTATTTACCTTACTCGCAGTTTCATCTGTGGTCTTTTTTATTTCTAAAAGAATCAAAATTCCTTATACGGTATTACTGGTAGTCGTTGGTTTATTACTGGTGCCTTTGTCTAACCTGCCTTTCGTAAGCCCATATATTGGTTTTATCGATAACTTACGTTTAACTCCAGAATTGCTATTTTATATTTTCTTGCCGATACTGATTTTCGAGTCAGCTTTCAATATGAATATTAGACGTATGGTAGAAAATATTTGGTCGATTTCTGCACTTGCTGTACTTAGTCTATTAGTTTCAACTGCAATCATTGCTTCAGGTATTTATTTTATTTTACCTTTTGTTGGTCTAGATGTTCCTTTCATTATTGCACTACTTTTTGCCTCTATTATTTCTTCAACGGACCCAGTAGCAGTACTAGCTTTGTTTAAAGAATTTGGCGCCCCAAAGAGGCTAACTCTTATTTTTGAAGGGGAGAGTTTGTTCAATGACGGTACCGCGGTTGCATTGTTTTTGGTATTTCTAACGATTGCTGAAAAGGGTTTTCATGGATCTTCCACTGTTGTTGATGGAATTTTAATGTTTCTAGGCATGGTTTTTGGAGGAATTATTTTAGGTCTTTTGATTGCTTTTGTTTTTTCTAGAATTTTACGTTACACTCGATCCAATGAATTTGTAGCGGTCACTATTTTAATAGTTTCTGCACATATTACTTTTATCTTGGGCGAATTGATAAATGCTAATGGAATTTTTGGAATGCATTTCCATGTATCTTCTATTATTGCCACAACTGTCACAGCATTGTTCCTAGGAAATTATTCTAGACATATTTTGTCTCCAAGATCAGACGAATATATAGAAAAATCTATAGGACACTTAGCTTTTGTTGCCAATTCTTTAGTCTTCATTTTGATTGGAATACTATTCGTTTCGGCTCCTGTATCTTTGTATTCTCTATGGTTACCTATTGTTGTTACGATTTTGATCGTAGCAAGTGCTCGTGCAATATCTATTTACTCTGTCGTAGTTCCATTAAACAAGTTAAAAATTGAAGACCCTATTCCGAAAGAATGGCAACATTTGCTCTCCTGGGGTTCTTTGCGAGGAGCCTTGGCTATCATTGTAGTTTTGCTAATACCTACAGATTATGTTCCAGCTGGATGGAGCCATGCTTTTACTCCACAAGAATTACTGCTGGCATTGACTATTGGTTGTATTTTGGCAACTTTGTTCATAAAAGCCCTAACAATAGGGATGTTTATCCGAAGGTTAAAAGTAAATACAGATTCACTTTTAGAGCAAGCTCACAAAATGGATCTATCTATCTACTCAGCTTTAACTGAAGAAAGCCGTTTCGTTGAGCAAAAGACCAAAGGATTTTTAAAGGATAGTTATTATCAAAAAATTAAGCAAGAATTGGACGATAAAATAGAAAGGCTTTTAGTGCAGAGAAACAAATTTATAAAAAAATACGGAGAAATTATTTTTGAACAGTCTTTGCATTTAATAGCAGTAGATATTGAGAAAAAGTATTTACAAGATTTATATGTGAATAATGAAATAGGTGAAAAAGTTTACCGTAGAATTACAGGTAAGTTGGCATTGCAAAAAGAAAAAATAGAAACTGCTTGCCAAGGCGAAATCAACCCTTCTGATTTCAGGGACAAAAAAGATATATTCGACCGCATGGTTGCTTTTGGAAATGGATTTTTAGGTAAAGGTGAAAATGTACTTTCCAAAGAAGAGCAATTGACGTACTATCGGGCACAAAGTATTATTGCGCGTAAGGTTTTGACAAATTTGGAAAAAATGCAAAATCAGTACAGTTCTGCAGTATTTTTCTCAAATGTATTTGATAAGATTGTTGCACATTATTCTAAGTACAGGGTTCAAGCTAGTGATAAGATGGAAAAAGTCTTTGAAGACGATAGAGAATATTTGGAAACAGTTCTGGAGGATTTGTCGAGAAAATCTTTACATGCATCACGTGTAAAATCATTAGAATATCTGGCAGAGAAGGGAATAATTAAAGAACCTGCATTAGAGTAGTCGGTGATATTTTCTGTATTTTTTTTGCAATAGTATGATAAAAATAATCGGTTGGTTGGGAACAGGGATACTCATCGTTACATACGGGCTCAACTCATTTGGATATATAGATTCAGAGAGTTTGTGGTATCCACTACTCAATCTTATCGCGGCGATATTCCTCGGGATCCGTGTGTTTTCCGACAGGAACTATTCAAATCTAATTTTAGAAATATTTTGGGGAGCGATAGCAGTTATTGCTATTTTCAGTTTTCTATTTTAATTTATTTTCATTTCTTGCAATAAAAGTATAAATCCGTAGTATAGACAAGGATGTTCTTTTTATTTTGTGTGCATTTGTACGCAAAATAGCATTGGCACTCTTGAAATTTATAAGTAAGGAGTGTCGGGTTTTTCCCGCGTATGCGGGATCGGCCTGTTCCTCCGAGTAAAATCGGGGGGCTAGGAGACGTCGCATAGCGGTCTAGTGCACCACCTTGGAAAGGTGGCAAGGTGTCAAAGCCTTCGAGGGTTCAAATCCCTCCGTCTCCGCCTTTTTATAAATAAGATAGCTCTTGCTATTCTATTTGTAAAACAAGTTAGGGTGATAGGAGGGATTTGAACCGCTGGCCGCAGTCCCATCACTATGGGACGAAGGTTTCGAGTCGTAGCAACGACGAGAGGCAAATCCCATCTCTGGTTTTCAGTAATTCAAATTAGACTAACAGACTCTGATTATGATAGAGTCCATGGGTAAGTAGGGAGGCGTGGATGAGTGGTTTAAATCAACAGTTTACTAAACTGTCGTCCCGTTAAAAGGACCGTGAGTTCGAATCTCACCGCCTCCGCATTAAAACGAAATCAGAATCCCCGCGAAAAAATGCATCGGCGCGAAGCGCCGATGTGTGGGCTGAATCCCCGCCAAACCCAATCCCCGCCAAGATTTTCCACGCTCCGCGTGGCTCAAAAAGTACGGTTCGATCCTTAATTTGAAAGTTCGAACCGACTTTTTTAAGTAAACGGATTTTTTCTCCGTTTACTTCATCGTTTGCCAATTCCATATTGAATTTCAAAAACTTTTCGGTAAGTTCGAACCGATTATTCGCTTTTTGCTCAAAAGCAGATAATTTCTCTTTGAGAAGCTGTTTAGAGCTAACCAACGCACTTTTAGTCTCTCGATATTCTTCCAGTGAAAGTGCGCTTTCAAGATAGAGTGTCATCAGCCTCTCGATCTTGGAATCCAAAAGAGAAATTTCGGCTTTTGTGTTATCCGCAAAAAGCGTAGACGATTGTATTTCGGATGATTGATCTTTTCTGTTTTCTTCAATCATCCATTTTATCCAATCGTCTGGCAAAGAAACTTTTTTGATTTCCTTTTGAATTTGAGAAGTGATGATTTCTTCACGGACATATTTTTGATCACAAGGATTTTTCCTTTTCGTACACCGCAAATAGTTATGACCTTTTTGTGTTTCAATAGTGATAAAGCAACCGCAGACACAATGGAAAAATCCGCGATATAAATATGGCTTCAAAACTTTGGAATGTGGTTTAGACTTTCTCATCATCACTTCTTGAACGGAATCAAAAAGTTTCTTTGTAATAATCGGTTCGTGTTTACCTTCGTGTATTTCACCGTTATACCTCATTAGCCCTGTGTAAATCGGATTTTTCAAAAGTTTTTGATAATTCGACACCGCAAGTGCTCCATCGCTTTTTCCTTTCAAACCTAGCTCATTAAATTTGTCGCGGACTTGGCGCAAAGTGAAGTTTCCAGTTGCATATGCCTCAAATGTTTTTCGCACAAGCGGAGCAAATTCGGGATGTGGAGTAATTCCGCCATTTTTTATATTCATATATCCAAGCGGAGCCATTTGAGGCCATATTCCATTCTTCACTTTGTTTCGATGTCCGCGCTTGATATTTTCCGACAAGTTATCAACATAATATTTTGATTGAGAAAAAGCGATTGAGAGCATGAATTTTCCTTGCGGTGTCGGATCACACCAGAAAGTTGGAAATTTTAAATCAGTTATCTTGCCCGTATCGAGCAAATATATTATTTTTCCACCATCAACACTATTTCTCGCTAGTCTGTCTGGATGCCACGCTAAAATTCCATTTGCCTCATTTGCTTCGATACGGAGAAGCATTTCATTAAATACTGGCCGACCCGGAACTTTAGCCGTCTGCTTTTCCACAAATACATCTACAACCTCAATATCCTCTTTTAACGCTAAAGTTTTTAACTCGGCCAGTTGATCCGAAATGCTTCTAACCTGCCGATCTTCACTATCGGTAGATTTGCGAGTATAAATGAAAAATTTTCTGGTGTGATTCATATTTTTGTATTGGCAAACGAGGAGCCACGCGGAGCGTGGAAAATCTTGGCGGGGATTGGGTTTGGCGGGGATTCAGCCCACACATCGGCGCTTCGCGCCGATGCATTTTTTCGCGGGGATTCTGATTTCGTTTTAATGCGGTGCATATTAGACAAAGTTCGAATGTATTTTGCTGATAATCCTAACGAAGAAATCTAAAAATGGACTCGGCAGGGCGAAACAATTTTCTGGGGATATGGATTCGCCCTGCCTCGGCTAATGTCTTTTCCCGCCCGCAGGAGGGGTCTGGGGAGGAATGCGGACGGGATTCGCTCCAGCATTTCTTTGCGGAATTCGGGGCGGACATGCCCATATTGAATTATAATTCAATATGGTTTAATAATGCAAGTTTTTATATACTGTGGATATGTCAATTGTAAAGAAACTTGGCGAGAACATTAAGAAAATAAGGACAAAAAAGGAAATGACCCAAGGCGATGTCTGCCGAGCGCTTAAAATGGATAGAGGATATATGAGTGCCATTGAAAATGGCAAGAAAAATATAACTCTTTTACAGCTTGAGAAAATAGCAAAAGCACTTGGGGAAAATCCCGATAGATTGTTGAAATGAGTTGTGTTATAATTCAAACATATATGACAGAAGAAGAAAGAGCTATAAAAATTGAAGAAGTGTACAACGATGCGAAACAAAAACTTGAGGAACTTGGCAATAAACGCCACGGCATTGTTAAAGATTACATTAAAGAGTTAGAGGCTCAAAAAGTAGATGCTATTCGGGCATCTCTTGGATTATCAAATAATAGTCAAAAATAAATTTATGGGAATAGAAGATATGGCAAACGCAAAAGCTATCGAATCCATGGAAAAGAACAATGATGTTGCTGGTCTTGAAGCGTTTAAGTTGGGGGAATCTCCTGATTCTAATGTTGCTAAATGGGCAGAAAATGCATTGAAGCGCATTAGGGAACAAGCTGAAAATAGCTCGGCTACACCTGAATATCAGACAACATCAATTGAAAAATATGGTGGCTCAAATGAGGAAATTCAAAAAAGAACGGAAGGAGTGGATAGTGAGATAGAATTAGTTAAAACTGAAACAGAAGATAAACTTAAAAGGATAAATGAGGAAAATATTGAAGATGTTCCTTATGAGGAAGTAAAAGATACAGAAAAAAATTTAAGTAATTTAGAAAAGCCAGCCGAGAAAATAGAAGGTGAAAAAACTGAAATCAAAGAAGAAACAATAAAATCTTCCGAAATTACAAAGGAGAAACCCTTACAACCAGGTGATGAAATTTTCAAAGATGGAAAATTCTTTAAAATAACTGATATTAGCGTTCCATCGCCTGAAGAGAAAGAATTTAAGTGGGGAGCAGAAAAACCTAATAGAGACAGAGAATTCAGCGAAATGTCGAAGCTATCATTTGACATGGATCTTTTGGAAGAAAGAAAAAAATTCGATGAACAGAAAAAACAAGAATTTGAAAAACGAAATGGGCAAAAAATAAGTGCGATAATTAAAGGTGGCAAGGGTACGATTGCACAAGAAACAATTGAACTTGATCCAGAAAATGTTATAAGAATTGATAACGCTGAACAAAGAGAAAAAATTGTACAAATGCAAAAAGAAATGGAAGAAACTGAAAACAGAGCAGCAAATTTCGCTGGTCTGGGAAAGGAAAAAAAGTTGGTAGACAAAATAATAGGGCATCCAGGGAAATTCTAACTACTGGAACTAGTGGGAGCAAAATTCATGCGCGCATGGGTGGGTAAAGTGTCCGCGTGTACTCACGCGGACACAGGGGCAAGCATGAATATTCCGCCTCAGGCATTTCCGCTAGGGCGTCCATGACTAAAGGATGAGCGCCGCCGTAATAAGCAAAATAAAACTCTAAAATAAAAATAAACTCGGATATGAAAACGAGGAGAGGGGTTGTGCGAGGGCGGACTCCGAAGGCACTCTCAACGAAGCCACAAAGCGTAACATAAAGATAAAAGTAATAAAGCACTGAATACTCAAACTAACATCTGCGAGGAGGAGACCGAAGCTGGGGAGAGGATTCCTTCCTCTCCCCAAACAGCTGTCCTGCCCGAGCACGCGCTCGCAAGCGCGGAATGCGAGGAGAAAGCAGGACACCTAGTAATCTAGGCGCGAGTAGCCCTAGCGGAAATGCCTGAGGCGGATGCCGAATGGTGGATCTCTTTAGACTTGGACGATCAAAATGGTAGAATGACTGAGACAATATTGAATTTGTATTTTCTGTTTTTTGTCCGCCCCGAATTCCGCAAAGAAATGCTGGAGCGAATCCCGTCCGCATTCCTCCCCAGACCCCTCCTGCGGGCGGGAAAAGACATTAGCCGAGGCAGGGCGAATCCATATCCCCAGAAAATTGTTTCGCCCTGCCGAGTCCATTTTTAGATTTCTTCGTTAGGATTATCAGCAAAATACATTCGAACTTTGTCTAATATGCACCGCAGAAAATAATAGTATCGGTATGACCATATAAAAATGAACGAAGAATTTATTATAAATCTTATAAAAAAAGATCCTTGGCGAATGGAAGTTCTTGAAGCCGTTTGCTCTTTAAACCTTCCTGATTGGTTAATAGGTGCCGGTTTTGTTCGTAATCTTGTTTGGGATGAGTTGCACAATTTTGAAAATCAAAGTCCCATTACTGATATTGATATTGCTTATTTTGATCCCAATGATTTATCTGAAGAATCTGAAAGTAGCTACCAAGAAATGCTCTCAAAAAAGCTTGTTGCTGATTGGTCTGTCACCAATCAAGCAAGAATGGCCAAGATAAATAATCAAAGTGTGAGCTATCTTTCAACAGAAGACGCGATTGCACATTGGCCCGAAACAGCGACGGCAGTCGGCATAACTATGCTCCCAGACAACTCCTTAAAAGTTATTGCACCGCATGGTCTAGAGGATTTATTTTCCCTAAAACTAAGAATGTCACCTGATTTTGGCGACGGGCCCGACGCTTTCTTTGATCGGGTAAAGAAGAAACAGTGGCTTACAAAGTGGCCCAAACTACAAATTATTGAATAAGACCCACATATCTAATTTGAAAATTAATCTTTCTAATCTAAGAGCTAGGGCCAATCTTAGACATTCTCCTCCATATAGGGGATAATGGATACATGAGTCAGGTTCACCCAATAAAACGAGTAACTCTCTATATAGTCTTGATATCCTTTGTCGCTATCGCGATATACGGATATTTTGGCATAACAAAAGTAGAAGAAGTCTCAGTTTTGGACACAGGCACGGAAGTAGTTCCTGCAAACACGAAGATTACTTATAAAACCGAATCTGTTTTTCAGGAAGAAGATAGTTATGTAATCGATATAAAATACCCAGTTGTAGATGGTGGAGCAAGTATAACCGCGCTCAACTCCATGAATCTTTCTATTTTTTCTGAAGTTGAGGATATAAAAAATGATTTTTTCGGGGCAGTAAACAATGAAGAGATTTTTTCTGATAATAAAAATACTTTGCTAGTTTTGGTAAACGAAGTGAGTGAGACAGACCAGTATGTAAACATTGCATTGTCTGCATCTGTATATCAAAGTGGAGCGGCACATCCATACAGTTATATCCGAGTTTTGAATTTCGAGAAGCAAAGCGGAGAAAGGGTTTATCTTTCAGATTTTTTTGAAAATGGAAACTTGTATTTGCTAGATGTTTCGAGTATCGCAATACCGAAACTAGACGCGTATTTTAAAGAGCATGAAATAACGGACTGGTTCAAAGAAGGGGCGGATCCAATGATAGAAAATTATGACAACTTTTTTATCCGTGAAGAGGGGATAGAGTTTGTCTTCGATCCGTACCAAGTTGCTCCATACGCCTTTGGAGATGTAAGGATATCTATACTATATAGCGAATTACCAAATATCTCTGTTTAAAGCAGAATCAAGCAATTTTTTAGAAGAATAATCAAAAATATAAAGGCAATTGTTGGAATTGTTAAGAAATATAACATGCTTCCATTTTAAGAATTTAAATTTCCAATAAACTGATTTATCTACAAATAATAAAACACTGCAACAAGTAATACTTGTGCAGTGTTGTCTCTTTTTAATATTTACTAAACGAGTCAGGTTACTTAAAGTACAATATTGCAAACAGTGCTGCGCTTGTTAGCGTCACCAAAAAGGGAAACGCCAACTTCATCATTTTTACATAATCTAACCGGAGACTTGCTGCCAACGGTGACATGATGATAAAGATGAACGCAGCTTGTCCGTTCGGAGTACCAATACTTGGAATATTCGTCCCGGCATTGACAGACTTTATGAGCAATTCGAAATGCTCTTTACTGATCTGTCCTGCTTCGTATGCTTCCTTAATTGCTGGTATGTGGGTTAGTGCAACAAATACATTGTCACTCACCACAGAAAGTATTCCAGACGTTCCAAACAAATATGCAGGTTGCAGGTTTTGAGGTTGCGTGAGGACCCAAGCAATGATGGGATTAAAGATACCTTGTTGTGCTATTGCTCCAACAACAATAAAGAAAGTCATGAGCAAAGCAACAAAGCCCAAGGCATCGTGGAAACTTCTAGCGACATCATGCTCTTTGGTTTTGCCACTAATGATTGCGTTTAGGATTATTATCCCTGTCGCGATGATCGGTGGTTCTGCGATGTGATATCTCAGGCCAACAATCAACAATAAAAAAGAAATCCCTTGTGCAAATATAGACACAGTTTCTTGAGAGGTTCTTCTCTTGGTCATGTAAGTGTCGTATTCTGTCAGAATATGTCTGGCAGATGACGGCATTTTTACTGAATAACCAAACCAGCCTACTTTTTCAAGTAATATGACTGTTGCCACTCCAGCAACATTTACACAAATCGTTACCCATTTCATCTGTGAGACGAAAGTTACAAAATCCCACCCAGCTGCTTCAGCAAGGGGAACATTTTGAGGTTCTCCTATTTTCGTTGCGATACCACCAGCAACGGTGCCTATTGCAGCATACATAAGCAAGTTGATCAGAAAGTTGCGGAACTGTGTAAGATCATTGTGTAGTTCACTCTGGATAACAGTGTCATCGTCGTGGTGATCATCATCATAATTTTTTCCAGACTGAACTTTGTGGTAAACCATGTACATGGCACCTATCATAGTAAGTACTGACGCCATAACAGTGAGAGCGTCTGAAAAAGCAGACATGAATGACCCAAAAATAAAAAACAAAACTGAAAGCAGTACTTTGTTTTTTACATGGAGTAAAGTTTTAGTGAACACAAAACTCAAAAAGTCTGCCAAGAAATGCACAGCTGCAACCATAAACAATACTAGAAGTAGTACGTTTACATTGCTGTGAAGTTCGTGATAAACGGTATGAGTGTCTACCATTTTTATCACTATTGCTTCAACAGCAAGGATGCCTCCCGTAATGAACGGGTAAGCTTTAGTTGTCTGACTCAGACAGAAAATAAATTCTGCCAATAAAAGCCAAACTCCCACTTGTTGATTTATACCGAACACTATCGGGTTAATGACCAAAAAGGCCAAAATGGTTTTTTTGAGCCACGTCGGCATGTGACCCATAAGGTTGATTGTCCTCATACTCTATCGTTTTTGTTTTTTGTACCGTGTTTTGCGCATCATGCAAGGAAACACGGCATCCTTCTTCTTGGTGTGTCATGCCTGAGAGACGGCAGAGTTTTAACGAGTTTCTATCTCGAGCAATAATTATTGCTTTGTTTTATTTTTACCTCATCCGCCATCACTACGAGGGTGAGGCCAGAAAATCAATCTTTTTAATAATTTTCTCACTAAACGGTTTTTAGATGGTTAAAATATCCCTGACTGTGTTGTCAAAGAAAAATCTTTTGGGTTTTTATACCACAAAAAAGTGGCAAAGTCTAGCATTATATGAAATCTCATAACTTCAAATATTGATTTGATTATCTGTGATGCATTTCGACAATACGGTCTCTTTAATGTAGAATAAGACAATCTATGATGTTGCCAGAAAGAAAAAAAGTGGAAAAACCACATATCGTTATACTTGGGGCAGGTTTTGGTGGAGTGTACACTTACAGGAGACTAATGAAACTTCTGGGCGATAAAGTCAGATTTACCATAGTAAGTCCTGATAACTATTTTCTATTTACACCACTCCTTCACGAAGTTGCTACTGGGTCTCTTGAAGCAAATCACATAGTCGAACCACTCCGACTCATAACCGAGTATTCTTGTACGAAGATAATCCCTGCAAAAGCAGAGTCGATAGACATAAAAGATAGATCAATAAATATCCCGTCTGGTAAGATAAATTTCGATTACCTTGTTTGTGCTACTGGTGCCAAGACAAACTTTTATAATGTCTTGGGGGCAGAGCAAAATTCTTTTGTGCTCAAAAGTCTGGCAGATGCAGTAAAGCTTCGTGAACACTTCATAACTATGTTTGAAGAAGCTTCACACTCTACACACAAGCAAACCAAGGAAGCGCTACTTACTTTTGTTATTGTAGGAGGTGGGCCAACAGGAGTGGAGCTCGCAACTGAGATCTCTGACCTTTGCTACGACACATTTCTAGAATATTATCATGGTCAACTTCTCCATAACGATATAGAGATAATACTCGTTTCATCATCTCCAGACGTGGTCCCACAATTTCACGAAAAGGTAAGAGAAAAAACAAAGCAAGGCTTGCATAGAAAAGGCGTGCGGATACTACTCTCTTCTTCTGTGGGGAAGGTGGATGAACATGGTGTAGTGCTCGTAGACGGTTCACATATAGAATCTAGAACAGTCATCTGGACTGCAGGTGTCTGTCCCAATACTCCAGTTTTCGAGGGTGATATAAAGCCTGAGATTGTAGGTGGCAGGGTTGTTGTTGGAGAAAAGCTTTCAATAAAAGAGGATGAAAATATTTTCTTTATTGGGGACGTAGCGTGTGCATTAAATAGTGATGGTAAGCCTTTGCCCATGCTCGCTCAGGTCGCTGTACAACAAGCAACATACGTAGGGGACGCAATATACAAAAGTATTTTGGGAAAAGACAGTGAAAACATTTTTAAATATAAAAACAAAGGAGAGTTGCTTTCATTAGGGGAATGGCATGCTGCAGGTAGAGTATACGGCGTAACGATATGGGGACCTCTCGCATGGTTTATGTGGAGAACGATTTACCTTTTCAAGTTTATTTCAAAATCAAAAAGACTAAAGATTGCCCTCGACTGGACTGTAAACATATTTGTTCCACGAGATATTACAAAAATATCTATGCACAAACATCATGAAGGATGATGACATAAAGAAAAGGTTGTCCGAGGAAGAATATAGGGTGACACAACATGGTGGTACTGAGACCCCGTTTGAAAACAAATATTGGGACAATAGAGAGGATGGAACGTATCGCTGTCTTGTTTGTGGGCAAAAGTTGTTTGAATCAAATACAAAACTAGACACATCTATCGGTCCCATGGGACTTCGTGGATGGCCAGCATTTGAAAATGCAGTGGAGGGTAGTGTGGCTTACAAAGAGGACAATAGTGGAGGTATGTCTAGAACAGAAGTTGTGTGCTCGTCATGCGGTTCTCACTTGGGTCATATATTTGATGATCCACACTCACCTTCGGGAAAGCACTTTTGCGTGAACTCTTGTTCGTTAGATTTTGACCAGAAAGCGGACAAATAAAAAAGATTTATAGAAGATCATTTACGTAGTATAATAGAGAGGTATTAGTAGTTAATTATTATTAACTCCGCCTTGCGGAGAAAACAAGATATTATGAAGATGAAATATTGTAATTGTGGAAGTACAGGGCTTTTGCTTCTCCGCCTAGGTGTAGCCGCTATATTTATTTACCACGGTATAAACAAACTTATGGATATGGAGGGCACAATAGCATTTTTTGGGATGCTTGGAGTTAGTGCGTTCTTCGCATGGGTAGTAGCAATAGTTGAAACACTCGGAGGATTCTTGATGTTCCTAGGTATATTTACTAGATACACTGGGTTCGTCCTAGCTATCGTTATGGTGTTCTCTATAATCCTAGTGAAAGGAAAGATGGGATTCCAAGCATCTGAGATAGACATAATGCTCTTCGCTGCATCACTCGCTGTTGCAACACTCGGAGCTGGAAAGTACTCTATGTCCAGTATGTGTAAGTGTGGTGGAACATGTGCTGTTTGCAAGCACGATGGTTGTGGATGTGGTGATTGTGAAGGTGGAAAATGTGACGGATGTGACACATGCAAGACAAATGGTACTTGTACTGGACACGAAACAAAATAATCTTTAAAAAAACACCCCGTGAGATAGATCGTATGCTCGACATCTCACGGGGTGTTTTGTATTGTTTACATTAGTCTAGATAAGAGTACAATCACTGTATAAGCATGCATATAAACGGAAAAATATTGGAGAGAGATCTCAAGATCGGAATAATCTCGATATTTGTGTTACTGCTCATTTTGCACCTTTTAGACATACGCCAAAATACGGAGACAGTTTTAGATGTTGTACACGAACCCTATGTAGCACAAGTTTTAGTTTCTGTACCACCTAATGTTAAAAAAATCTCATGTCCAAGTCCATTTGGCGAGGATGATATTTACAAAATAGTAAGTAAGGAAGAATCGCTTGGAGAGTACTTTGTACCAGAAGATTTGGAATTGGTTAGTAACGACATAAGCAGAAATGCAAATATTTGTCTAAAGAGTATTGCCCTCGATAATCTTGAAAGGATGTTCTTAGACGCAAGTCTCGCTGGTTACGAACTAGAAGTCACATCTGCGTTTAGATCGTATTCATATCAAGGTTTTCTTTTCAATATGTATTTTGCAAGAGACGGTGAAGATGCTAGAAGATATAGTGCAGAACCCGGTCATTCAGAGCATCAGCTCGGTACGACTGTCGACATAACTGCAAAAGGATTGCCTTCAACTTACCACTTTTTTCACACCACTGAGGAGGGGAAGTGGGTTTTGGATCACGCACATGAGTACGGTTTCGTAATGAGTTATCCTGAGGGAGGCGAGGACGTAACAGGATATATGTTCGAGCCATGGCACTATCGTTATGTAGGAGTTGATATAGCAAAATCTGTGTATGAATCGAATACAACACTATACGAATACCTATTCGAAAAGAAAGAAATTATAGATCCTGAAATAGTGGTAGATAATTTCTAATTTGCTTTATGTATGCTAGATAGAAATCTTGTCATATTTCAAATCAAAGATTTGTAGAGTAATATATACCTATATGGAAAAAAAGATGCCGCTTTGGCTTGCTACACTTGTTGTTATTTTATTTTTAGGAATAGTGTTTTTCGGGAGATATTATGCTGTTAAAAACAAAGTCATAGTAAAAGATACAGCTATAGATACATTTGAAGAGTGCGCCAAATACTATCCTGTCATGGAGAGTTATCCGGAGCAGTGTAATACTCCAGACGGAAGACATTTTGTAAATCTAGATCAGAAAGTTACGGATTTTCCGCCCAGAGATGAGAGAGTTGGAGCAGGGTACATTTCCGGCAAAGTGACTATTGGTCCTATTTGTCCAGTAGAGATAGAAGGGGAGCCTTGTAACGTGCCGGAAGAAGTATATACATCACGAGAACTGATTGTGTATACAAGTGACGGAAAGACTGTCTACGATCGTACCATCTTACTTCCAGATGGAACATACAGTATTGCAGTTGGCCCCGGAAATTATCTACTACAAATCAGTCCGGCTGGAATAGGGGCAGCGGAATTGAAAGCAGTTTCTGTTACATCACTTACTACGTCCACTGTGGACTTCGACATAGATACTGGAATAAGATAGGAGTACAATATAATAATTAAAATATAATAAATATTTATGGAAATAAATTTACTCGCAGTATTGGTTTGTGGGGTTGTGGCGATGGTTATCGGATCACTTTGGCATTCAAAACTTTTGTTTGGTGATGCTTTTATAAAATCTTCTGGTATGGATATAGGTATGACACCTGAGAAGATGGCACAGATTCAAAAGAAAATGTGGCAACTGTATGCTACTCAATTCTTGCTCGCGCTTTTGCAAGCATATATGCTATCTCTTTTTATAAATGGTGGGTTTGCAATAGGTGGTATTACCAATGCATTTTTGATATGGCTCGGGTTTATAATGCCAACAGTTGCTGGTGCATGTATGTGGAGCAGTAGACCTAGAAGTGATGCATGGAAAGTGTTCTTCATTTCAGCAGGCTACCAACTAGTTCTATTTTTCGCCTTTGGTGTTATTCTTGCAAATTGGAACTAAACAGGGTATTAAATACTGGAATCATAAAAGCACCCATAGCGGTGCTTTTATGGTAAAATCTCTTTATGAACCACACAAAGAAGGATTATGATAAAACAGAGCTCAAGGAGCTTCTTTTAGGACTCAAGGCAGAACTAGAGTCACTTCACGGTATTACAAAGTCTATAAAGCAAAAGAAAAATGAAAAATAATCAATGGGAAATAAGAAGAGAAGACAACAATGGTACTCTGGAACAAGAGCCTCTTTCTATTTTGATTGGAGACATACTGCAGAAAATAGATCAATTAAAAAATGATATAGAAGAAATAGGAGGAGAAGAAAAATTTGAGGAAATGTTATCTAGTGATGAATCAGTCAGTATTATTTACAAGGCGCAAAAGGATCGAATAAATAGTATAATAATAGGAATACTAGGAGTTTTGCTTTCAGCAAGTGCTTCAGCAGGTGTGGTAAATGTTCTCGAAACTTTCCAAGATGAAGCTACAAGAAACACAGGGATTGCGCTCGGTTCTATGCTTGCCATTGCGGGAGGGCTCATGACAATCGTATCCGGTATTGGGATAGCTAGTTCTAAAAAAAAGATAATCAATGAAACTGATAGAAAAAATCTTGATCAAGTATAAACTGGCTTGATGAAAAAAAGTTCAAAAATGAAGAAAAGGTGTTTCTGGGCACAAGGGGACGATATCATGATGCAAAAATATCATGATAGTGTTTGGGGAAAGCCAAAGAAAAATGATATAGATATTTTCGAAGCAATAGTGCTAGATACACATCAAGCAGGTTTATCATGGAAATGTATTTTACATAAGAGAGATAATTTTGCCAAAGCATTCTACGGATTTGATCCTGTGAAAGTTGCAAAGATGACAAAGAAGGATGTTGCTCGTCTGGTGAAGGATCCGGGTATTATTCGTCACAAGGGGAAGATCGAGGCAACTATAGGAAATGCAAAAGCATATTTGGAGTTACAAAAAGAGTTTGGGACAGCATCGAAATACTTTTGGAAATATACTGGAAACAAGGTTATATACAACAAATTCCAAGACCATTCATCTATACCGTCGACATCTACGATCTCTATAGAAATGTCAAAGGATTTGAAAAAAAGAGGTTTTAAGTTTACTGGACCCACGATGTGCTATGCCTTTATGCAAGGGATTGGGCTCGTAAATGACCACACAAAAGAATGTTTTTGTTACAAAAGTAAATAGTAGCAATATTTTACTTTCATTGGTAAAATACTCCTATGGAAAAAAATACACAAATAGACACAAATTCTTACGCTATTTTTTGGAAAGAGGGATGGACAGCTTTTATAAAAAATTGGAAGAAGCTACTACCTATAACTATCGTGGTTGTTCTCGTTGTAGTTGCACTTGGAAAAATACAAGAGTTTGTAGGCCCAGAGACTGTACCTGCTCTTTTGGTTTGGATAGGAAGTTTTATAATACAAGTTTTTTTGTCTATCGGATACATAAACATAGCCATGCATGCATATAGAGGAGAAGAGTATTCATGGAAAAACATGTTGGAGAAATCTCAAAAAGTACTACCGTACATTGGTACAAGTATACTAGTCGTCTTGCTTATGACAGCAGGATTTATACCAGCAATTTTTGTGTTTGTAGTATTTACAAGCATTTTGAAACTAGGAGTTTTCTTTACTGTGTTATTTACAGCTATCGGATTCCTTTTGGTGATACTCGCCATGATTCTTGTTTTTTCTAGACTTTATTTTTTCCAATTTTTCCTTATCGATGGAGATTTGAAGATTTGGGATACAATAAAGGCTACATGGAGAAGTACAAAGGGTAAGCAACTTCAGATTCTCATCTTGATAATTATGGCTGGTATCTTCAATATTCTCGGAATGCTATTTTTTGGAATAGGGCTAATTTTAACAGTACCTGTTACAGTTTTGGTTTTTGTGTCGGTGTATTCATACCTTTCAGGAAAGGTTGCACATAGTGATAGTATTGTACCTGAGGTGCAAAGTCCTGAATTGGCTTTAGGTGAAAATAAGGTTGAATAAAAGGGTTTGATTAAAATTTAAAAAGATTTTTTATTTTACTGAGTCCAATAAAAAACTGCCTTTCAAAAGGCAGTTTTGTTTAGTCTTATTACATGGATTTTATCCAATACCCATATGATTGGCCATACTGGATCAAGCTCAAGTTTATACCATTTCACACCAAAATTGGGCCTTCCCATAAGTTTATGATGATTATTGTGGTAACCTTCACCCAACATAATTATGCTAGCTGGAGACAATAAATTTTTTGACGTATCAGTTGTCTCAAAATTTCTATATCCGTACTTGTGTGCAAAATAGTTTATGATCGCACCGTGCACTGGTCCCATGAGACAATGAGCAAGAAACATTGGTACAAGGATAAAATAATTCCAAAGCACTATGTCATTTGTCATTATCAGGTATATATAAATACCAGCATATACTATGACCCAAGCAATCTTGCTAAAAAAACTAGATGCAAACAAATCAAATTTCTTCCAGCTAGGTACATTTTTCTTGTACTTTTCTTCGATCTGTATTCTTTCGTAGAATACGTCGTTGAAGGCTATTAGGGTTTTTCTCATCATGTCGAAGATCCCTTTTGAAAATGACGGCGAATGCGGATCATCTTCGGTGTCAGTGTTTGCATGGTGCATACGGTGAAGTATCGCATATGCGTAAGGTGACAAATACGAAGGTCCCTGAGCCACCCAACATAATACAAAGAAAAACTTTTCAGTGATTCTATTCATCCGGAACATTGCATGAGCAGCATACCGGTGATTGAAGAATGTTTGCGAAAATAGTGCGACAAAGTGGTGCACTATCAAAATCTTTATAAATATTTCCATAAAAAGTTCATTTTTGCTTATAACCATAACACGAAATAAAGGATTTTTCCATGACCATTTTGAGCAACAGAAAGTGTATAATACCTCTATGTTCGAGGAAGAGTACAAAAAGCTAAACAAGGAGCAGAAGGACGCCGTAGACTCTATCGAAGGCCCTGTTATGGTTATTGCTGGTCCTGGGACAGGCAAGACTCAAGTTCTGGCACTACGTATAGGAAATGTCCTCAAAAAAACAGATATCGGAGGATCTGGAGTTCTTTGTCTTACCTTTACTCGCTCTGGGGTAACTGCGATGAAGAAGAGACTAGAGAAGTATATCGGTACCCAGTCCAATGATGTAAAGATTTCTACTTTCCATAGTTACGCTATATCTCTCATAGAGAAACACCATCTCAATCTTGGTTTTATAAATATACCAAAACTTTTAGATGAAAGAGAGGCTGTTTTTTTGGTAGATAAGTTACTATATTCTCGCGAGTGGAAGCATCTTCGTCCGAGAGGCAACCCTGCGACATATTTTTCTGATATAAAATCTCTAATCTCACTCCTGAAGCGTGAGCGAATGTCTCCCGCAGATTTCCAAAAAGAAATTGAAAAGGAAATAAAAAGTCTGCAGTGTGATCCAGAAAGCATATCTACCCGTGGAGCATCGAAAGGGGAACTGAAAAAAGAAATCGTAAAAAAGATAGAGGCACTTGAGAGAACAAGTGAAGTTGTAGAATTCTACGAAAAATATGAGGAAGAAAAGCAAAACCAACTTTTGATGGACTACGACGATGTCCTTGAATATGCAGTAGAGCTTGTCGAAGGGTCGGAGGATGTTTGTGCCGATATAAGAGAAGAGTCTCAATACATACTTGTGGATGAGCACCAGGACTCTTCTGGAGTGCAAAACAATTTTCTAAAGGCAGTTTGGGGAGATGTGGAAAAGCCAAATATTTTTGTCGTGGGAGATGACAGACAGCTTATATATGGTTTCGGGGGAGCATCGCTTTCATATTTTGAAGAATTCAAAACAGCATTTGGAAAAGCAAAACTCATAACTCTCGTAGAGAACTATCGTTCTACGGCACCGATACTTTCTCTTGCCGACACACTTCTCTCTAGTGATCTCACAAAAGAAAAACTCCGAAGTAATCGATCTGATTCGCATGATATTTATCTGTCAGAATATTCATATCCGAGGGACGAGATAATCGGAGCTGGAATATATTTCAAGAAACTTGTCGAAGAAGGGTTAAGTCCAAAAGAGTGCGCACTTCTTGTTCCGAAAAATTATCATGTTCGAAATGCGATGAATGTCTTGCGAAGTGCCGGTGTGTCAGTTTCTGGTGGAGACAGCCAGTCGTTTTTCGACTCGCGTGCGGTAACGAGCTTCAGAAAAGTTTTGAAAGTAATTGCTAATCCAAACGATATCGTCTCTCTTTCAAATACTCTAATAGATAGCATGTCCGGAGTTCCGGCCATCGAAGCTCACAAGTTTTTGCGAGAAAAAAAACTAAACAACCTTTCAGTCGAAGACTTGGTTCGTTACGGAGAAGGGAACGGACTTTTTGAAGGACAAAATGAAATCTCCGTTTGGGGAAAGAAGCTCACTTCTTTTATAAATGAGTCTAGTTCAGTCGGATTACTTCAAATACTTAGTTTTGCAGGAAACGAACTGCTTATAAAAAACGCACAGGGTCATGAAAAGCTTTTGGAAAATGCAGAAGCATTGAGAACTTTTTTCCACCTCGCTGAAATGAAGGTTCAAAATAACCCACACGAAACTTTGGCAGAATTTCTTTCATATATCGAGAGGCTAGAGTCATACAATATGCATATTCCGCTTGCGACCTTTGGTGAAAGTAAGGGTGTTTCTGTTATGACACTACACAAATCAAAGGGGCTTGAATTCGAGGCAGTCTGGATTGCTCACATGAACGAGGAGACATTGATGGCCGAGAAGAAGGGAGGATTCACTTTGCCAGAGGTTGTAAAAGAGAAGATCGAGGAGAAGAGTCTGGCTGTGGCAAAAAGGGAAGTCTATGTTGCAATAACCCGAGCAAAGAAGTTTTGTACTATCTCGTATGCAAGAGGTGATGTTAAGGGAGCAGAACTCACTCTCGCTCAAGTAGTCCGAGAATTGCCAGAGATCCACTTTACAAAGAAGTCTGCAGACAAAACTGAAGAGGAACTTCTTTCATATGGACCTGAGGTTTATGTGAAGAATTTTGAAGTACCAGAAGGAGAAGATTTTGAAAAAATGAAAACTCTCGTTGCAGATGAGTATGACGAGACGCGAGTTTCTGTGTCACTACTGAACAACTTTTTTGAGTGTCCTTGGAAATGGTATTTCCGAAATTTCTTGAAGCTTCCAGAAATAAAATCAGACTCACTTGCGCTCGGTTCTGCTGTGCACTCGGCAATTGAGCTTGTTTTGAAATCTGAAAAAATACCATCTGAAAAAATGATTCATGAGTGTATTGTAAGAAGTTTTGAAAAAGAAGGGGTAAGTGATACAAGAACTCTAAACAAAATGACAAAAGATGCACTCGAAATAGTTTCTTCTTGGATAGAAAGATCTTACAAGGATTTGGCACCAAATAGAGAAAGCGAAAGACCTGTTGCTTTCAATGATCCTCGATTCCCGCACCTAAATTTTTATGGAAAGATCGACCTCACCGAGAGATTCCCTGGAGGGGAAGTTGCTGTGACAGATTTCAAAACTGGCTCGTCTAAAACTTCTGGTGTAATAGAAAAACTAGATGATGAAAATAGACTCTCGACATACATGCGACAACTCGCTATGTATTCGTATCTGGTCCAAGGTTCGGACAAAAAAGAGGTAATATCTTCGAAGCTTTATTTCTTGGAATCAAAAGAGGGAGATAAGAACATGATTTATTCGACACGAGTTGGAGAAGAACAGATTGATCTACTTGTTCGAGACATAAGTGACTACGACAAGCTTCTAAAAAGTGGTGATTGGGCCAATCGCGCTTGTAATGCAAAACAGTATGGCGGAGGAGATGAGTGTGAGCATTGTAAGCTTGCGAGGGAAATTTATCGAAAATAAAAAACCCAAAATTAATTGGGTTGTTTTCAATAATTTGCCCACATCATTTGTAATGGCGTGTCTGAATTTAAAAACACAATCAATACTGGAAATAAAGAAAATACAAGGGTTAGGATGTCGTAAATTCTTTTTCGTTTATCTATATAAAATATCAGGAAAATTGCACTAGTGAGTATTGATGAAAACATTAGTATTAAAGTAATGCCCATATCTTTTGATTTTTGTTTATATTACTCCCCAAAGTATTTTTGTCAAATAAAAAACCGGATTATTCCGGTTTTAGTTTCTTCCAAACTATTCTCATTCCAGGTACAGCTTTTTGTCCAATTTCAATAACTGGTCCCACACAAACAATGATTTTGAGTTCTGGTATTAGGAACTCCTTTTTGGCATAACAAATATTATTTCGTGTTATTTTTATACCAACGTGTCCGTAATGCCACCCGTCGTCGTCCCATGTCTTGGGATCAGGGTTGTCGTGTTTCAGGAGGTTAAACTTCATCTTATTCCAAATCGTGGTTCTTTCAAGATAAAGTTTTTGTTTTAAGAGGGTTCTTGTCTCGGGGTCAATTGCTAGAAATATTTTTTTGAAGTACTTTTTTAAAGATTTGGTCCTTCTCATTAAGTGTGTTTTTTCTAATTTTGCATTTATATTAGATTTTGTCAAATAAATAAAAATAAAAGCCATGCAGATTTTGCATGGCTTTCTTAACTTAAAGAATTTTCGGATAGTTAAACTCAGCATATACTTTTAGAAGTATTTCTTTATACCTTTCGTTCGCTATCACCACCTCTTCTTTTGTGTAAGGTGGACGATTGGGGCTCCACCTGTTTTCAGGGGAAGAGAAAATCTCTGAGCTATTTACCCCACTGAAAGAGTCAGCACCCATGTCGTCGATAAATACATACCCATCACCATAACCATAATAAGTTATCGAGAGATTAAATGGTTTTCCGTTATTATCCTCACAATAATTCATAATCCCATACATTCTACTGTAATTCCAGGACACTAAACCCCCTGTAATAGTGTCGGGTATAGGGTCACGTTTCTTTATGTCATTAACCATGAATTTTATCTGCTCATCAAGTGATCGAGGGAATTCTATCGACAACAAATTTCTATAAGACACCATGTCAGCACTGTCTTGTTCTGGTGTTTTATATGATCGTTCTTCAATCTTTGCCTTACTTTTAGGACTATCACTGCTCTCGCTTTTTTCACAAGCAGTAAGTGTGATAAATAAAACTAAGGTTAATACGGTAATTAAATTTTTATTTTTCATAGTGCATTACTTTTAGTTTATTATATCATATTATAGATAATTAGTCAAGTAGGAAGTTTTTAATATCTTGTTATATTTAGGGGGTGTTAAGTAAGAAAACCTTTAAAAATAAGACCCTTTTCTCTAGTTTGGTTTTAAAGGCGGTGCTCTCTATTCCAAAAGGCAGAGTTACCACCTATGGAAGAATTGCGCGGGCTTGTGGTGCGGGGCCAATGGCGAGTCAGAGTATTACCACAATACTAGGTAAGGCATATGAGGCGGGTGAAAAGTGTATACCATGGCATAGAATAGTCTATGCGGGTGGAAAAGTTTGGATTCCCGCACGAACGACTGATCTCGTTCAGTCGGGCAGGGATGACAGGATCAAGAAAGAAAGGATGGCTTTGTATAAAAAAGAAGGAATTGAGGTGGATCCAAAAACTGGGAAGATAAAAAATTTCGAAGATATACTTTTTGAATTCAAATAAAACACCCCAACCAGTGGGGCATTTTATTTCTATATTTTAGTTTAGATTCAAGAGGTCTGTTGTAAAGATATTTTTGTCTAGTGCTTTGTTTTGGAAAGTGTCTGAATCATCGTTGTTCCATCTGATCCTCTTTAAAAGAGTTTTATACATTCCTCCTGGGTTCTCTTCACTGCTTGTCTTTTGCACTGTAACGGTGAAGCTCTCTACGTCTCCCTCATAAACAATATATCTACCCATCGGCGAGATATCTGCTGATGTTGTCAAAAGGGATGTAACTCCTCCACTATCAAATACAGTTCCACTATCATTTACTACGCTGTATATGTTGTTGTAAGACATTGGATTTGAAGAAAGTGTTGGTGCTATGTATGCATCGTCACCGATTGCTTTTATGTGAAAGTTTATTTCATACATCCCCATATCGTTATTGTCCCCTGGATTCGAAACTGCAATAACTGCGTTTGCACTATCTAGTGTGACCTTTATATTGTTTGTTGCAAAAAGTGCGCTACCCAAAAATGAGTTACTAGATGAGCCCGCAACCGAGTACACACCATATCCTACTCCTAGTACTAAAACTACAGCGAGTAGTGTTCTTGTGGAAGCGTATTCAGGATTTTTGAAAAAATTCATAATATATATTCGAAAATATTGTTGTCTAATACCTTCAATTATACCACCAGTGTATTGCATTACCAACAAGATACTTTGATTGTAAAACTAAAAAGCCGATGCGATCTCGGCTTTTTAGTTTACTCATCGAGTCTACTTGGGAGACTCTCTACATTTACGTTTCTTGGTCCGTTGTCGAGCCATCCTAGATAGTATCCAAGTCCGAGAAATATAACGAAAGCCACGAGTAGTTTAACAGTATTTTTGTTCATAAATATATTGTATTACAGCAAGGGAGATATTCAAACTCGCGATACTTGACATGTCATGAGTATTCTTGTAAAATGGAGAAAAATTTTGCACGATGAAAAAAATAATGTTCGTTGTAATAGCCCTTTGCGTGGCGACAATTGGCCAAAGTCAGGAGGTCGATAAAAACATTTTTAAAAAACCTTGGATTGTAATCCTTCCCGGATTTGAGCAGTTTATGCAGAAGGTGCCACAGTCTTTTATTGCAGACAGCATTGAATTGCAGAAAAGAGCAATTGATGAAGGGGGAGTTACTCCAAAAGAAATTAAACCATTTTTTGGGGCAGGAAACTTTATGTCAATTTTGGCTGGGAATTTTTCCTACCAAATGTTCAATAGAACTTGCTCCGGTGTAAGTCTCTCTGATTTGAAGGTAAACTATTTTCTGGTGAGTGATTCGACTGCGGGGAGCTACGTTGTAAAAATCTACAAACGTATAGACCTTGCTGACGGCAAATGGTACATCGATGCCATGCCGGTGGAAAGCATGTTTGTTATTGTAGACGGATACATACTTGAGCCAAAATAAAAAAGCCTGAATTTTACATTCAGGCTTTTCTTTTTTATTTTTAGATTATTCTGCTACGTTATTTTTACTATCAGAACCAATTACATTTTTTACGAAATTCCAAATAGTATTTACTAGATTGTATTCGAGCTCATCACCGTCCGCTCCTGCTTCAACAACTGTAAGCACACACAGAGCACCTGACCAGTGTCCATGCAGAACAGATACTGTGATTTCGTCAGTTACCCCATCACCATTTGTGTCTGTACTGGTGTACTGATTGTAGTGACATTCACCGAACCCTCCGTCATCTACCGCATCTGATAGCCAGGTTGTAGCTTTTACATAATTTACTCCAAGAGTAAAGGAGACGAGAATAAGAGCTAAAACAAATATTTTTTTATTTTTCATATTTTGTATTATCTACTTGAAGATGGCTGTGTTTCTTCAGATCCACCATATTTTGTAATAATCTCTTCGACTTCATCAGACAGTTTTTCGTCTACCTGGCAAGTTTGTTCTCCTTCAATTGTTTTTGTTATTCCTGTTGTTATAAAGCAAGCGCCTTGCTCAGTATAAGTAACATCACACATAGGAGGGCAAATATTGCTTTCGTTACTTGCACCAGAAGAAATGCTCGCATCTTCATTTCCTTCAACATTGTCACACATAGGAGGACAGAGACTTGAATCTGATTCAACGTTTGAAACTTTGTTTCCAGTAATACAGTAATTTATGGTGCATGTCTTACCTTGGAATTCCACATCAAAAGATATTCCATTTTCTGTTTTATCTTTCGTTCCTTTTAAAATATTTCCAGTAAGACCACCAGAGTTTCCTGCAATGTTGTAAATACCCCATCCTATTCCAACAGCCAATACAAAAGCAAGAAGCGTTTTTAGTGGTGCGTATTCAGGATTTTTCCAAAAATTCATAATTATTATTTATAGTTACTTCTTATAATTTAACGACTTTGTCCTTTTCTTATTATCCCATCATCTTTATAGCAATACAAGACCCTTTCCACTCAAGAGTATAAGTGGTAGTATCTAGTTACAAAGTTATGCATCAAATACTACTATTTTATAAGTATGTCTACATAGAGGACCCAGAGGCAGTTGCACTTTGGCAAAGAGAACTCCAGACACGTCTGGGGCTAAAAGGGCGAACTATTATTGCGACTGAGGGTGTAAATGTAACTCTGGGAGGGGCAGTAGAGGCAACAGAAGAATATATCAAGGAGGTAGAAAAAGATCCTAGATTTCAAAATATTCATTGGAAGAAAAGTGTTGGAACAGGGCAGGACTTTCCTAAACTTTCCGTAAAGGTTCGAAAGGAGATAGTCTCATTGGGTCTTGGAACTTGCGATGTAGATCCAAATCAAACAACAGGTATACACTTGAAACCAGAAGAACTGCATGAGTGGATTCGCTCAGGAAAGGAATTTTATATTGTTGACATGCGAAACGCATACGAGCACAGAGTAGGGCAGTTTGAAGGATCGATATGTCCTCCGATGGACAATTTTCGAGACCTTCCAAAAGTTTTAAAACAAATAGCTCATTTGAAAAATAAAACTGTTCTAACAGTTTGTACCGGTGGTATTCGTTGTGAAAAGGCATCTGGGTATTTGATCACACAAGGGTTCAAAGACGTGTATCAACTAGATGGAGGGATTGTGTCGTACATGGAAAAGTATCCAAACGAAGACTTCAAAGGTAAACTTTATGTTTTTGACAATCGTGTAGTCATGGGATTTTATACAGATGACTCAAAGCATGAGGTTATCGGAAGGTGTGATTTCTGTAATACACCATGTGACAGATATATGAACTGTATAGATGACTTTTGTCATAATCATATTTTGGTATGTGATGAATGCGAGAAAAAAAATGAAGGAAAGGTAAAGTGTGTAAACGGGTGTCACAAAACAAGAAGTGGAAAGACAAAAAGTGTAGACTTTTTTAGCACGGACTTTTTCGTAAAAGTATTTAATAAAATAAGAAGAAAAAAATAAAATGAAAAAAATAGTTTACTTGGTTGCTGTTATAGGATTTCTTTCACTTGTAAATATATCTATGGCCGCACTGACTCCTGGTTCTGTTGTCTTTGTAAATCCAATGGGGAAGAATAATGGTCAGGACAACGCAAACCTTTTTTGGAACGATACACTTAACTATTTAGGCATTGGAACAAATTCACCATCTTCTCCTTTGACTGTAGTTGGAAATACTCTAACTGGATCCCTTGAAATAGGATCGGGAGCAGGGAATTATCCTATTTCATATGACTCATTAACAAGCACCCTTACTTTAAATGACATTGGAGATGCAAAAAATATCAGAATTAAGTCTGACAACGAAAATGATTTATTTTTTGTTGATGGAATAAATGATCGTATTGGTGTAGGACTTTCAAATCCTACATACGAATTTGAGGTTGCAAACGATGGACAAAATGTCGAGATAGTAGCAGATACATACAGCACCTCACCAACATTTACAACAAAAACTGTTTTTGGTGGACGTGCAGCAAGAGGAACACGCGAGGCTCCACTTCCTGTACAGAATAACGACATACTTGCAGAATTCTCAGGTCTTGGTTATGGAAACACAGCTTTTGCTCCTTCGACTACAGCTGGTATGCGTGTTATGGCAGCAGAATCTTTTTCAGATACAACATGGGGTACAAGTTTGTTCTTTCGAACGACATCCAGAGGGTCAAACATTCTTCAAACTCGAGCTGTGATTGATGCTGATGGGAATGTTGGTATTGGTACTGACACAAGCCCAGATGTTCTTCTAGATGTAGAGAAACCAAGTGTCACAGGGGACATCGCGACATTTACAAATATAAATGGAACATGTTCGATCAACCCTGGAGTTGCAGGTGGTATCACTTGTACATCTGACGAGAACATGAAAAAGAATATTGAAAGCATAGAGAATGAAAATTCTTTGAGTATAATTAATTCTCTTCGCCCAGTAAAATATAATTGGAAAAAGGATGCAGTTGGCACAGAAAAGACATCTGGATTTATTGCCCAAGAAGTAGAAGTAATTGTTCCTGAGCTTGTTGTGAGCGAAAATGGGACAAAAAGACTTTCTATGAACGGACTCATCCCGTATGTTGTCGGAAGTGTTAAGGAGTTGTCACGCAAAGTAGATGCGATATTTACAAAAGGACTTTCGACTCCAAAAATAGAAACAGATACTCTCTGTTTGGGGGATACTTGTATTACAGAAAAAGAATTAAAAGCTCTATTAGAATTGAAGGCAACATTAAATTAGTAGACAAAATTTTATAAATTAAAAATAAAAAAACCGCAAACTATACGGGTTGCGGGGTTTTTGAATTTACGATTGTTTCTTCACCGTTTAAAGTGAAGCTAATAAAGTGATTTTCTGATTGGATGATTTTTTCAATCACTCTTTCGGAAAAAATAATTTCAATTTTTTTTGCCATTAATTCTTTTGGCTCTGGCGCGTTGCGGTAGTTTAGTGCTACTTCCGAGAACTGCGCGGGTGTTAACTTAACTGGACCTCCTTCCATGGACCACATGCTTCTCATGGTCCTTGCTATGTGTTGAGCCAACTTCTTGGCCTTTTTTCTGTTCATCCCTATTGGAATAACAGATGTTATGTTTATTGGGTTGTTCATCAATTGTTTTAATTTCATATACAATAACACTAAATATATTTTTAGTCAATCATGGGAAGTTTGATATTTACATAAGTTACAGAGAAAAGCAGGAGCTAAATATGGGTGGGATTTTTTGACGGATTTGTGATATATTCTGGATACATATATGGAAGAAAACAAAGGAAAACTTCATCCGATAACAATAGCAACAAACGACGCGATTCGTGTTTTTACTGAGCTTGGTTTTGAAGTTGCAGTGGGGCCTGAACTAGAAGAAGAGTGGTACAACTTCGACGCGCTGAACGTTTCCAAAGATCACCCAGCTCGTGACATGCAAGATACGTTTTGGATAAAAGGACAAGAAGGGAAGGTTCTTCGTACTCATACAACAAGTGCAACTGCACGTGCCATAGAAAAGGCAAACAAAGATGGAGCACTTCCTGCAGCATATGTTTCTATTGGAAAAGTTTTTCGAAATGAATCTACTGACGCAACACATGAAATGCAATTCTTCCAGATAGATGGTGCGATGATCGGGGAGAATATAACCATCTCAAACCTAAAAGCTGTTTTACTTCATTTTTATAGAAAAATGTTGGGAGAGGATGTCGACATTCAGCTCAGGCCAAGTTTTTTTCCATTCGTTGAGCCTGGACTTGAAGTTTGGATAAAATTCGGAGATAGATGGCTTGAAGTTATGGGAGCTGGACTACTTCACCCACAGGTGTTAAAAAATCTTGGTCTTGATCCAGAAAAATATGGGGGATTTGCTTTCGGTGGAGGACTAGACCGAGTGTTGATGGTTAAACACAATATCCCAGATGTGAGGTTTCTTTACCAAGGAGATTTGAGAATTAATCAGTTTTAGTATGAAAGTAGAAACGAAAAGATTTATATATTCTGGAATACTAGCAATTCTGACACTTGCTGTGCTAATATTTTTTTCACCAAAAATAATATTGGTTATCCCATTAATGATATTAGTAAGTTTCCTTATGTGCATTGTAAATCCAACAAGAACATATTTAATTGTTTTTGCAGTATCTTTCGTGCTCGGCACTGCCTCAGAAATGGTTGCCATACATTACGGTCTTTGGTCTTATAGAGATGTATTTTTTAAAGGGGTGCCCGTTTACCTTCCTTTTGTTTGGGGAAACGCAGGACTTTATATCTTGAGTGTTTATAATTTTGTAAAACAATATGAAAATTAGTTACAACTGGCTCAAATGGTACGTTCCTGAATTGCCCGAGGCGGAAAAACTCTGGGATGTTTTCACTTTTCATCTTTGTGAGGTTGAGAGTGTAGATAAAATGCCAGACGGAGACACTATTTTCGATATCAACATCTTGCCAAATCGCGCGCATGACTTGCTCAATCACCAGGGAGTCGCACAAGAACTTTCTGCACTTTTGGGTATCGAGTATAAAAGTCCTGTAGAGATGTACAAAATACCCCCGCTTCGCCAAGGCTTCGCAGGGCAGGCTCTATCCGTATCTATTGAGTCTACTAAATGTCGTCGATACATGGGACGAATTGTCCGTAATGTAAAAGTTGGACCATCGCCAGAGTGGGTGGTAAAGCACCTAGAATCTATTGGGCAAAAGAGCATAAACAATGTTGTCGACGCGACAAATATTGTTATGTTTGATTGTGGAAATCCAACACATGTTTTTGATGCGAAAAAAGTAGGCAATAGTATCCGAATAAAAGAAACAGGTAGTGTAAAAAGGGTGAGCCTTTTGGGGGGAGAGGAGAAAGATTTGAAAGAAAATGATTTAGTTATCACTGATGGGGAAGACAACGTTCTAGCGATTGCGGGAGTAAAGGGTGGAACACACGCTGAAGTAGATGAAAATACAACAGAAATAATACTCGAAGTTGCAAACTTCGATCCAGTTACAGTGCGAAAGACAGGACGAGGAATGGGACTTTTCACAGATGCTATAAAGAGATTTGAAAACGATCTGTCACCAGTACGCGCAGAGTATGCGATGCGTGAGCTTTCTGCAACAATACTCGAGATGTGTCCTGAGGCAGAGTTCGAAGATATAGTGGATATATATCCTGAAAAGGAAAAATGGGAAACACCAAATAAAATTGAAATAACATCTAGTTATATAAATCAAAAGCTCGGTTCAGAATTTACTGATTCTGAAATAGAAAATGTTTGGAAGAGAATGAAGTTTGAATATACAAATGAGAGTGGAAACTTTGTCATAACAGTTCCGCTACTTAGGCTAGATTTAACAGGTAGACATGATCTTGTAGAAGAAGTGGGAAGGGTTATTGGTTATGACAAGGTAGAGGGTAATCTTCCTCAGATCAAATTCAATACAAAGATAAATGAAACATTTTACAAAATATTGTGGGCAAAAAATAAATTTGTAGCGGACGGATATAGAGAGGTTATGACATATTCATTTACAAAAAAAGGTGAAGTATATGTCGCATATGGAGCAAAAGGGAAAGAAGCACTTCGCACAAATCTATCTGACGGAATAAAACAAGCATACGAATTAAATAGGCTAAATGCTCCACTACTAGGAGAAAGCGAAATAAAAATTTTTGAAATTGGAAATGTTTTCCCGTCTGCTGGTGTTGAAAAGACTCACGTGTCCTGGGTGGATAAAAAGGGAGTACAAGAGATGACACTTGAAGATTTTACAAAAAGCGTTTCAGTTAGTGATTCATTTAACCCAGTTTTGATCGAGAGCAAAAACCAAACAGCTGACAGTTTTTCTTCTTGGTCAGTTTACCCATTTATTGTGCGTGATATTTCTATGTGGGTTCCAGTGAATATCGATTCTATAGATGTCTCTCCTGTAATTTGTGAGGAAATGGGGGATCTTGTAATCAAAGGCCCAACACTTATAGATTCTTTCGAAAAAGAGGGCAAAAAGAGCTTGGCTTTTCGCCTAGTTTTCCAAAGTTTTGATCGTACACTTACTGACGAAGATGTAAATATTCCAATGCAAAAAATCACCACTTCACTCAAAGAAAAGGGTTATGAAATAAGGTAATTTTGTTGATAACTTTTACAGAATTCCTTGCTATAATATACAGGTGAAGAGATTTAAGAAAAATTCTGCTCTGGCAGTTATAATCTCGGTACTTTTTTTGTCTGCAATCATAAAAACATATGCAGTTCCTTCGACATATTTTACCGCTGGTCAAACCCTAGATCCCGTAGCAGATGATATAACCTGTGCACCAGGGGTCTGTAGTGTGTACCCAATTTCAATAGGAGATCCTGTCGGAACGGGAGATGATAACTCTGTTTTGTTTATAGACACAAACGGGGACATCGCAGAAGATAGTGCAAACTTTTATTTTAATGATTCAACTGACACTCTATATACTGATGATATTACTCTTGCAAATAATTTAGAAATTACAACAACTACTAGTTCAACGGTTGGTGTTGTTACAAAAGATGCCACAAGATTTTTGCATACATACAAACCGGCTGGAACAAATGACAACTTGTTTTTTGGTAAAGGTTCTGGAAACTTTACATTGTCTGCTACATCAAACTTCAATGCCAATACTGGTATTGGCGAGAACACTCTAGCAAATCTTTCTACAGGGTATTTCAATACTGCACTCGGTACAGCAGCTCTGAGATCTACGACTACTGGAAATAATAATACTGCTGTTGGTTTACAAGCAGGTAACCGGATATCTTCAGGTACATACAATATAGCCATTGGACGTGATGCTCTTTACGGGGCCGCTTCTCCATTTAGTGCATCAGGGTCATATAATATCGCAGTAGGATCTGCTACGCTTTACGCACTCTTAACAGGAGAAAACAATGTTGCACTTGGACATCAGGCTGGACTCAATTCATCTTCAGCAAGTAATAACGTATTTATCGGATATGAGGCAGGGCACGATATTACAACAGAATCAGGAAATATTTTTATCGGATATCAAGCTGGTGCTGATGCAACAGGATCGGATCAGTTGTATATAGAGAATTCAAATAGCCCGACACCTCTTATTTTCGGAGATTTTGCAAATGATTATGTAAATATAAACGGAAGGCTTGGTGTTGGAACATCGCCCTTGTTGAAATTGGACGTAGCGGGGTCCGGTAGATTTACAGGATCAGCTACTTCTGTTTTGACTGGATCAATCGACCCTACTGCTTCTACTACAGTTACAGGAGTGGGAACCCTGTTTTCAACAGAACTTGTTGTGGGTGACAGGATTACAGTTTCAGGAGAATCACGTACGGTTACTGCAATAGCATCGGATACAAGTTTGACAGTAGATACAGCCTTTACTGATACAGCCGACGATGTTTCACCAGATAAACTCGCAGCGATTTTTGTCACTCGAGCATCTGATGGGACACTTGCCATGGTTCAGAATAATTTTGGAAATTTTGGTCTAGGTACAAGTAGTCCAGATTTCGAAGTAGAAATAGTCTCGGCAACCCAAAACGTAGAAATCGTTTCTTCTGGATACAATGGAAGAAAGCCTGTTTTTGCGGGGCGAAGTGCTAATGGAACTGAAGCTTCACCCTCAGCAACATCTGCAAACGATATTTTGGCTGAATTCGCAGGGCAGGGCTACGGAACTACAGGTTTTGCTCCGTCTACAACTGCTGGTATACGCGTAGTAGCAGAAGAAGCATTTGATGATGCAGGATATGGTTCACAGCTTTTGTTTAGAACAACACCAAACAATTCAACAACACTCAAATCACGAATGGTCATTATGGCTGATGGAAACGTTGGAATAGGTGACACAACTCCAGACGATTTGTTAAATCTTGAATCATCTACAAATACCGGGATATCCATCTCTGCAATCGGAGCAGATGTTGATCCGTATGTAAAATTTGAACTAGTAGACGGTACATCATCTTTTATTATGGGAATCGATGATTCTGATAGCGATAGTTTTAAAATTTCTACCACAGCTCTTGGCACAAGTGATCGGTTTATTATTGATTCGTCTGGAAACATAAATGTGGGAGGTGATACTACTCCAGGATCACTTTTTTCTGTAGGTTCCACATCACAATTCCAAGTTGGCTCTTCTGGATCAATTGATGCAGTAACGACGATAATGACTTCAGGGGCGGTAACAATAGCTTCTTCAGGAACTGGCGTGTTGAACGTTGGTACAACAGCAGGTACTTACAGAACAACAAACGCAGGTGGAAACATATCACCTCAGGCAGTATTTGATGTTGATAACTCCAACTCTTCTTCAGGATCACAAGCATATATATTTGATACTACAAATGGATTTGTTTTTAGTGCAGCTAACGGAACACGTCGTATAGCAAGAGCATCTATTGATATAATAAATTTAACAAATACAGCTGGATCAGAAACAGGAGATCTTGCCTTTTTTACAAAACCTTCTGGCTCTGCGATTACAGAGAAGATGAGAATAGACTCAACAGGAAAGGTTGGTATAGGTGATATTTCTCCAGACTACCTTTTGGACATAGAAAATACAGGATCAGATACAGATATATTTGCACTTACGGATTCTGATGGATCATGTCTACATAATCCGGAAGCCGGAGCAGAATCTGTGACATGTTCTTCAGATGAGAGATTAAAGGAAAATATCACTGATGCAGATGAATCTCTACCTTATTTGATGGACTTTAGAATCCGTGAATATGATGTGCGTGCATCAGGTGATCACATGATGGGAGTAATCGCTCAGGAAATAATGGAAATACACCCAGAACTAGTGGCTGTCGGAGGAAATGGTTACTATACTGTAGAACTTCCAAGCACGTGGGCAATTGTAAAGGGAATTCAGGAGTTGAATCTAAAGGTTGAAGATATTTCTTCGTTATCACTTGAAAATGAAAATACCCTAGGTGCACGTCTTGTTGCATGGTTTGCTGATAGCGCGAATGGAATACAAACAATTTTTGCAAATGTAATACATACAAACAAAGTTGAGACAAACGAGCTTTGTGTTGGAGAAGTCTGTGTTACGGAGGAACAATTTTTGGAAATTGTAGGTAATCAAAATAATAATCCTTCTCCAATCAGCGAAGAAGTGAATATTCCGAGCGAAGAAGGTGACATAGTTCCACAAGAGGAAACAGTCGATGAAAATGTCCCTCCATCAGAGGAAGAGGTTCCTCCAGAAGAAACCCTCGATGAAAATGTCCCTTCAATAGAGGATCAAATTTCCCCAGAAGAAATATCTCCAGAAAATTAAAATATCAATCTAACTGTATCGCAAGATATTAATAGTTGATATAATGTTAAGGTATGACTTTTTGTCGAAAGCACATTTTTTTAGGTGCACTAATCTCAACACTTTTCTTAGGGGCAGTTATAAAAACATATGCTGTTCCTTCAACATATTTTAATGCAGGTGAAACTCTAGATCCTGTAGCAGATGATGTAACTTGTGCACCTGGAGTTTGTAGTGTCCACTCTCTTTCTATTGGAGATACTGTTGGTAGTGGAAATGCTGCATCAGTCCTTTTCATCGATGATGCTGGGTTATTGGGTGAGGACAATGCAAATTTCCTGTATGATGCAACTAGCCGATATCTGCATTCAGACAATCTTGCACTTGCAAACAATTTGGAAATCACCACAACTACTAGTTCAACTGTAGGTGTAATAACCAAGGATAATGTTAGATTCATACACACATATAAGCCTGCTGGAACAAATGACAACTTGTTTATAGGAAAGACAAGTGGTAACTTTACTCTGGCGGCTACATCAAATTTTAATGGAAATATCGGTATCGGACAGAGTGTCCTGACAAATCTATCAAGCGGATATTTTAATACTATATTAGGTGCTTATGCAGGAAACTCATTAACCACTGGATACTCAAATGTTTTTGTTGGTACACAGGCATCAAGAAACAATGCTACTGGTTTGAGAAATGTCGCGGTTGGTGACGCTGCGCTCTACGGTAGTGGGCATTCGAATCATTCCTCCACGGACAATGTTTCAATTGGACAAAGTTCGATGTATTTTACATCAACATCAGCAAGGAATATATCTATTGGTACAGAAGCTGGATACAACAATAGTTCTGCTTCAGACAATGTCTTTATTGGTTACCAATCTGGTCACGATATAACTACTGAGTCAGGCAACGTTTTTATTGGATACTTATCTGGTTCGGATGCAACTGGTTCGAATAAGTTGTATATAGAAAACAGTGCTAGTGAATCTCCGCTTATCTATGGAGATTTTGCTAGTAACTATATAAGAATAAATGGAGATTTAGGTGTTGGGGTTGTCCCTGATCAGTCACTTGATATTGATGGAAATTTTGAGTTTCCTGCAACGGCTAGTTCATCGGTTGGAGTAATAATGCAAAATGGAGGAAGGTTCATACACACATACGGTACACAGAATTTATTTCTTGGTTTAAATGCAGGAAATTTCACCACATCAGGAGGAGGCGGAAATATTGGAATTGGTGAATCCACTTTGACCTCATTGACGATTGGTACTGAGAATATAATTATGGGAACTAGTGCAGCTGTAAATTTAACTTCTGGTTCAGGTAATGTTGCCATCGGTGTTGCTTCTTTGCAAGGATTTGGTACAGGTTCAAACAATGTCGCTGTAGGTAATTTGTCTGGTCAATACTTAATCTCCGGTTCGAACAATATTTTTATTGGTTCGCGTGTGGGAACTTCCGATGATTTTTCTATGAGTAATAGCATTATTATTGGTAATAATTATGCTTTCTCAGATGATAGTTTAGATGCTACTACGAATATACTTGTAATTGATGGAGATATATCAGCAACCCCACTTGTTTACGGAGACTTTACACTTAATACATTTAGCATAAATGGAGATTTTGGTGTTGGTGATACTACGCCTGACTACCTTGTTGATATCGAGGATATATCAGTAGATACGGACATATTTGCCCTCACAGACAATGATGGCTCGTGTCTACATGATCCTGAAGCGGGAAGTGAAGTTGTAACTTGTTCCTCAGATGAAAGATTAAAAGAAAACATAGTTGATGCCAGTGGAACTCTCGAGTATTTTAGAGGATTTAATATTAGGGAATATGACGTTGTTACAAGTGGAGATCATATGTTCGGAGTAATCGCTCAAGAAGTAAATGAAGTTTATCCCGAGTTAGTTAAGTTAGGCTCAAATGGGTACTTGTCAGTAGAAATACCTAGTACATGGGAAGTTATCAAGGCAATACAGGAACTAGATCTTTCTATTGTAGATCTCACATCACTTGATTTAGAAAATGAGAACTCGCTAGCAAGCATGTTGATCGGGTGGTTTGCAGATTCAACAAACGGAATACA
>DALYDA010000003.1:48831-53566 GCA_031973435.1 Minisyncoccota bacterium
ATATCTTCACAAAACGAATAACAGTTGAGGAGCTATGTGTGGAAGATGTTTGTATCGATAAAAATGATCTGATAAACATACTCGAGTCAAACAATATTGCTCCAGAAAACAACACAGATGGAGACGGAGGAGATATCCAGCCACCAGGAGATGAAGGAGGGGATGAGGTAGATGGTGGCGAAGGAGATGTTCCCCCAGAAGAAGATGAAAATATAGACCCACTTCCCGAAGAAATAGCACCAGAAAACAACGAAGAGACTCCTGTGGAGAATGACCCATCAGTAGATGGCGGTCAAGAAGAGAATATACCTCTTCCTGCTTTGTAAAAACATGATATTAACATCAAGTAAAGGGTGCAAATAGCACCCTTTTTTGGTATAATATTAGAGTAAGAAAATATGAAAAAGACCAGTATTTTCAAGGTCTTTTTCCTTTAATCAAACTATATGGCAGATAAAAAAACGTCATCGTATAACGCAAGCGACATCACTGTTCTAGAAGGCCTAGAACCGGTTAGAAAGCGTCCCGGAATGTACATTGGTACAACAGGACCTGAAGGACTCCATCATCTAATATGGGAAATATTTGACAACTCACGTGATGAAGCGATGGGAGGATTTTGTGACCATATCGAAGTTGTTATACTCCCAGGAAACTTGGTGAGAGTTGCTGACAACGGTAGAGGAATACCAACAGGCATACACTCTAAAACAAAAGTTTCAGCACTAGAGACAATCATGACAACACTCCATGCCGGAGGAAAATTTGGCGGCGAGGGTTACAAAGTTTCAGGAGGACTTCACGGAGTAGGAGCATCAGTCGTAAATGCGCTGTCTACATACATGAAAGCTGAGGTACATCGTGATGGCGGAATATTTGTTCAGGAATACGAAAGAGGAAAAAGAAAAGCTGCCGTAAAAAAAATTGGAACAAGTAAACTAAACGGAACAATAGTTACTTTCCAGGCCGATCCAGAAATATTTAAAGAGGGAACTGTTTTTGAATGGAAAAAGGTTGTAAACCACATGCGCCAACAAGCATATCTCGTGAAGAGCCTAAAGATAGTTCTTATCGACGCTCGAGAAACAACAACAAAAATAAAAAACGAAAGTTTCTTTTTGGAGGAAGAAAACATCCCTGCACCTTCAATGTCCTTTTATTTTGAAGGAGGACTTGTCTCACTTATAAAATTTTACAATCGAGGACAAAAGGTTGTTAACGATACGATTTTTTATACAGAAAAAGAAGTAGACGGAGTGGGTGTAGAGATAGCACTTCAGTACATAGACGATATAGATACAAAGATCGTTCCATTTGCAAACAATATTTACACAGGCGAAGGCGGTACTCATGTTACTGGATTTAAAACTGCACTAACTCGTCTCTTAAACACATACAGTAAGAAAAACAATATAGTAAAAGAAGCCGACGGTGCTTTTACTGGAGAAGATGTTTTGGAGGGACTTGTTGCTTCAATCTCTGTAAAGTTAAGAGAAATACAATTCGAAGGACAGACGAAGGCGAAACTTGGATCTATGGAAGCTCAAGGTGCAGTGGCTACTGTTTTTGGAGAGGCATTTGAGGCTTTTCTCGAAGAACACCCAGATGAGGCAAAAGCGATAATCTCAAAAGTTCTCCTTGCAGTACGAGCAAGAAAAGCAGCAAAAGCTGCGAAGGATTCAATACTACGAAAAGGTGCACTTGAAGGCATGACTCTTCCTGGAAAATTGGCAGATTGTCAGAGTAAAGATGCATCTGAGAGTGAACTCTTCATAGTAGAGGGAGACTCTGCTGGAGGTACAGCAAAAACAGGACGGGATAGACGCACACAAGCAATCCTTCCTCTTCGAGGTAAAATCTTAAACATCGAAAGAGCTCGACTCGACAAAATGCTCGCTTCAGAACAAGTAAAAAATCTTGTTATTGCGCTCGGGACTGCTATCGGAGATACATTTGATATTAGTCGTCTTCGTTATCACAAGGTGATCATTGCGACAGATGCAGACGTAGACGGTGCTCACATTTTGACACTTATCCTTACTCTTTTGTATCGACATTTCAAACCGCTCATAGATGGAGGATTTATCTATGTAGCACAGCCACCACTTTACAAAGTCAGACGTGGAAAGGAAATATACTATGCCTACACTGACGAAGAGAAATTCAAAATAGTTGGAGAAACAAATCTAGAAGACATAGAAGAGACAGACGAAGAGGAAGAGATAGTAGAGGAGGTTGTGGAAGGAGAGGAGGTGACAGAAAAAGCAAAATCCAATAAGCCACAAAAATGGCACATCCAAAGATATAAAGGTCTCGGAGAAATGAACTCTGAAGAACTTTGGGAAACGACCATGGATCCTGAAAGAAGAATCCTAAAGCAAGTAAACATAGAGGATGCTGTTGAGGCTGATAAAACTTTCGATATGCTCATGGGTTCTGATGTTGCACCAAGAAAGAGTTTCATCCAGACAAATGCAAAATATGCAGAGATAGATGTGTAAAGATAGCGTGTAGAAAAATTAAACTAAAAATCCTCACAAATGTGAGGATTTTTAGTTTTTCTGCTGTGGGATGATTTCGGTTAAAATCTCCTTATGCATTTCTTGGATGTTTTCCAACTCATCCTTTTCGACAGACGCCTTTGTTTTCAATAATCTTAACTCGTCTATAAATTTAAGTGACTTTTGACAAGTTTCTACGTAATTCTTTAACTGATTTTCAGTTTTAGCTATCTCATTTAAGGTCTTTTGTTTGTCTAAATCTTTATCTTCTAATGCATCTTTTAAATAATGCAAATGATCTTTTATAGATTCTATATATTCTGTCCAGTTTTGAGAAAAAAGTTCCTCTTCTTTTAGAATATTCTCTATTTCATTTAAATACGCTTGGTTTTTTTCTTCCAATTTTTTTATTTCGAAGTTTTCAATTTTGTGATTCTTTTTGTCCATTAGATTCTATTTTTTATTTCATCTACTATTTTTCCTATGAAATCTTCTTGTGTGATAGTCCCTTTTGTTCCGTCACGATTCTCTATAGTTAGAGAGTTTGCAGACACTTCTTTATCTCCGAGCACTACAACGTATGGTGCTCTTGTAGATTTGGCTCCGTGGATACGTTTACCGAGGTTGGAATCTCCATCAAAGAGTTCTGTGCGGATATTTGAAACATCGAGAGTTTCTTGTAGTTTCTTTGCAAACTCACTGTGGTTTTCTCGGACAGGAACAATTGCTACTTGTACAGGAGAAAGCCAAACAGGGAAGTTACCTGCGTAGTGTTCTATGAGAACAGATAGGAATCTTTCGATAGATCCCATGATAGCAGCGTGGATCATTACTATCCTCTCATGTGCTCCTGTTTCATTTATACAATACAGATCAAATCTCTCCGGCATATTAGAGTCTAGCTGGATAGTTGCAACTTGCCACTCTCTGCCGATAGAGTCCTTTGCCATAAAGTCTATTTTTGGTCCGTAAAATGCAGCTTCACCAACGGCTTCGATAGCAGTATCACCTTTCTCCTTCACCATACTTCGAAGTTCCTCTTCAGCCTTTAGCCATGTTTCTTCGTCACCCAAGTACGCACTCATGTTTGATCCATCATGAAGAGAGAGACGTGGTTTTAGGGTAAAACCAAATGCTCCGTAAAAAGTTTTTACGATATCATAAATCTTTGCCATCTCATCTCGAGCTTGTGATGTGCGACAGAAAACGTGGGCATCATCTTGGGTTATTGAACGTACGCGTGAAAGACCTGCAAGTTCACCAGATTGCTCATCACGATAAACTTTTGTAGTGTTTGCATATCGCTCTGGCATTTCTTTGTAGCTCCATTGTTTACGAGCAAATATCTGTGTGTGGTGAGGACAATTCATCGGCTTCATGGCAAATTCGTGTCCTTCGCGAGTAGTGATGCGGAAAAGATCATCTTTGAATTTGTCCCAGTGTCCTGATGTTTCGTACAATTCCTTTTTTGTTATGTGGGGGATATCGACACGCTTGTATCCAGCATTTTGTCGAAGTTCAAAAACGAAACCTTCCAAGAGATCGCGGATAAGTGTACCTTTAGGTGTCCAAAGTGGAAGTCCTGCGCCGACAAGGTCAGAAAATGTAAACAAGTCCAGTTCCTTACCAAGTTTTTTATGGTCACGTGCACGGGCCTCTTCGCGCTGCATGATAAATTCATCAAGTTTTTCTTTAGATTCGAACGCGAGTCCGTAAATACGAGTGAGCATTTTATTTTTTTCATCTCCTCTCCAGTATGCTCCAGCAACACGATCTAATTTAAAAGAGTCAGGAGCTATTTCATTTTTTGGGTTTTCTGTATGACCTCCGCGACAAAGGTCAGTGAAGTCTCCTACAGTATAAAAAGTTATAGTTTCGCCTCTTTCTGCAATCTCATTTATCAGTTCACATTTGTAAACGTTTTCTTTGTAGTGCTCGAGCGCATCCTCTTTAGATTGCTCTATGTGAGAAAATTTGTCCCAATCTTTTAGGAGTTTTTTCATCGTTCCCTCTATCTTTTCTAGGTCAGCGTCGGTTATTTTACCCTCAACATCTATATCGTAATAAAATCCATTTTCTATAGATGGACCGAGAGTGAGTTTACTACCTGGGTAAAGTTCTAAAACAGAGGCTCCAAGTAGGTGAGCCAATGTGTGTCGCATATTGTTTATTTTCTCCTCATTCATATACAAAACTATAGCATTTCCTCGATATTTTTCACCTTTGACAAAAGT
>DALYDA010000004.1:0-20252 GCA_031973435.1 Minisyncoccota bacterium
CTTGTTTTCAGTGTCAGACTTTACTCCTACAACACCTCCAGAAGAGGGATAAGTATAGAAAATAGATTGTTGGTCAGGGGAGACAACAAAGAGAACTATTTCTTTTGGTAGGTATACACCAGTTATTTGCCTCAATCCGTCAGGACCAGAAATTCCTAGGTTTACACTATATGTCTCTATTTTATTATCATCGCCTACATATCGATAAACAACACCCTCCCCTTTTCTTGTAAAAATAGCTTCATGAGAGTTTGGAATTGTTGTGTTTGTAACACGTGTCGCTATTCCAGATTCTGGACTTATATCAAATATGTTTCCAGTAACCTTATCTACATATCTAAGTTCATACGTAGTTATGTTTTCTAGTGTTTCTTTCCCGTCAACTACAACTGTTGTGGTTGTTGTTTTAGACACCTCTGTCATCCCAGAGACAGGTACAGTTACAAGTTTATATATTTGTTTGTAGTCGGACGGTGTCGAAACGTTCTCACCTTCATTTGTATTACCTGTATTGTTCTCGGGCAGGAATTGTTCATTTTGTTGTGATCCTCCACCAAAAGGGAAAAGATTTCTCGATGTTTCGGCGATTGTCTCCCCCACTGACTTATTTTCCTTGTCAGCTTTTAGTATCAAATAGAAACTTGCACCCAAAAGGATGACAAAGACGATTATTATAAATCTGAATGTTTTTTTAGACATAATTAAATTGGAATATAGTGATACAGGCACGATTTACGACTATAAGAATCAAGTGATTGTGGGTCTGTTGCGTCCCCCACTTTTCCTCCATTACCAGGATAGGTTGGACCGTGTGTGTCTATTATTTTTCCATCACCAATATATACGACTACATGTCCCCCGTCTCTGCCTGCTTCTATTAACGGAGCACATTCTCCTTTTTCCCACCCCAATAAATCCCCAGGCTTTAAAGGATTACCATTTACTGTGGTTCCTGTTAGACTGGTGATGGTTTTGTTTCCTTCGTTGAACATATCGACAGTTACTTCTGCAACCTGAGGAAGACCCGTGCATGCTCTGACGTAGTTTGCGTAACTTGAACAATCCAAATATATTGTACCTTCAGGGCCAGGGGACAAACGCAATGCTTGATTGTATGTAGTTTTTCCCACAAAACTCTCCGCTACTGATTTTACAGAAGCACTTCCTCCTGTACCTGGGCAAGAGACTCCGTCCGGGAGGTAATCTCCTGTAATAGAAATCTCCCCTATTGGTGCGGCCATCTCGTCACCTTCAAGTTCATAGTCCACTTTCTTTAACGCAAACTTGAAATCAACTAAGTCTGGGTTTATTGTTCTAAGTAGTATAAATGCTCCAAGGAGAAGTGCCAGTCCAGAAAGAGTGTTGTTTATTATCCCTATCGCTGCACCTTTGCTTGTTATGACATCACTTGCCATGTATTGGATACCGGCAACAACAAACATGACAACAGCTATCGCTCCTGCGATACCGATTATTACTCCCAAAACAGTGTTTACGTATTTCCCGAAGTCTACATCCGGTGTGATTCTTTCTAGATCTCCTATTGGTGCAAGTAGACAGTATCCATCTTCTCCGTCACAATCTACGGTCGAAGTTGTGCCGCTAAGAGTGACAGGGTCCGGAACGTTGTCTGGGTCTACTTCGAAAAAAGGCGCCTCTCCCGTGTCTGGGTCTATTGAATAGTAGGTCTTACTAAAATCTAGCAATTTGAAGTAGTAAGGTTCTCCTGCGGTAAGTCCTGCTGTAGGAATACTTATTGTAAAGTTTCCATGAACTGATGTATCGTATCCTGTGATCGGCGAGATGGTCGCTACAGAACTTGAGGTGTCTAAGGAGTCGACTGATGTACCATAAAGCGCGTAAATAAAGTAGTTTGCTCCAGGTATCTCTGTTGCAGGACCTTTATTGTATGTTCCCTTTATAAATACAGTTCCTGCCCCACCATCTGAGACTGTTACGGTGTCCCCAATGCTTATGTCAGCAGTTGCCGTAGTAAAGTCTCCTGTCGCGTATGTTGTTCCTAGGTCCACAACTTTGTAATAGTAAGTTTCTCCAGATGTCAGTCCGTCAAAGTAAATAGTGAAGAAGTTTCCTGTGGCCAAAGAAGACAGTTCAAAGGAGTGTTCAGCTGTTCCGCCCCCAGGGAAGGTAGGATCGGTAGAATATACTGCGTACACAAAACCTTCAGGTAAAACTCCATCTGCTGGCAGTGTGTATTTACCCGTGACTTCAGCTGTTACATATTCTGCTGTGTCAGTTACACCCGACACTGTCACGGGCCCTGCATTTGCTTGGCTTGTAAAAAGAAAAATAAAACTAAATATTCCAAAAAAGAAAATTTTATTTAAAAGTGATAACTTTATTTTTTTTATGTCCGTTTTCATGGGTATTAATATTCTACACTGATGACACTTTCCTTTTTCTGGTAAAGGGTTTTTCCATTGACGACATTTAGACCGATTGATGATGTGCCTGAGACACCTACCGGTTTCTTTATTGTCAGTTCATTCTTAATATTAGGAACTGTTTGTGTTTGGTTGTTTATTTCCCAGACGTAAGAAAGTATCGAGTCCGCTGGGTTTCCCGATCCAGAGGAGAAGAAATACGGTATTGCAACAACCGTTACGCTGTCTTTTTGTAATCTATATTTTTCATCAATAGCATAGTCTGAAACAACTGAAGTTGTAGGGTCTTTTGGATAGAAAACAATTTTTGGAGATCCGAGTGACAAACGAAGATCTTTCTTTGCGTTCTGTCCCCCGTCTCTGGAAGAAACAACGAGAGATATAGTATCAGGGTTGTCTAAGTAGGCATTTTTATAAACGTAAGAATTTTTACCATAACCAGAGTAGTTAGGCATGGCAGTGTAGTTGTGAGTCCATGTGTACACAAGGTCTGTGTCAGAAAGTTTGCTTCCGGCAGAGTTTCGAAGAGCTGGAACGGCTGTTATTTCTATCAGTGCTTCCCTTGAAGGAAGGGCTTTGCCTTTGTAGAAAGGTGGAGTATATGAATCTATTGCCTCCCACAACAAATCCACGTCTTGTGGAGCAAGTATGACAACTCTTTCCATTTTGATACCGTTTTGAGTAACTATGTTTATGGTCACAGTTTTTTGTGATCCGGTGTTTGGAGAGTTTAGAGAAAAAGAATTTTTACCATAACCAGATAATGAAAGTTGTCCGTCAACGGTCCACGATATCAAGGCTCTATTTAGGTCAGTTGAATAACTAGTAAGAACAATAGTTACGTTCTCGTTTGGGCCAGGTGTCTCAGGTGTTATTTTTATACCAAGGCTAGGTTCCACCCCAAGTTGCGCCAACGAAATAGCAGGTGTCCCGATAAGAGAAACCATAAGTATAAAACAGACGATATTACGCCTAAACATATAGAAATATTATAGCACGTTAGGAAAAAACAAAAATTAGTGGAGAGTCTCTTTTGACTTTTCGAGTTCTTGCTTAGCCTTTTTTATAGCGAGAACCTGGGAAGGATCAGATGTGAGTATCTGCTCCTCTGTGTAGGAAGCGATGATTTTTATGGCAACGTGCTTTAGTCCAGCAAAGAATATTCCCTCTCCCACCCCAGATTCTAGTAGGAGGTATTTTTCTTCATCTGTGAGATTGAAAGTCTTTTGAAGAGTATCGATAGTAGAAGGAGATTGCTTCAATAGAATTTGGATAGAAGAGTTGGTAACAATAGGAACCCCGTATGTGCTTTTCATGAAGTCGTCTACGTCTTGTGTGATTGTAGCTAATCCTAGATAGTACTTACGTCCTCGTTTTGCAATAGAATAAAGGAAAGATGCAGTGTCGTCAGATTTCATCATCCACCAAGCCTCGTCTACTACCAAAAGACGCTTCTTGAGAGTTTTTCTAACAGCATTCCATATAAAGTGAGTAACGATATACATTGCTACTGGTTTTAGGTCGTCTTCCATGTCACGAACAGAAAAAACTACAAACTTTCTGTTTATGTCTACGTTTGTAGGCTGGTTTATGAAAGTAGCCCAACTACCCCTAGTGAATTTTTGTAGTCTTTGTAAGATAGATTCTGTTCCTTCCATTCCGGTTAGAACCATTTCAAAATCTGACAGCAGTGGAGGCTCTATAGAAGAAAAATCAGAGTCTGCTGTGATATCTTTTATCGCATATGTTTCAGTTATAGCCCTGTCCACAATAGCGTCTTCTTCAGGACTAAGTCCACCGAGCATGATTCTAAATAGTCCGACAAGGTTTATTATGTTTGAACGAAGAACATCTGCCCCTGTCTCGTCTTCTCTAGGGATAGGAAGGTCAAATGGGTTTATATGGTGATCTGAAGACAGAGAAATGTTGAAGTATCTCCCACCCACAGCTTCTGTTAGATATTCATATTCTCTTTCCGGATCTATTACCATTACCTCCGTGTCGAACATAAGAGAGCGAAGTATCTCTAGTTTTGTTGCAAAACTTTTTCCAGATCCAGACTTTGCAAACATAATAGAGTTGTAGTTTTCAAGCGAGAATCTGTCGAAAATAACCATGCTCGCATTGTGACGATTTATCCCATAAAGTATCCCCTTGTCAGCAGTTAGGTCAAAGGACACAAAGGGAAAGATAGAAGAGAGGGGGTCGGAATTTAATTTTTGGTGAACGAGAAGAAGGTCGCTCCCTATAGGAATAACACTTTTGAATCCGTCTTCTTGTTGGAAAAGTGCAGGCTTTAGATATACAAGTTTTGCCTCGAGGATAGACTTGATCTCGTTTTCTGTCTTGTAGAGCTCTGTTTCGTTGTCAGCATATATTGTTATATAGAGGCCAACATCAAAGAGCCTTTCTTGTGCTTGCTGTAGGTTGTCACGTAGTTCTTCTATGTCTCTGTATGCAGTATCAAGCACAGGGTCACGCACAAGCCCCTTCTGTTCTCTTACAGATATCTGACTAGCAACTTCAGCAACCTTCTTTTGAAATGTCTTCAGTACAGCGGACGTGTTTATCGGATGGATAAATATAGAAACATCAAAGATCTTATCTAGGTTAATTACAGGTGAGAACCAGTTGTCTGTTAGGAATCTGGGGTATGATATTACAAAAAAAGTTTTTGCTATTTTGTCCCCTAGATTTAGAGACTTTGGAGTTATCTCTAGTGCAGAAGGCGCGATGATGTCTTGGAGTTCAAGTGTTGCAGCACGATATATCTCTTGAGGAAGAATAGGAGAAAGTGCACTAGTCACACTATTTTGCTTTTTTCTAGATGGAAGTATTTTGTCTAGTAACGACATGAAGAAATTATAACACAATAGAGATACTTTTTACTTAACACAAAATAAACACATGCTGTGTTATAATATTTATACTTATGGCACTAAACGCTACATCTGCACAAAGCTTCGTTCCAATAAAAGAAGTCAGGGACGGAGTCATAATTCTAAAAGACGGAAGTCTTAGGCTGATACTCCTTGCTTCTTCTGTAAACTTGGCATTAAAGTCATACGATGAGCAACAAGCAATAATAATGCAATTTCAAAACTTTCTAAACTCCTTGGATTTTTCTACTCAGATTGTTATCCAGTCGAGACGTTATGATGTTAGGCCATATCTAACAACACTAGAGGAGATGATGGACAAACAAACAGAGCCACTTATGAAGGTTCAGACAAAAGAATATATGGAATTTATAAGAGAATTTAGTGACTCAAACGCTATTATGAAGAAGCAGTTTTTCCTCTGTGTTCCGTATGGAGTTTCTGCTGTGACTTCACAAGGAGGACTTCTAAATAAGTTTTTACCAAAAAGAGATGGTCCAAAAGTTCAAGCAGGGCTCACAGATAAAGAGGCCATGTTTGAAGAAGCGAGAAGCCAGCTTGAACAAAGAGTCGGAGTTATAGAGCAAGGATTGTCCCGTTGTGGAGTGAGAACGGCAAGACTTGGAACAGAAGAAGTCGTAGAAGTCTTTTACAAGTGGTTCAACCCAGGAGAAGCAGCGCAGAGTGTTACTGAGAACAAATAGATTTATGCAATTTAAAGTCCCACAATTTATAGATGTAGAGGACAAGATATTTGGTCCTCTTACTTTCAAGCAATTTATCTATCTTGCGGGTGGAGTTGCACTTTGTTTTATTCTCTGGAAGATATTCCCCGTTATCATCGCGCTTATATTTATCGGCCCAGTAGCAGCGCTTACTTTTGCATTGACATTTGTTCGTATAAACAATAAGCCTTTTATAAACATACTAGAATCTTTCTTTAGATACTCTGCAGGTACAAAGTTATATGTCTGGAAAAAGGAACCAAAAGCACCAAGCAAAGAGGATATTGAAATAAAGACCAACAATGACACGGATCCCTACCTACCAAAACTCTCAGGTAGCAAACTAAAAGACCTAGCCTGGAGTTTGGACGTACTTGATGCTAATAAAAAATAAACGACGAACGTCGTTTATTTTTTATTAGTTATACTTAGTTTATATTGGTTCCCTGTACAGGTCTCCACCCGAAGCCACCTTTTTCTCTGATCCAACCAAAGGCAGTGAATGGTCAGTCGTTTCCTTTTTCATACCAAAGGAGCCTGACATCTTCTCCTCTATGATTCCTTTGCTAGTTGTTGGTGTGTAGGTGGGTGCTTTTGGCAATCCATCAACAGGTGGATTTGGTTCAAGTGTTGATTGCGATAACTTAACCATATGACGAATCGCACTTTCTGGCATCTTTATGTCCGCGAGAGAAATCTCAGTTAGAGATTTTGGTTGTGACAAAGTGTCTCCTATTTCTATCCCAGACTCCTTCAATATCTGTTCTTCTTTTGGACGAAGATCTACTCCCTCTTCCATGTCTTTGTTCTCAACTACTTCTTTTTCTAGATACTCCACTCCTGCTACAGGTTCTGGTTTGCCTTCTTTAGATTCTGACATAACCTCGTCCTCTATCTCTCTGTATGATATTACCGCCTCTCTCAGTGGATTAAATATCTCCTCGTTTATGTCGTGCATGACATCATCTATGTGCTCTTTTGGAAAGTTTGCACTAGAGAGGAGTTTTGTTCGTAAGACATCCCTGTCTCGTAGCCCTATCGTGATCAGGTTTATCTCACTATATATAGTCCCTGTCACATCTACATGCAGATTGTATTTCTCCCCTATGCTTTTTACTATCTCAGGTATAGGGATATCTACTATCGCTTCCTTCACAACGTCAGGAAGTGCGTCGAATGCGTGTATGATTTCATCCCCCGTAAATGTTTCTTCCATATATTTTTTGTTAGGCTAATAATTATTTTTTGTCATCAGGCTTCTTCTCATCTGGTTTTTTGTCATCCCCCATCCCTAGAGTTTTTTCATCTTTTTCTTTGTTTTCTAGAAGTTTTTTTAGATCATCCATCTCTCTTTCTTTCTTCTTTTTCTCAACGAGCTTTTCAAATATTTCATTTTGTTCGGCTCCACGATCTGTCATTTCTTTCAGTTGGTTAATGATTTCTTTGTGCTCAGTCTCTTTTTTTGCTGTTTCGGCGTCTATAGCGAGTCTGTGTTGTTCCCTTTCTGTCATCTCTCTGTTCTTTTCATTTTTTATTCTTACTTTTTCTGCATCCAAGAGTTTCTTGTTACTTTCCAAAATCTTTTCTAGTATTTCATTTGTATCCTTCAATCTTTCCTTTGCCAAATCTTCAGTATTCTTTTTGTTTCCTTCTTTACTTAGAGATTTTCTAACATTTTCTGCAGCCTTTATTTCTGCGGATCTTTCTGCTGACTCGTTTCCAGGAGACCCCCCTTCTACTTTTCCTCGGATAACATTACCAAACTTCTTCCAATTGTCTGTATCAATCCTTCTCTTTAAGTACTCATCACGTATTGCCTTGTTTGCGTCCTTGCCATTTGTGTATTGTGGAGGTCTACTTCCATTTTTACTTTCGAACTCTTTTGCCATCTTTTCTCTTAACTCATCCATTTCCTTAGGATTTAAGTTCTTACCTCTGGACAATGCTTCTTTTCTTAGTTCATCTGCAAATTCCTTTTTCTTTATTATTGCATCAGTTTCTTCTTGATTGAGATTTCTTCCTAATCGTTCTGCCTCTTTAGCAAGAGCGTCCCCGTATTTTTTAGTTCCATTGAGTCTTTTTTGTTCATCGTATTTGCTCTTTTTCTCATCCCATTTTTGTCCCCTCTTTTCCCAATACGCTTTCGCATCGGCATCACTCATTTTCATTCGGTCGATACGTGCCTTCATCTCCTTTTCCTTCTTCTTTGTTTTTGATTCTACTATGGCGTCTATGCTCTTTGCCTTGCCATCTACCTTTGCTGACATGAGTTTTGTGTCTAGGTTTATTTTTGCACCAGTTAGTTTGCCAAGACCTGTTCCCAGTTGTTTGCCTGCATCAGTGTTTCGTATATCAAAGCTAGTTTTTCTTGCGCCCTGTCCAGTCTTAAGAAGAGTGTTTCCGAGGAATCTTTTATAGGCTTTGTCGCTGGCTGCCATGCCCTTAAGAGTAGAACTATCTGCAAGTGAACCAACTGTTCTTCCGACTGCCTGTCTTCCGGCAAAAGCAGTAGCACCGAGAGCCACTCCGGCTCCCATTCCTATTGCTGCGCCACCAGCCTTTCTCGCCATGTCTACTATTTGTTTTCCTGCACTTCCGGATAGTTTGATAGAAATATCTCGAATAGTCCTGATCATAAAGAGGATGATCATGAATTGTAGGATTATTCCAAGTAGTACTTCGTAGACGTTCATGTTTTTATTATACAGCCTTTATTAGAGTATCTAAGAATCCAGAGTCTATAAGGAGGATAAGTAGATATATAAGGAAAATAAATATTGGTGCCAAGAATGACAGGGAAAGAAGATTGTTGAACCATGCCCCCATTGTAAAATTGCCTCCCATTTGTCCAACCATGGGAACTACTCGTGAAAGAAATGCCAGAGGCGAGACTATCATCGCAAGCCATAGTCCGACTATGCGACCGATAAAGGTCCAGGAGATTAGGAAGAACGCCCATGCTGCAGTGAGGTTTAAGATTATTCCAAGTATTATCATTAGAGCAACGAGACCCTCATCGACATATTTCTTTTGACCGTAAGAGTTTTCTTTTATTGCTTCTAATGTCTTGCTATCAATTATTTTCTGCAAATCCATTCCGTCGACTATTGCTTGAGACAAACTCTTTACCTCAACCCCCGCTTCTATGATAGTGTCCCCTGTCACTCCGGATATGGTTATCTGATTGTAGAAAACTCTCGCTAGTGTGTTTCCGGCGTCGATAACAACCTTACTGAAAAACAAACTGAAGTTTATAAGAAGTCCGATGATGATCACAGAAACAACAGTTCTTCGAATATTGTTTCCAAGCTGGAGTATGGTTGCAACTGCTGCGTATACCAAGGCTACGATGAATCCGATGTTGGAAAGGTCACGTATTATTCTCCATCCGTCAACAACAAAAGTAGAATCTCTGTATATGGAACTAGATATAGACCAAGAGAAAAATGCATCTACCATTGAACCAGCGAAGAACAATATTGCTGATGATGGAACGTAAACATAGTTATATAGAGCTATAGGAATACAGTCGAGAAGACTAGTGTCGTCACTTTGCCACGAAAAAACCTTAATCCCACAAATAAATGTTCCAAGGAACCAGTCACTGTCATCCGAAACTGCTGACGCACCATCCGCAGACACTCCTGAAATGACCGGATTACTAGATGGGACAGGGCCATCTCCAGTTGTGAATTTCAAAATAGTTGGACTTATTCCAAGTTGTGGTTTTGTCACAAGTTCTCCTCCGGGGATATTCTCTTCAATTCTTATTTGTGCGTAGTATGTTGTATTTGGATATAGGTTAGATACCGTAACCTCGCTTATCTTTATAGTATCTAGGTCATCTGCCGCAACATCGAACCCATCTGGCTTTACCTGAGCAACAGTAACAGAGATAGGAAAACTAGCTTCAGATTCATTTATCTCATCAGAGCTACCTCCAAATCTCAACAGGTCAGAATTTTTTATGCTATTTATAAAAGAGGTTGCTTCAGCAAAACTTCCCAAAAGCCCAGCTTCTATAAATGTTGCCTCTGTTTCTTCATCTTCCATGGTGAAAGCACCCCAACCGGTATAGAAATTGTCGGCACCAGAAGCATCTTCGTTTACAGGGAACTGCTCTACGATTTTAGATTTATTTGCTGCAATATCTAGATAAACCCCATGACCCTCTGCATAATCTATGTCTGACTTTGACTCAAATGTCGTCCCCCCGTTTCCAAATATTTTAGCCCATCCTCCCATGTCATAGATCTCATTACTGTCAGTTAATTTGGCGCCTGTCACTTCATCCTTTAGAGATACTGTAAATGTAAACTTAGCAGTCGTCCCCGTAACAGAAATATTTGAAAAGTCTGTTATAGAAGATGAAGGGAAAACTCTAAATGAGGCAAGTGTGCTGTCCTCATATACAGGACTTGCCCCTTCTATGTAGATAGATTCTACAAGTTTATCTGCAAGGGCAATTTTTTGATTATGTGATATCGGAACGAAAGACAGAAAAACAGCAATTGATGAAATTGCAAAAATTCTAAACAGTTTATTTCTCCGCGCGGTTTTGCGCATAACTTTTGTAATTATACCCCAGAGGTATCTCTTTGTATATAAAATAAACCTTGATTTATCAACAAAAAACTCGCACAATCGTGCGAGTTTTTTAGTATCCGTATTCTTCACTGTTGTAGTAGGCTTTTATAAAAGGATTTATATGAAGCCTTCTAGTTCTATCATCATCATCTGAAACCTCACCTACCCAATGGAAGAATATCCTCGCTTCCGGTGACAGATAGTTGGAATAAATATTTTGTCCCTGAGGGAAGAGATAGTTGTCTACTGAGATTGCTACATCTCCTTCTATAGGGTCAAGCAGCTGGTACATTGTCCATGGATTGTAAGGAGGATTTGGGAATGGGTAGTATATAGAGTAAGGGTTCGCTGTTTCGTCTATTGGCACAAGAAGCTTGTTTTTGTATTGGTATACAAGATATATATAATCCTTCGCTTCTTGTTCTGTTGCTCCCAGTCCTTTGTCTATTAGGTACCCGGTTGTACAAAGTGAAGGATTCCCCATAGTTGCATCGCCATAGAAACCTGAAGAGTATGCAGAATATGCTGATGTGCTAACATTTACTCCGTCAGGCCAACAGAATCTAATGAGACCAAGGAGAGTATTTTCTTCTATATTGTAGTATCCCTCCGCTGCGATGTCTCCCGCTACGGTAACCCCCGGAGAGGTTAGTAAAGATCTTTTTGATGCTATTTTTGATAACTCATTTGTGTTTATAGGATCATGACAAGCAAATTTAGAATTCCATCCATTACATAGTAGTGCCTCTTCTTCAATTACAGGCAGGATGTTTTTTGCTGTTTGTATGTCTATATCGATATTGTCTATTTCTGTTATTGTTGTTTCTATTGTAGATTCAGTTGCGAGGTTTGGGGATGCATACGAGTAGGTAGACTGGAGTCTGTCCATAAGAATCGCATTTTCCGGATTTTTGCTTTCTATATAAGAAGGTAGCTCCGAATTTATATAATTTAATCTTGCGAGGTTTGCTTGTTGTGCTGCGATAACTTGGTTGTATGCATCTGAAACTTCTTCATATGTAGGTATCTTTTGTGTTTCTACTCTTGCTACTGGTGCACTTGGTATATTGTGGTGATTTATATCGTATTTTATCTTGTCGAGTTCCCTTATATATTGGGTGTCCAAAGACTCGATCGCTTGGTTTGCACTCTCTATTTTCTTTGGCGCGATGAGTCCTGTTACTATTCCAGCAAGAGGAATCATGGAAAGATAATTTAGTTTAGTTAAGTCAGCATCTAGCGTTTGTGAAATTGTATCTCTCTGTGAAAGATATTCTGTATAAACTCTAGTTTCCCATCCTACATCTGGCTCGGGAAGTGTTTTGTCCAATTTTCTAAGCAAAGGAAGAAGTTCTCTTGATACCAGTCCTCTTGCTTGCTTTAATACTTCTATGTATTCTTCTGTTCTTGCGATGTCTGTTTTACATGGAGGCTCGCTTGTTATTAGGTCTCCATAAGCCCCCTTTGTTCCACCTGTCACACCAAACACTGTTGCTGGTCCTCCATAGTCTGCATCGTCTACTCCTGGGTCTGCATATCCTGTAGCTTCGTCTCCATCTTCTAGTTCCGCTATTTCTCCGTCTATTCCTCCAATCAGGTCTTCATAACCTATCCCCCCTGTGCCACCAGGTATATCTATACCTGGGTCTTCCGCTCCTCCGTATAGTCCACCCCAAAATCCTGTGTGACCACCAATGTCTGATCCCGGAATAATACTTCCAGCCTCTAGACATCGAAGTGCAAGATACAAATCTACTGGTGCAAGAGGATCCGTATACCAACTACTGTCATTGTTTGAATCAAAATAACTAGTATTTGAGCCGTATCCGCCACTTTGTGTCGTTTCCAGACTTACTGTTTGGAGTGCATCGAGTCCATCATAAACTAGTTTGTTTATAAGAGCGTCGAACACTGCACCGAGAGATTCGTTCATCTCGTCTGCTAGTTCTAGTTGTCTTACAGAAGATCCTAGGTGGATATTTATCTGGTCAGAGATAACAGACCCTGGAGTTGTTGTCTCATATCTTGCACAATGATCTATTTCACCAAGGTATGAATACTGATAATCCCATGATGAAGAAATGTCACCAGTATCGTAAACAGGGTTACCCGCGTTGTTGTAATACAAAATCTCCTTGTCTCCACCGGTGTCGACTGCTTCGACGGTGCTAATTACAGGATTACCATTCTTATCCAATACCTTTTCATAGCTAGTAAAAGTTCCATCTTTTGTTGTTGTTTTTACTTTATTTACTTGATAATAAGCAACACATTTTTTTACAGAAAGGAATCCTCCGTTTGTTGTTATTTCCTCTTTTATTGTAGATTGTTCTTTGTCTACTCTTCTGTTTATTTCCTTCGATGCTTCAAAGTTAAATCCAATAGGGTTGTTGTGTGGGTTTTGTGTTGTTGAGAGCCATCCTTCCCATCCTCCTACAGAAAAATCATCACCGAAATCTTTCCAGTTTTCACCTATGTCCTCTGCTAGAGTAAATACAGCCGTGTCACGGAAACATGCTCCGTTGTCCAGCGGGTCTTTACAATCATATGTTGTTGCTATTGACTGAGCTATCTCAGGGCCGAAAGGATATTTTTCTGGATTTTTTAGTTCTGATACGAAACTATATACTTCTTGGTTTCCAATAGATGCAAGAAGAGAATTTTCATGTAAAGCAAAGTATGGATTTCCTTCAAACCCTGAGTTTATGTAGTTGATTGTGGTTTGGGTTAGTGCAGCAAGAGCAGTTTTTGCTGCAGCATATCCGATGGCATCCCAGCATTTTTCTTTTTTTGACTGCTCTTTTGTCTTTTCATCTGTGGTTTTTACTCCTCCACTTATTTGGTCAGATGACTCACCTTCAAAAATACTACTCAATAGACTACTTATCTTTTCTCCTGCGCCAGAGCAACCCATAACTGCTGTTATTACAGACGAGTAACTTCCAGCCTGTGTTTGTGCGTATGTGTATGAGAACGGAAGTGAAAAAGTTGCCAATATAGACAAGATGGAAATAATGGAAAAAGTTTTCTTTATTTTTATACCGAGTTTCATAAACGACTAAAGTATACCATTTTTACTAAAATAATCTTCAAAAAATGTGAGAGATTCTTCAACTATATAACTATAGTTCTTGTATTGCATGAGTCCTGTCACACCAGAAATAGGGTCATCCCAAAAAGCAGATGTTGTTTCGAGAGAAAGTCCTGTGTTGTATAGAGCGTTTACAAATGCTATATGTTCTTCGACTATGTCACTTGGAACTTGTATTTGAGAAATAGAGACCGCAAAAGATTTGTATGAGTTTGCTATTCCTTCTATAGATGCTCGAGCGCTGTCTCTTGAATATTCATCTCTAGTTAGTTGGTCAATATAGTTAAATTCTGTTCCAATAGACCCGGACCCATTGGAGGTAAGTCTTGCAGAGATGTCATTTTTATATTTTGTTCTAGTTTGTATTGTTGGTGTAACACTAACAACGGATGCAGAATTAAACATGTTTGGCAGTTCAACCAAAGATATGTTTTCGGCAAATGAAGTTGCTATGTTTGTCATTGCTTCTACTGTAAGTCCTCCAGATTCTTGGAGTGCAACAATTGTGGCAAAGTACTCTCTTGCAAGTTGGTCAGTCACTGTCTCACTTTCTATTCCAGTTGTCCCAGTTTTCTCTTGCAGTTCTCTCTTTTTTTGGTTTATATAATCTAGATCAGATATACCGTCGCTGTCGGAATCAGTGTTCTCTGAACTCGTACCCCAAAGGTACTCTTCCCAGTCAGCCGCACCGTCTCCGTCTGTGTCTTTTCTCGTTATCTCTCCTACTGTTATACCAGCAAACTGTTTTTTTATGTGTTGTTTCTCTCCTATGTTTTCAAAATGCGATGGAAGTTTGGTGAAAACAAAGATAGACAATGCTGTTCCAAGGCAAATGCCAAAATTCGTCAAGAATCTTTCACTAGGAAGGTAAGGTTTTATGTTTTCGATCTGTTCTTTTATCTTCATTTTTGTCTATTTAAAACTAGAACTTGATCCATACATGAGTATTGGGAACGTAGGCAAAGGCACTGGTCCGGACGGTGTTGTTATTTGGCAGGTTGAAGGAGACATGACTGTATTGTATCTACCAAGTATCCATCCCCCGACCGTAACCGTTCTTTGTGAAGTAGATGTTGATATGTCATATGGTCCTGGAGGAAATATTCCAGCCGGCTGTATAGTGATAGCACCACCAATAGTTGAGGGACATATTGTGTTTATTATAGGTGCTGCAATAACTCTTCCACCAAAAGACTGTATAGTAAACGCTTCAGATGTTTTTGTGAAAGAGAACGCTGTGAATATTAATAACCCGAACAAAAAAAGTAGCACATATTTCATGTTTAAATTATAACATGTGCCTAGGAAACTAGATAAGTTTTTCAAGTACGCTCATCCACTGGTCTATTTTTAGGTCTTCAGCTCTGGCGTTCTTGCCTACACCTATTTCTTCTAGTGCCTCGAGTAATATCTCTTTTTCTACTAGATCATCTAGATTTCTCTCCATTAGCTTTCTTTTGTGAGCAAATGCTGTTTTTACAAAGGCGGCACATTTGTATTCATGCTCAGTGTTCTTTATAAAACTCTTTTTGTGTGGCCATATGCAAAGTATCGAAGAGTCCACCGTCGGTGCAGGAGCAAAGGAGCCTCTTTTAACAGTTGATATGATTATTGAGCTCCCAAAAAGTCCTAACATTACCGATAGGACAGATTGCTTGCCTCCTTTTGCGACTGCTCTTTCTGCAACTTCTTTTTGAACAAGAAGAACTGTTCTTTGTGGTAAAAGACTATAACTTATAAATGTTCTTACTATTATTCCTGTTAGATAATATGGGATGTTTGCTACAAGCTTATATTTCCCCCTTTTTAGATGTAATGAGTGCGCAACTTCTATGATGTCACCGTGCACTAACTTTAGTTTTTTTTCTTTTATTTCTTTTGCGAATCTGTCTTTTAGTTTCAAATAAAGGTGATCATCTTTTTCAACCGCAGTAACTAGGGCACCTTCTTTTATTAGCCTCTCAGTCAAAACTCCTTCTCCGGGTCCTATTTCCAAAACCACATCCCCTTTTTCGATACAAGACGCATGAACTATATCCAAAAGTGCTTTCTCTGACCTCAAGAAGTGTTGACCCAAAGATTTTTTTGCTTTTACCATAAACTAATCTAGATAAATAGTAATACCACCTTCTTTCTTGCTAAAGTCATCTCTACCGTTTCCAAGTCTCCATGTTTCTGTTATCAGTGTATCAGGGATATCCGCAAGGAATTCTGACGGAGCATGGATCTCTCGTGATCCATATATTGTACGAACTGTTGCGTATGTTAGATATAGTTTTTGTTTTGCACGGGTGATCGCTACGTACATAAGTCTTCTTTCCTCTTCCTTCTCCTCTTTAGATTTTCTTTCTCCGCCTTTTGTATGAGGAAATAAATCATGCTCTAGTCCTGTTACAAATACGTACTCAAACTCAAGTCCCTTGGATGCATGTACCGTCATGAGTCTTACTCCTGCTCCTCTTGTCATCATTGTGTCTTGGTCACTTGCAAGCATTGCATCATCGAGGAGTCTAGATAGTCCATCCTCAACCTCGTCATAGGAAAGTGCCACAGTCACAAGTTCTTTTATGTTCTCTAGTCTCTCTTTGTCTTCATCGTTTCCATCAGACAATGCCCTTTCTAATCCTGACTCAATCACAACATACTTTATTACATCTGACGGTTTGTTCTTTACAGAGACATCATATATCTCATCTAGTAGCACAAAAAACATCTCAACCTTTTTCTGCATACTAGCGCTGAGTAAAGATAAGTTTCCGTCCAGGATTTTTTCCAATGTTTTTTCTCCTATTCCGCGGATTGGTTCGTTGATGATTCTCTTCAGGTCAGAAAATGAATTTCTGTTTCTCGCATACTTTATATAAGAGAGGATGTCTTTGATCTCTTTTCTTTCAAAAAACTTTGTACCAAGCACACTGTATGGTATCTGTGCTTTCAAAAATGCATCCTCTAGAACTCTAGACTGGAAGTTCGCTCTGAAAAGGACCGCTATATCTTCTTCCTTTGTACCATTTGCGAGGAGCTCATCTATAGTGTCAGTTACAAACTGTGCTTCTTTTACTTCGTCGTAACATTCACAAATCGTGATCTTCTCACCACCAACTTTTGTAGTGTAGAGTTTTTTGTCTTTCCTCATTTCATTTTTTCGTATTATTTCGTTTGCTGCTTCGAGGATGTTTTTTGTTGAACGATAATTTTCTTCAAGCACAACAACCTTTGCTCTAGGATAGTCTCTTTCAAAATTGAGTATATTTTTTATGTTTGCTCCACGCCAACTATAGATATTTTGGTCACTGTCACCAACAACACAAATATTCTCAGCAGGTCCGACGAGGTGTTTCGATATGCGGTATTGAAGTTCGTTGGTGTCTTGGTACTCATCTATATGTACATAGTGGAATCTTTCTTGATACATTTTTCTGACCTCAGGAAAACGATCGAGTATTTCATAACTTTTCAAAAGTAAATCGTCGAAGTCTAGTGCTTGGTTCTTGGACAATAGTTTTTCATAATCCCTCCAAACAGAAGCAACTATTTCTCCATAGCCACTTGAGACTCCTGTTTCATAATCAAGCACACTTCTAGCTTCTCCTTTCTCTCTCGATATGATGGATAGTATTTTTCTAGGTTCGTATTGTTTTGGATCCAGCCCTCCCATCTTCAATGCCTCTTTTATCATCCTTTGTGAGTCTTGATCGTCTGCAATTGTGAAGTGCCTAGGTAGTCCTAAAAGGTGTGCATTTTCACGAAGGATAAAAACACCAAGTGAGTGGAAGGTATAAAAATGTGGGTTACCTTTGTGTGACAAAGATGAAGATAGTAAAAGTTTTTGTGATCTTTCTCTCATCTCTCTTGCTGCCTTGTTCGTAAAAGTGATAGCGAGGATGTTTTCTGGACTGACTCCACTCTCTACCAAGTAAGCTATTCTGTGAGTTATAGTCTTTGTTTTCCCTGCCCCTGCTCCTGCCACAATCAAAAGAGGCCCCTCTTTTTGAAGGACGGCCTCTTTCTGTGCTTCGTTTAATGTAGAAATTATATCCATTAACCCTATTCTCTACTATTTTTCCATAGTTTCCAAATTTCCGATCTTCTCTTCTTTTGGGTCATTTGCAGCCGCTTGGTTTTTTAGTATCTCTCCTGCGCTTCTTGGTTCAAATGTTATCTTCTCCTCGGAAAAGTCTTCAGGTACTTTGTTGTGTGGGTTCAGGTTAAAAAGTTTATCAAATATAGACATATGTTTTATGTTAGGGATATTTAAAATTATACAATGTTTTCTAGTTTGGGCCAATTTTTGACAAATCCTTTATTGTCCACAATGGTGCATAAATGGTATTGACCGGATGCTGTATTAGTTCTACCATTAATATTGTCACTACGGAAAGGAAGATTTCGCTAAAATAACCTTATTTTATAAGGATTTGGCTTACAGAAATGATCGTAACGTCTCTTTTTTATGATATAAGTTGATCTCACGAGTGTCGTACAGATCAGTGCATACATAAAGAGCAAACAACAAAAGCTATTCAAACTAACAAACAGGACCCTTCTTTTGTCCAATCAGAACTAAAGAAGGCTAAATATAAGGTTTTTTTCACGACTAACACAAACAAAGTGCTTGGTTTCGTTATAATTTCTTCCTTTGTTTTGGTCCCTATGCATGTTTCTGCATCAATTTTCTCATTCCTAAATCCTGAGGAAACAGAAGCTTCACAGGTTTTCTCTGACAACTCACAAAGCATGGATGTTCTAGACCCAAACATGACCTTGGTTGAAAGTGTCGAATCAGAGCCTCTAAGTGTAGAAGGTGGGGCGCTTGTTCCTGAGATAGGGCCGTTAGGTACTCCTTTGGACATTGCAGATTTGCCAGCAACAGGTGAAATCACTACTTATACAGTTCGCGATGGAGACACAGTGTCAGAGGTAGCAGAAATGTTCGGTGTTTCTAGTAATACGATACTCTGGGCAAACGATATGCCAAAAGGTTCTTCACTTAAAAAAGGACAAGTTTTGACAATACTTCCTGTTACTGGAATAAGACACATTGTCAAAAAGGGAGATTCTATAAGAAAAATAGCTACTCTGTATAAAGGAGACGCGGAAGACATATCATCATTTAACGGGATATCGCTTGACGAAAGCATAGCTGTTGGAACAGAGATAATCATTCCAGATGGAGAGATGACTCCTCCAAAAGCAACGACTACTACAGCTACTTCAACAACAAAGAAGAAAGAGAGAACATTTGGTACAAACTTCCCAGAATACAATGGAACACTTATTCGTCCAATAAAGGGAGGTATAAGAACACAAGGACTACACGCTAGAAATGGAGTTGATATTGGAGCAAAAACTGGAACACCTATATATGCTGCAGCTAGTGGACGAGTAATAGTTGCTGATGGATCAGGATATAACGGAGGATTTGGACTATATGTAGTAGTTGATCATGGTGGAGGCGTAAAAACTCTTTATGCTCACATGTCTAAAGTTGGGACTACAGTAGGAGCGAGTGTTTCCCAAGGAGAAATTATCGGATACGTTGGAAACACAGGAAGATCTACTGGCCCACACCTACACTACGAGGTTCATGGAGCAAAGAACCCTCTAGGAACAAACCCAAGATACGGATTATAGAAGAATAAGGGTATAAGGACCTAGAACAAAAAACCGCACAAAATCTGTGCGGTTTTGTATTTAGATATTTATTTTTGGTCTATATTGAAGTGCTTCGAGTATGTGAGATTCCTCTATTTCATCCTTCTCGTCTAGATCTGCAATCGTACGAGCGAGTTTTTGTACTCTGTGGTATGCACGAGCAGAGAGACCGAGTTTTGTTGCGCTCGTTTCTAGTGTGTTTCTAGCTTTTTCATCAAGTGGTGCATAAGTTCCCAAATCCTTGGCGTTCATATCAGAGTTTTTTCCTATTTTTCTCTCAGAGTTTTCAAATCTTTTTATTTGCTTATTTCTAGCATTTCCAACTCGCATTCGGACTGTTTCGGTACTTTCTCCTTCAGATATATTTTCACCAAGTGTTTTTAGGTCTATGTCGCCAACAGAAACCCACATATCGATTCGGTCCATTATCGGTCCAGATAGTTTTCTTCTGTATCTTACAAGATCTGTTTCTCTGCAAGTACAACGTTTTACTTTCGATGTTAGATTTCCGCAAGGACATGGGTTCATGGCCGCGATCAGAATAAAATTGGATGGAAATAATGCTGTGCCTTTTGCACGAGAAATAGAAACTACATTATCTTCTAGGGGTTGTCGTAGTGACTCGATAACTTTTTTGTCGAATTCAGGAAACTCGTCCAAGAAAAGTACTCCTTTGTGAGCAAGTGTTACTTCTCCCGGTTTCGGGATCGTTCCTCCTCCGATAACAGATACATAAGAGGAAGTATGGTGAGGTGAACGAAATGGAACTTCAGTTATATAATCACCAGAGAGAGTTCCAGCAATAGAATGTATCCCAGTTATTTCCAATATTTCATCGACTGTTAATTGGGGCAATAAGTTTGTAAATACTCTTGCAAGCATGGTCTTCCCGGTTCCAGGTGGTCCATAG
>DALYDA010000004.1:20262-38044 GCA_031973435.1 Minisyncoccota bacterium
CCCTGTGAATAAACAAGGTCTTTCTGCTGTAGCGCAATCTCAAGTCCTCTCTTTGCACTTTCCTGTCCTCTTATGTCGGATAGATCATAAACAGCTTTTGTCGAAGTAGTCTCTATTGGAGTTTCTTCATTTGGAAAAAGAGTTTCAACCTTCACTTCTCCCTCTATAAGTGGGTTTTCTTTTTTCTCTCTTATGTGTTCTATGAGTTCACGAAGATTGGATACTGCATATATCTTTATTCCACGCATAAGTGCTGCTTCCCTCGCGTTTTGTGCGGGAACAAATACATTTTCATATCCAGACTCCTTTGCGAGTTTCACAATTGGAAGAACTCCTTTAACTCCACGAATCTCACCATTTAAAGCAAGTTCACCAAGAAAAAGATTTTTTTCAGTGTTTGCCGCAATTTCACCATGAGAAATCAGGTACGAAACTGCGATCGCGAGATCAAAAGATGAACCCTCCTTTTTTATATCAGCAGGAGAAAGAGAAACCACAACTTTCTGGTTCTGTTGTTTTGGAGATGGATAACCACAATTCTTCAGTGCTGAAGATACTCTGTCCTTTGCTTCTTCGACAGCTTTATCACCAAGACCTACAACAGAAAAAGCATGAAGTGTGTTTGGTGTGATATCGGTCTCAACAGTTACTATCTGTCCATTTAGTAAATATGGTTGTGCAGAATATACACGAGAGAAAGACATAAAAAGGGATTAGTAAAAAGTGGTTAGTGGATAATAAATTGAACACAAATTTACTTCTTTATCTATATAAAGTATACCTCAATAAAAAACAAAACAAAATCATTTGGATTTTGTTTTGTTGCTATTCCCTAACTACTATTCGCTTTTCACTATGACTCCATGTGCTCTTTGCATGTTTGTGCAGACGGGTTCGCACCTAGTCTGTCATCCTCTATCTCTTTTCCGCATATAACACATTTCCCAAATACTCCAGTCTCTATGTTTGATAGTGATGTGTTTATTTCGTTCCACTTTCCTTCGAGTGCTTCTAGCATTGCAGTTCTTTGTTCGAAATCCTCGAAACGGTCTGCATTGTCATTCTCGTCTGCAGTGTCTCCACCAGTGTTTGCTGACATGACTTCCCAATCGCCATTTTCAGGGTTTAGTACTGCTATATCAGAGAGTTCCTTCTCTATTTTAGCTTTCTCCTCAAGGAGTGCTTGTTTGTATGTATCTGTGTTCATGTAGAGATTTTATCACAACAGAATTAAACGTACTACTCGGAACAAACCTATTTTTATTGTTAGTTTCTTGTAAAACCTACTCTTTCTAATTTATTGCTCTGTCCTGGAGTCTTTCGAGTACACGATCGAATGTATCTAGGCTGTCCGCTACTATCACGATATCATTCTCCGCATATCCATACAGAAGTATGATCTCACCGCTTTCGTCGTAAAGTATTCTCATATCTTTGTTCTTTATAACTTTGTCATTCCATCTGGTGGTGAAGTTTTCTTCTGCTTCTTCAGTGCCAATATCGAATATATCGTAAGTATCTCGGAGAATAGTTTTTTCCCATGCGATCATCCCTCCAAAAAGTGAGTCGAAAGAATCACTCTCTATTATAAAGAAATAGCTACTTCTTATTTCCGTAGAGTCGATACCGAGCATGAAATCTTTTACTGTATCTACAGAAAAAGATTTGGAAGTTTCCATCCCGAGCGCTGTTGCTATGTCAGAGAAATCTGCTTTCCTTGTTCCGGACTGGTCATTTACAACACCGTACACGTTCATCATCTGGCCAGGATTGGACTCCATTTCCTTTTGTGCTTGTTTGAGGTTCAGTAGTATTGTCGATCTCCCACCTGAGAGTGAAAAAACTTTTTCCTTTTCCACAAATATCATTGAGTCTTGTAGTGATGCTGGCTTTTCTACTGTAACTCCTCGTGGTGACCCAAAGTACCAAGCAACACCAAGCGCAGAAAATCCAAGTAGGACACTAAGTACTATGAGGGTAATCCATGTTCGCTTCTTTTTTGTTTCTACAGGAACTTCGGCTACTTGGTTTTTTCTTGCTTGTTCAGCCATTGCGATTTTTATCACAGAGCCTTGGTTTTGCTTGAGAGCCTTTGCCATATCAGAAGAATAAGTCCGGAGAGCGTGATCTCTGGTTGTGTCGGCACGAGACGAATCAACATTCGTAGGAGTTTGTGGTTGTAAGGCGTTTCCGTATTCGTCCATAATAGTCTTTATATTGTAACGGTAAAAGTAGATAAAACAAAACCCCGTGAGATAGAGCGTATGCTCGCTATCTCACGGGGTAAGTCTGTGTTATTTTTTCTCAGTCGTATCAGTTTTTTCGGGTTGCTTTACAAAGTCTTTGTTTAGAGCTTTTATCGAAAGTGATATTCTTCCCTTCTCCTTGTCCACTCCGATAACCTTTACTGGTATTATCATTCCTTCTTTTAGGACATCGCTTACCTTCTCTACTCTCATCGGTGATATTTCAGATATATGCACTAGTCCGTCTGAATATTCTGATATTTTTACCACAGCTCCAATCTCGAGGATTTTTACAACTGTCCCCTCTACAACTTCTCCTTCCTTCCATTCTTTTACGATACTGTTTATTGTTGCTATGGCCTTATCTGCGCTTCCGTCACGTCCTGTTGCATAAACTGTTCCATCATCCTCTATAGATATTTCTGCGCCAGTTTTCTCACGGATTTCATTTACAGTTTTTCCTCCGCTACCGATAACCATACCTATTTTTTCAACTGGGATCTTGGTCATAGATATCTTTGGCGCACGAGGAGAGATATCACTTCTTGGTTCTGATATCTCTTTTTCCATAACATCTAGTATGTGAAGGCGTGCTTTCTTTGCATCACGAAGTGCCTCTTTCAAGATCGATGGTGGTACTCCGTCTAGTTTTATATCCATTTGTATTGCTGTTACTCCCTTTCTTGTTCCAGCTACTTTGAAGTCCATGTCTCCATGGTGGTCTTCTGGTCCTTGTATGTCAGTTAGAATTTTGTACTTACTGTGATCTCCTTCGTCGAGCAGAAGTCCCATCGCTATACCTGCTACCGGTCTTGATATCGGAACACCAGCATCCATAAGTGCTATTGAGGATGCACAGATAGATGCTTGTGATGTTGATCCGTTTGATGCCATACACTCAGAAACAACACGGATTGTGTAAGGGAAAGAATCTTTATTTGGTATCACAGGAACAAGGGCTTTTTCTGCGAGCATTCCGTGCCCCATTTCTCTTCGATTTAGTCCACCTACGCGTCCAGTCTCACCAGAAGAATAAGGTGGGAAGTTGTAGTGGTGCATGAATCTTTTTGTGTATTCGCTTTCCATTCCGTCTATTTCTTGTTTACTTTCAGGTCCACCAAGCGTAACAATTGAAAGTACATGTGTTTCTCCTCGGTAAAATGTTCCTGTTCCGTGAAGTGATGGGGAGAGACCTCCAGCGTGTGCATATATTTCTCTAACCTCATCCATTTTTCTTAGGTCAACTCTTTTTCCGTCCTCGAGTCCGCCTTTGTGAACGAGCTCATCTATGCTTTCGTGTAGTAGGTCTTTTGCGTCAGCACGAAGAGCACTGTTTTCGTCTCCTCCGTATTTTTCATCCAAGATATCTCCCCACAAACCTTCTGCTTCTATAATAGATTTCTTGCTTTCCTTTCCAAAAAGATTTTTTGCGAGATCTCCTAAAACTTTTTCTGCCAAAAGTGCCCTTACTTCATCGGGAAGTTCATTTTTTTCAAATACAAGTTTTTCTTTTCCAATTTCACTTATTATTTTTCTTTGCCATGTTTCCAAAAGACCGATCTCTTTTACGGCAAGGTCTAGAACTGTATCTAGTTTTTCTTCATCCCATTCATAGGTCATGGCTTCGATCATGCAGACATTTCCGTCCTTTCCACATATTGTGACATCTAGTTCATATGGAGACTCATCTCCTGCTGGCAGATAGTTGCAGACCCTCACTTCTTCATCACCTACTGCTTTCGATATGTGTACTGCTCCAACAGGTCCAGCCCACGGTATCTGAGAAACTCCGAGTGCGATAGACGTAGCATTTACTCCGAGAATTTTTGGATCCATGTCTCCTACAGCAAGCACTGTTACGATCACTTGCACAGCATTTTTTATGTGATGAGGGAAAAGTGGACGTATTGTTCTATCTATCATTCTTCCTGCAAGGATTGCTTGGTCAGAAGGACGTCCTTCTCTTCTTACGTATTGGCTTCCTAATATCTTTCCGGAAGCATAAAATTTCTCCATGTATTCAACTGTAAGATTGAAAAAACCTCTATTTTCTTTTCCGTCGCGAGAAATAACTACAGTTGCCAAAACAACTGTTCCCTCTGACGAAAGCATGACAGACCCATGTGCTTGTTCAGCAAGGTCAGAGAAAATAGCTGTAACTTTTTTCCCTCCTATCTCTATTTCATATTCTTTTTTTTGTCTCATTTTAGATGTTGAGTCTCCAGACCTTAGTATTGTTCCCTTTGGAAAAACACTACCCGTCCGGAGGCTCAGATTATTTACTAATACCCAAAGATTAACAGAAAAAGACCTCGTTTGAAAGTTGTTTGACAAAGAAGATTACTAGATGTAGTATTTCAAAAAACGATGCCAATGAAAACTATAATAGTATTATTTGGAGTTGTTGTTCTGGCTTATATCTCCCCAGACTTAAATCAGCAAAAGGTAAAGATGGAAAAGAAAGGAAATGTCATTTACTTTTATGAGGAAAAGGAAGATTCTCTTGTTTACAGTGGTTGTGCCACATTAGAAGATACGACAATAACTAAAGAAGAGGCCAAAAAAGCGTTCTTTTCCAAAGACACAACCGACTCTCCAATATTTTTCGATATGGAGAAAGGAATGATAAAAAGAAAAACCCCGCAAGATTGATTGCGGGATTTTTATTTTCATCTTATCTATAACCCATCAGGTATTTTCTAGGATTCTCTGATAAGTCTAGGAAGTCGTCTGTGATTTCTTTTAGTTTAAGCGATGTAGATTTCCCGAAAGAAACAACCTCAACTTGTGTAGTGGACGCGAGATAGTCTACAAGTGGTACGAAGTCTCCATCTCCTGAAACTATAACTATCGCGTCTACTTTTGGTGCTGCGGTGATGGCGTCTATTGCGAGTCCCACATCCCAGTCCCCCTTCTTTGCTCCATCTCCAAATATTTGGAGGTCTTTTGTTTTTGTTTCAATCCCAAGGTTTGTCAATGCTTCAAAAAAGTTTTTCTCATCCCCTGCTTCAGTTGTTATCACATATGCTATTGCTCGTACGAGTCTCCTGCCTGCTACAGCGTCCTTTATGATATTTCCGAAATTCACTTTTCTTTTGTATAGGTTTTTTGCGCTGTGGTATAGATTTTGTGTGTCTATGAAAACTGCCACTCTTTGTTCTTTATGTTTAATTATGCTCATGCTTTGTTTGTGTTAGTAGTATAAAAATAAGATTAGTATGAAAATGATCGACCTGTAACTATATTGTATGCTTTTGTGCCTCTTTATCAAAGGCAATAGAAAATGCCGTAGAGTACGGCATTTTCTAAGTTTATATAAATTATGCTTTCTTTGCAGTCTTTTCTGCGTATTTTGTGTGCTTTCTTCGGTCAGAAACCATCTTTAGAAGACCTCTTCTTGAGTGGTTGTCCTTCTTGTGCTTCTTTAGGTGCAGTGAAAGTGCCTCAATTTTTTCGTTCAAGACAGCTATCTGAACCTCAGAAGACCCTGTATCTGTAGGGTGTTTTTGCGATTTCTTTATAATAGTTTGTTTCTTTTTCGTACTAAGCATTCGCATATAATATCACACATTACTTTTTTTTGCAAGCCCTGTAGTGAAACTTGGCAAAGTCTCGTCCGACAGCAAGACAGGCTCTGCCATTGCCAACCTCTACTACGGGGCAAGACCCTCATGTATCAAATAATGATGCGTTTACACAAAAAAATAATCCCCGGCCGAAGCTGGGGATTGAAGAATATATATAAAGAACAAAGTTGGGGAAAGTTCAGTGTTCTCGGATTGAATGAAATGTTTGTGGCTCTAGAGCGAAATTTGTGAGACCTGTAATAGTCGCAAGATCTCAAAATAGTTTTTTGGAGAGGATTTATTTAGTTGTGTTGTGCAAAATGCACATGCTACTAGAAAAGCCGCTCGGTTCAATCACTTTTTGAACACCCCAATAAAATTTTAAGGACCAAAATCTCTTGCGTCTATTATAACACCGATAAAGGATTGTCAAAATATAAACTGTGCATAACTCATGTTTTCGGTATAAAAATACCCTGATTATTTATCAGGGCCCTTTTTTTCTAGTTCAGATAATTTTTCTGGTTTTGCCCTGGGAAGCGGGGCGTCCCAGAGTTCGAACCATAGCGGGGTTCTCAGCGCCATCAAGTTTAGTATTGATATGATGACAATTACTCCAACGAATTGCAAATCCGTGATTTCTTCTTTGGTAATAGCATGGAATATAACCAAAGCACAAAAAACGAGAGCTATTGTCGACAGGATCCACACGAGAACAAAGCGTCTAATCTCTTTTTCCATTTTATTTTTTTCTTTTTTTATATCACATTTACAACTAAATACCCAAATATACGCAATTTTGGACAATGTCGCACAATACCGTGGTACAATATTTGCAATGGAAGACACAGAAAAACTCAAAAGACAATTCTTGGAGTATGTAGAAATAGAAAAAGGTCAAAGTTTGAAAACTGTAGAGAACTACAATCGTTATTTGTCTCGTTTTTTCAAGCATTCTGGCGTTTCTAGTCCTTCTGGTATAACAGATGACGCAGTTAGAGAATTTCGTTTGTATCTGAACAGACAACCAGGTATAAAGGTTCGTGGGCAATCTGGGGGAACACTCAAAAAAAATAGCCAGAACTACCACCTTATAGCCATACGAGCATTTCTCCGGTATCTTATGAAGCGCGGTGTCTCTTCCCTGTCCCCTGATCGAATAGAACTTGCAAAGATTCCAGGAAGAGAGCTCGACTTGGTGTCGGACAATGAGATAGGCAGACTCTTGGAATCTCCCGACACGGCCGATGAGAAAGGGTTGCGCGACCATGCAATGCTAGAACTTTTTTTCTCAACGGGACTTCGACTTTCTGAACTTTGTTCACTTAACAGAGATTTGGATTTATCCAAAGATGAGTTTTCTGTTCGAGGAAAGGGTGAAAAAGTGAGAGTAGTCTTTCTTTCTGAAAAAGCAAAAAGTGCCATAAAAGAATATTTAGTAAAAAGAAAAGACATGGCTGAACCGCTCTTTGTCCAGTTGTCATACAACAAAACAAACGATGGCCGCCTCACTCCTCGCTCTATAGAGAGGATAGTAAAAGCGTATGCAACAAAGGCTGGTATTTCAAAAAAGGTTACGCCTCACATCCTTCGTCACGGGTTTGCTACTGATTTGCTTTCAAATGGTGCAGATATCCGAAGTGTGCAGATGATGCTCGGTCATGCAAACATAACAACAACCCAAGTCTATACCCATGTTACTGACAAACAACTTCGTGACATACACAAGAAATTTCATTCAAAAAATAGATGATTTATTCTTTGCTAATACCTTTTAGGGAACATCTTTTCTTTTATCATTTTTTTGTTCTATGATGTATAGATGGACTCTCAAAAACAATTCTTCGAACAAGCATACAAAACAGGAAGTGACCTTTGGACTTCAGTAAATAAAACTATAGAGATGAAGAACTTTCTTTCTTTGTTACCGAAGGAGGGTATGATTTTGGATATCGGATGCGGAAGAGGAAGAATAGACTTTGCCCTTGTGGATCTTGGTCACAAAGTTATAGGGCTAGACTACGTAAAAGATATTGTGGAGAGCAACAACGACGAGGCGAAGACTATAAATGTACTAGACAGGGTTCGTTTCGTAGAAGGTAGTGCTTTTGATATACCATTTGCTGACGCGAGTTTTGACGGAGCGCTCGACATAGGTGTTGCGCATCACTTCACAAATGATGAGCTTGTTATGTACAGGGATGAGATTTCACGGGTATTGAAAAAGGATGGACTACTCTTTTTGGTTGTACTTGCTCATGAAACACCAAAATATCTCACATTTTTCCCTGCACAAAGTGAAGTAGCGGAATTTGATTTTCATGGAGTGCATTATCATTTTTTTACAAAAGAGGAACTCGACGATACTTTTGGTCCCACATTTGAGTTACTTGAGCACGAGACTATAGAGATGAAAGATAAAGAAAATGCCCTGTATCATGTTCGTGTTCTGAAACGAAAATAGTTCTCATGTAGAAATAACAAACCCTCAGTTTAAAAGCTGAGGGTTTTTACTTATCCAATAAAAAGATTGTGAAAATATTTTTTTATTGCATAGGTGATCTGATTCTTGTTTGGTTTTTCATCCCAGCAAATTTTTTTGTACTCAAGACTTCCTTCCATTTTGAGTGGTTAAAAATTTTTCTCCGCCTGAATACAGGAGGGCGGATTCTCTTTTTAGCTTTTTTATAAAAAACTAAAAAGAATGAAGTTTCTTCTTTGACCGAACTCGGTATTTTGTGAAACATAAGAATTTATCTATCGTCATTCCACAAAAACCTACTAAGGTTGCCAGCCTTTGTGTAGTTTTAACTACGAAGTCATAGCTTTTTTAATTTTTTTAAATGTACCTGGAATCGATGGGAAACATTAGGTTTAGGATTTTATACCCTTACCCTTATTCCCATTCGTTGTTTGAGCGAGGCTGTCTTACCTATTGGTACCTCATACTCATACACATATTATATACTATCTAGTAATACTTGTCAAGTAATGAATCTGCCAAACAGAAAACCCTCTATTTTTGGGGTTTCCTTTTTATGACTTTTTTACTACGAATCTTACGAACATTATTCCTGTAAGATCGAGTAATCCAAACAATCAACCCCCTGTGCACGCACAGGGGGTTTTTACCAAATCTGTTCCAATAGCTTAAACTTTATATGGAAATTTAAACCTTAAAACATAACAACCTTAACAAAATCTAATTTTTTGTCAAACCATCTTTTGTATCGCACCTGCTATAATATTTCTATGAGAATAATTTCATGGAACGTAAATGGGATACGAGCAGTCCACAAAAAAGGACTCTTTCAGCCATTCATAAACAAATACAAACCAGACATAGTTTGTTTACAGGAAACAAAAGCGGAACAACACCAAAGTGAAGTTGATTTGCCAGGATATGAAGAGTTTTGGAATAGTGCTTCTAAAAAGGGATACAGTGGTACTGCAATATTTACAAAACAAAAGTCAAAAAGTATAACCTTCGATATTCCAAAAGAAATCGCAAAGAAATATAAATTGAACAAAGACGAATATGGAAATCCAAACGAAGAAGGGCGCGTGGTGGTAGTAGAATTTACCAAATTTTTCTTGGCCAATGTATATACTCCAAATGCAAAGGATGATCTTTCTCGTGTGCCACTGCGACACAAAGTATGGGATCCGGCATTCCTCGAGTATATGAAAAGTCTAGAAAAGAAAAAGCCAGTTGTTTTTTGTGGAGACTTGAATGTTGCACACACAGATCTTGACCTTGCTCGACCAAAAGAAAATGTTGGGAAAAAAGGTTTTACAAAAGAAGAAAGAGAAGGACTCGACAACGTTGTCGGAAAGGGGTTCGTAGATGCATTTCGTATATTCACAAAAGATGGAGGTCACTATACATGGTGGAGTCACTTTGCAAATGCACGTGCTAGAAATGTTGGCTGGAGAATAGATTACTTCTTTGTTTCAAAAAAACTTGTTCCAAAGCTAGAATCTTGTGAGCACTTGGACAAACAAATAGGCTCTGACCACTGCCCTATTATGATTGATATAAATATATAAATTTGACAGAATATATAGACTGTGTTAGTCTAGTAAAAATTTGATTCGAATGGACAAAAGAACGTTTTTTTTATTGGCAGCCATGCTTGCAGGCCTTGCCGGGATAGCAACGGCGGTAATTTTTAAGGACATAAGGTTATTATTAGGTGGAATGCTGATTGTCATGATTATATTTTCAGTCAGTCCACAGAAAAAAAATAAACATCAACAATCCTAATTCCCTCTTTTGAGGGTTTTTTATTTGCCAAAATGTTGTTTTTATGGTTTCATTAATAAAAATCATATAACATGTACGCGTTGATTTTGGCTGCTATGTTACTTGCCGGTACACCAGATTCTTCTAGAACTGAGATGGTTCTGGTAGGAAAAATCAATGAAGAAATTCATATAACAAATGTCCTTGGAGAGGAGTATTTTGTAGAGAACTACATGGATCCAGTTTCGCGGATTGTGTACTTCAAAACTGACGGCCTCCCTGAGGGAATATATTTTCTCCGCTTTGGAGCGAAGTCAGAATTTTTAATAATCTCGCAATAATGCGGGATTTTATTTTTTATGATTTAAATTTCTCTAAAATACTTAGCATCTCTGTTTCTTCTAAAGTTTTCAGTTCTACCGTAACTGGCTCGTATGCTTTTTTTATAGAATCAAATTCGTCTTGAGAAACATATAATATAGTTTTTGTTTCAATTCCAAATTTTCTATTCACGCGAATTATTCCATGAATAGCACCACTTCCTAAAAAAACATCGAGATCGTGACCATCCTCGCTTTTATAACCAGGAATGTATCCATAGTGTGTAGGAAATGTAACACCGAGAACAGGATATTCTTCTGGGGTGTCAGCAAAATGTTTATATGAGCCACGAATATTTTCGATATATATATGCAAGTCCAATAGTTTCATGAGTTAATTATAACAAAGTTTTTGTTTGACTTCTAAACAAAACAGGAGTAGAAATAAGCAAAAGTTCTACAAATGAGAGAGTATAAAAAAAGGCGGTATTACTTCATGCTTGGAGTAATACTAATAGTTTGCTTTGCAACTATATGGTCTGTGGTTGTTGCAGTAAAAGAAGACGAATGGTCTGTGTTTTTACTTGTAGTGCTCGCTTCACTTGCAAATCTTGGTTTTGGGTATTACATCATTCGAGGATCATACATGATACATGAAGTGATGCCCAAGAAAAAGATTGAATACTTACTAACTGTGGTGAGTATTGTGTTTATAGTGATGAGTATCGTTCAGATAGACACACACGTCTTTGCAAAAATAGAAGTGGATGAGGAAGGACATAAGCCAGAGCGTATTATTGTGCATGCATGGAATGTTGTTAAGTGGGAACTTTATCTATACAAAGCACATTTGGCGCTTTGGTTCCTAAGATACATTTTTATTATGAAAAGGAAGAACCTTATTTAGTAAGGTTCTTTTATTTTACAAATGGTTGGGAATACTCGTTGATCCCGATAGGAATTAGTTCTATGTTTTGGATTTCTTTGTTTGAGATTAGGACATTTGCAAGGAGACCCTCTTTTGTTCCTGTTTGATATTGATCAAAAATAAAGTTACCGAGACTGTATATTATCCACGAGTCACCATACTTTTCTACTTCTTGTACAACATGAGGATGGTGTCCGACTATGACATCAGCACCTGCATCCACAAGAGCCTTCGCTAGGTTTTGTTGCATTGTGTTTGATCTTGTTTTGTACTCTTCACCCCAGTGTACTGAAACAAACACTATATCTACCATGTCTATTTCCTTTAAGCTTTTTATTTTATTTTTCAATTCTTCTTCATCAAAACGAGTAAGACCTATTCGATCCTCGGTTGCATATCCTCCAGAATAAAATTCTGTAAAAGCAATAAATGCGATTCTCGTATCTCCTAGATCTTTTATAAAAGGTTTGTCTGCTTGTTCTTTATTGCAACCTGCACCAACTTGAGCGATAGATTTTTCTGAAAGATTTTTTATTGTGTCACAAAGAGCTGCACTTCCCCAGTCCAGTGCATGGTTGTTGGCAAGTGAGACTACGTCTGTTCCAGCATATATCATGCCTTCTGTTGCTCTTGTATCAAAGTTGAAAGAGTATAGCTTTCCACCATCAGTTCCTAGGTTTGACATTGGACCTTCGTGGTTGAAGAAAAAGATGTCAGCCTTGTTTGTAGTATCAGAGATTAGTTTCCATGGAAAAGTAAAATCTCCATTTCCGTATTTTATGAGCCTACTCTCTGTTCCTCTGGCTAGCATTACGTCTCCCGCGAGTAGGACTGTGTATGTTTTTTCTTCCTCCTTGTTATTTATTTGCTTGAAAAGATTATCTATATTTTGTGTAAAAGGGTCTCCGTTCTTGTCATAAAGAACAAGATTTTTTGTAGAGAAAATATAACTGATATATATTGTAACTATTAGTAGCATCACTAGAAATACAGTCGATAGGGTTTTGTTCATGGGTGTATTTTATCATAACTGCCATGTTTCAAGACATAACCTTTTCACAAGGTGATTTTGTTTTTATAAGCGTCTTGTGATAAAGTCCTAAAAAACAGATCTATGAATCAGGACAGTGAAAACACCCCGCGCAACACGAAGGTTGCAAGGGAGTTGACCAAGGACCCAAAGGTATTTTTCAATGAGACTGATACTAGTTCTCTCGATAAGCCCGTACTTTGCGACGACAGATCTGCATGGAATGCATTTGTGTCACTTTTCCCAGAATTACGTAGTAAATAGCACCCACAACAGTCGGGTGTTTTTTACTTCCCAGACAAGGCATATTGTGAAATAATTTTAAAAAAGAACTTTAATATGAAAAAGATATTCGCAATTTTGTTTGTGATACTTCCATATATGGTTGTTTCACAGAACTTTATTCCTGTTTGGAAGAGTTCATATCTTCCAGATCAAAAGTCCGGTTACTACGTTTCATCACTGCATGAGGAAGGTGAAACACTCTACGTGGGAAGGTACTCGGGGCCTGAAGCAGAGATACTTTTCGGAAACATTCTTTCAGAAGAATGGATAGAGTGTGATATTCCAGACTCTCTCGGAGAGATTTCATCAGGCGGCGTAGTAGATGGAGTATTCTATTTTTACACAGAGTCCAACTGGATACTTTCAGTAAATCAGTCCTGTGAAACACAGATGGTTGCCAAGACTGAAGGCTGGGCCAAGATACTTTCTGAAAATGATACGCTCTATGTTTTTGGAGCAGGTGTTTACATAGATGATACTTTGTCACCTTCTCTTTTCCACTGTTTCGTTCCGGCGACAAACAGTTGGGAGTCATTTCCAAATCCAGAATCTGAATCAATGATTGGTCTAACAATTTTTCAAAACAAGATATTTTGCGTTGGATTAGATGAAGGGATTCAAAAGATTTTCCAATTAAATGATTCTCTTTGGAGTGTCGCTTATGTTTTTCCGGAGGATGAATATTTTGTTTCTTGGGAATCAACGGAAGATAGAATATATGTATCTTCAACAAACTTTTCTCCCCCACTTGAATACGGGATTTTTTCTGAATTCAAGGATGGAGATATGGACTCGTTGTTTTCAAGCGACGGAAATATTCTTGCGATTGAGGCGAGCGACTGCTTTGTCACCGTTGTTGGCAATTTTAATAATTTTGGAAATTGCGACGCCCAGAACTTGGCGATGTTTGATCGATCTTCAAAAGAGATTATTCAGACCGACCGTGGTCTGGATAACAACGGTTATGCCTTGTCTTCAAACTACGAATTCGTATACGTGGGTGGAGCCTTCATATATGGAGCAGACATTTATTCGCCAGGAGTAATATCGCTTCCCTTCTGTTATGAAGTTTCTGTGGATGATATCGCAGAAAATCAGATAAAGATTTTTCCAAATCCAGCAACTGATTTTATAACTATTGAAAACAGTGTTGGAAAAATTGTTAGAATATTCTCGTTGTCGGAAGAAATATATCTGATGGCCAACGAAGTCGACGATAGAAAAATTTTCGACGTTGCTAATCTTTCATCTGGAACTTACTATGTTTTGGTTGATGGAAAAGTCTTTTCATTCATAAAAATATAAAAACTCTACCTGCCCAAAAGCGCCCACCCGGAGCGCTTTTTTTATTATCTATTTCCTTTTATTATTTCCAAAACATCTTTTGCAGAGTGTTCCCCTATTCTTCCCTCAAAGAAAGCAAGATTGTCAAAACTTCGGAGTATTAGAATCACAGAAAGAATGGAAACAGTGAAAGCTGACTTTAACAAAGATCCTATTGCAAAGTGATAAGAGGGCAGAGAAGAAACTGTTATAAGTAGCATCATCGCAAATATAACAACAAGTATCCATTGGAAGTTCGGTATCCTCTCTTCCCGTAGGGCAACGATCTGTTTTCTGAGTCCCTGTGTATCAAGAAGTGCTGAAGTGATCCTTCCGAGTGACTGCTTGCCTGTTTCTGTAAGCTTGGTGTCTCCTCCGCATTTTTCTTCTATTAGATTGTGTATGTCAGTAAGCGTGTTTGATTTGTGTGTAAAGTTATAGTCCCACTGATTGTTTTGTATTATTGGTTCGTAATTTTTTACAATTATGTCCCCTGCCTTTTCTTGGAAATCTTTACCCAAGTGCATAGAAGCTCTATATATTCCACTTAGCTTTCCGTCATATTGAGATATTGTGTCTCTTATGCGACCATATCTTGTATTTTGATTTGATATAAAAAAGCCTGTAAATATAGAAAATAAAAATGTTGCCAAGGTTATAAAGACTTTGTCGAACTCAGTTATGCTTGACTGGTTGTAGGAGTAAAAGAATACAAATACAGCCACAATTAAGAGTAAAAATATGTTTATCTTTTTGTTCATTGAGTTAGTATATCATTTTGGTTTGTTCATTTCACCAAAAAGTATTTTTTGAATATTGATCTAAGTTTGTCAGCTTTCCTTTTATTTTTGCAAATCGTCAATTTATTTTTTCCTTTCCTTGAAACGATCTCTCGCAGATTCTTTAATGACTGTTCGGTCATAGACTCATTGTTTTTGTAGAAGGTATCAATCTCGTCTGCTGTAGTTTGGTCAATCCACGCTTCTATTATAAAGTCACCAAAAATATTTACATAATAATTATTTTTATCAAATAATTTGTCTTCGGTTGCAAAGTATTGAAGTGCATTTCCATCGAACCACTTTCCTGTTTCAATATCAATTTTATTTTTATTTCCAATTAGAACTAGAAGTTTCTGTCCACGACTTTTTATATCCAGGAAAAGAGCCTTTTCACTTTCTTCACGAGCTATTATGAACCACTCGTGTGGGTTGTAGATGCAGATAGGATTGTTGCGAGTTTGCTCTGCAAGAATATGGAATGCGTGTCCCCAAAATATGTCAGTTGTGTGGGGATCTCTAAATGTGTAAGAAATCTTCTCTCCATCAGAAAGAGCCAGAAAGTCCTCACTCGGGGATTCACTGGAAGAGTAGTTTCTTTTTGCTTGAGTAAAATATTCCGACATTTTGTTTATCCAGAGATTGGAAAGAGAGACACGCTTTGCATAGATCACGACAACCTCTTCTTTTTTGAGCTTGCGAAGTGCCTGGTAGAAGGCTTGTTTTGTCGTGCCGGGACGAACACCTTGAATCTGACTAAGGAGTGGAATAGTACCAACGGATCCCTTCTGTAGGGTGGAGAGCACGTAATCCTCAATGGTTTTTGGCTTGTTTATCACCCTATTATGGTAGCAGGAAGGTGCCTGAAAGTAAACAAATTGGTTACTTATGCTATATATAAGCCTTATTTATAGACAAATCACTAAATATATTGCATAATGTGTGGGAAATAGATTAGTTAATTTTAAAAGTAAACAAATGAAAAAGAATTTAATGCGTTAGCTTGATGTTATATAAAACAAACATCATAACTATGCAAAAATATTCAAGAAACCAAGAAAAGCAAAATCGAAGAAATCTTCTAGTTGAGAATAGTGCAAACTTAGCTGAAGAGTCATGTGATCTATGTGATGACTCATGGGAAGGTGTCCCTTATGACAGATGTAATTGCGACGGATGTCTTTTTGTAAGAACGGCAAGATTAAAAGTACGGTTATACGAAAAGCATAAGAACAAGGCCGCAATGCAAACATTGAGAGATATCATGCATACTTGATTCGCTTATTTCTTGGAAAAATCCAAACAAGGTGAGCCGAACAATAGTAGGTAATATCCGCTGGTCCCTATTTTTATAGGGTTCTGTCTCAGAATGTATTGTTCTGACTGACGAGTCCTAAAGGACGAAACAGAAAATTGTTCATTCAAAAATAAAAAAATATGAAAAAGATGGAAACTTTCAGAAATCTTATTGGAAAAGATGCAAAAGCAAAATTTGCTGTAACCGTGTTATATGAGATGGTGACTAATGATGTTGCAAAAATTAATGCAATATTCGACGAAGGAAAATCAGGAAATGTTTTAGAGACGTCGATATTAGAGGATCTTCTCAAGAAGGCAAAGGAAATACTTCCGGTAAAATTGGTTTATGACAAAGGAGAAGAGAAAGAAATGCAAAAGTTCATTGAGTATCGAGATGAAATGCTAAAAGCGTGTGGATGTTAGATATATAAATACAAAGGGAAGAATTCGCTTCCCTTCATTGTTCAGCCCATCAATGTCGGTGGTCTGATTGTGAAATAGGTTGTTCTTTGAAACAAGTTTTAGGAGGTTAGTGTACTTCGGCCGAATACATTAATTTAACCTTTAAACTTTCTAAAAATGAAAAAACTTGTGATCATCCACGGAGTAACAGGAGCTATCGGTTCCGCTTGTCTTTCTTTCTTTGCTTCCAACCCCGACTTCATTGTCTATGGTATAAGCAGAAAGGCAAAAGACTTTAGAGAATTTTGTGTAAAAGGCAAGCTTCCTGTCGCAACACTGATTTGTTCGATTACTTCGGAAACGTATATTCCTCGTATAGCAACAATTTTTTCTGAAAGCATAGACGCAGATCAATTTTCCGAAATATATTATGTGCATGCACTAGGGGTATATCCTTTTGAAATAGATAAAAACGGAAATCGGCTTGTACATAATGACAACGATGGTGACGGGATAGACGATAGATGTACGGAGCTAACATTGGAAATGTTTAGTAGTTTCTATGTAAGTCTTGCGTCTAGAACAAAAAAGAATGTCCTGTCATTTATTTTTGGTGGTATCGCAGACAAGCACGAACCCCTCGCCCATATGTCATGGTGGAAAACTATGAAAGTTTTGAAAGATGAAATTGTTCGTAAGTCTGAGAAGACAAAAAATCTACAAGCACAGGTAGCGATAGTAAATATTTCTTCAGTTCTTTGTCCGAACGAACTGATTACTAGACCGTTTGTTTTTACAGAAACAGATGCCGACCCTACTTACTGGTTACAACCAATGGAAGTTGTTCAATTTCTAGGGCACATTCTAATGACGGGACAGAAGGAATGTCTGAAAGAATATGAACTGTTCAAAAAGAAGCCAGATTTTGATGAACATTATTATGAAAATGAAGTGTTCACGCCAAGAAAGGTAACTGAGCTATTCGGAAAGAAATAATTAAATTAGTCTGACCCAAAAGCGCCCCACCGGAGCGCTTTTTTATTTGCAATTTTTAAAAACAAGGAGTATTCTTACAAAAAATGGTCCTATGCCAAGAATTTTAAAATTAGAAGACGTCAGTCGTTCCTATAGAATGAGAAAAGAGGAGATTGCGTCGGGTAAAAGAAAAGTTCAGTCGGTTAGAGAAATGATGAAATTGAAGAACTTTTTAAACAACAGAATGCAAATTGTTGCAGGAAAAGTTTCACTTATGGAACAACAAAAGTGTTCCAGTGGAGAAACGAAAATGACTATTCCTTAATTAGGAAAAAACAGACCTCAAGGGTCTGTTTTTTTATTTCTTCACATTATGTTTCTTG
>DALYDA010000004.1:38144-39851 GCA_031973435.1 Minisyncoccota bacterium
CGAGTATTTTTTGTTGGGTCGTCGAGTACTTCTTCGAGAAGGGAATTTAGAATCCAACCCATTCGTGGCCCAGGTTTCACACCTAGCTCTTTCATCAGAATATTTCCGTCTACTACAAGTTGTCCTACCGATATCGGATCACGAAGTACTTGCTCGATCATCGCATGATACTTACGTAGACGATATGGGGCTTCTACTTTTGCCATACCAACGCGATCGCACTCACGAACATTCATAAGAGTCCAGATATTCTCGACACCAACGTTTCTAACAATTCTTCGCACAGCAGAAAGAGTGATCTGTTCTGTATCAGAGAAGAACATATGGTACCGTACGAGGTTTGTTACGAGGTCTATCGTTTCTCGTGGGAACTTCATTCGTTCAAGTATCACTTTTGTCATCCGTGCTCCTACTACTTCGTGCCCATAGAATGTATAAGCTTTCTTGATCCCCTTTCTTCGAGTCTTTGGCTTTCCGATGTCGTGGAAAAGCGCAGACATTCTGATCTCAAGTGGCCAGTTTTTATCTGCTGCATGTTGAAGAGCCTGTAGTAAGTGTTCGTACACATCATATTTGTGCGCACCTCCCTGCTCACAACCGATCCCCTGTCCTAGTTCTGGAATTATATATTTGAGCATCCCAGTTTTTTGAAGCATCGCTATTCCAACCATCGGTTCTGGTGACATTATTATTTTTACAAATTCATCACGGATTCTTTCTGTAGAAATTTTGGAAATTATTTTATGACTGTGGATAACTCCATCGAATGTTTCTTTGGAAATAGTGAAACCAAGTTCAGAACTGAAACGAATTGCTCGCAACATACGGAGTCCATCTTCCTCAAATCTGTCCTTTGGCTCCCCTACTGTTCTTATCACTTTGTCCTTGATAGTCTCAAGGCCATCATAAGGGTCAACAAACTTTCCACATACAGATAAGTCCAAATGTCCGTTAGGATTCATCTGTGGTGCCTCTAGGGTCTCTACAGAGGCATTGTTCCCTACTATGTTTGGTGCAAACGCCATAGAGTTCATAGTAAAATCTCTCCTCTTTAGGTCATCTAGTAGATTGTCCGAGAATCTTACTTCGTCCGGGTGTCTTCCGTCAGTGTACTTACCTTCAAGTCTATAGGGTGTGACTTCGACGATAAGATAGTCCCTGTCGTCAAGGACAGTTTCCTCTTTTGGAATACAAACACCGACTGTTCCAAAGGTATTCTCGTAAACAGTCTTTTCAAATAATGAGATTATCTGCTCAGGCAAAGCATTGGTAGTTACATCCCAATCTTTTGGAATCCTTCCCATGATTAGATCACGAACACATCCACCAACGAGATATGCTTCAAAACCAGATTCTATTAGTCTGGCGACAACTACTGTTACTTCTTTAGGAATATTGAGTTTTTCGAGTTTTTGGCTCATGGCCTTTTAGTGTCTCTATTGTACCAAGTTAGAACCTATTTTCAAAACCGAAGCTAATCGCACATCCGTGCGCTGAAGCGCCACCACGCGAAGCGTAGTGCTTTTCCAAAGGAAAAGGACGGAATGTGCGAATACAAATGCGGACTCGGAAAAGCGGAAGCATTTTTCTGGGGACAGGATTCCGCTTTTCCGAGACTGATTTTTCAAAAAACGATTTTTGGAATTGGTTTCCGCCCCGCAGGAGGGGTCTGGGGAGGAATGCGGGGCGGATTCTTTTTTGGATTTT
>DALYDA010000005.1:0-21757 GCA_031973435.1 Minisyncoccota bacterium
AGAGGACGATGATCACGATCGCGAAGTTCACCATCTGCGCAATGATAAGTTTCCAGTCTATATGAAATGTGTCTATGAGTGCATCCATTTTAGAGGTTGTAGTTTAAAGATTATGGTTTTTAGTAAATACAACTGCTTTAGCGAGCAGATACAGATCTACGATCTTGAGTGATAGGATCATGATCGTAAACCTAAAATCTATTAACTAGATCGAGAATGCAATAACGAGTGCGTAAATAGCGATAGCTTCTGCGAAGGCACAAGCCAAGAGCATCGGAACAAGAACCTTACCTGATGCTTCAGGATTTCGTCCGATAGCCTCCATGGCACGAGCACCGATCATACCGATACCGAGACCTGGTCCAAGAGCACCAAGCCCTATTGCAATCGCTTTTGCGAGAGTGTCAATTCCTTCCATAATATAATTATTTATTAATTTATAATTTGCTCCACTTAAGTGGCTGCGCGTGCTCTACGATATTCACAGAGTATGCGCAACTACCTATACGTGTACTTGTTTTGGTGACTCATCATGCTCATGTACATCATGATCTTGCGATGCGATAGTGAAATATACAAGCGTAAGCATTGAAAATATCAAAGCTTGTATTACACCAACAAGTATTTCCAAAAACAAAAATGGTACTGGCACAGCATATGCTACAAGTGCTGCCATAGACGCAAGCAAGACTTCCCCTGCGAACACGTTTCCAAAGAGACGAAAAGACAAAGATGCTATTTTTGCAAATTCACCTATTATCTCAAGTATTCCCACAAAGAACGTAATTGGTGCAACTATCAAAATAGTCGGTTCATGACGAACCTTTGTAAACATTTGTCCCAATGCCTTTAAATTAACATATTTATTGAACATTTTCCACCCACCTATAGTGATAATGCCGAAAATATTTGCGCCAACGACCGCTATTACGGCAAGTGCAATAGTTGTATTTATATCAGCTGTACCACCACGCAAAAATGGTACGAGAAGGTTCTCTCCGTGATGCTCTACTACTTGTCCTACGGAACCTGAGCCTGGTAATATTCCTAGCCAGTTATTTATAAGAACGAAGAAGAAAAGTGATATAGATAGCGGAAAAATCTTTTTAGTAAGTTTACGGTCATTTGTAACTTGATCTGCGAGACTAAGCGCTCCCTCTACTATGATCTCAAAAATATTTTGTAATTTTCCTGGAACTTCTTTTAGATTTTTTCTTAGTAGCACTGACAAGGTTATGATTATCAAAACAGCCCCCCATGAAGTTACGAGTGAATTCGTAATAGGAAATTCTTTCATACTTGCGATAGGTTCAGCAAAAAGTGTTGTCTCGTGAACAATCTCGTTTGATAAAACTTCGTGTTCTATATTTGATTCTACACTTTCAATATTACTCATAACTATTTTGTCTCAACTTCTATACTACTATTTATTATCTTTTCCATTGTTTTTCTAGATTCTTTTATGATTCCAAACAAAGAAACAACAAATGCAATCCCTGTTAGAGAAAGAAACAGGATCGGAGTCGTTGAAAAAACTCTATCTAGCCATTTACCAACAAAAAGTGCAAAGATAACAGGAAAAGTAATCCACCCTGATATCCGTATAAAAAGAAAAAACGCTGGTTTCCAGTCTTTTCCTTTTGCCAATGTTTTTGTTTCAAACTCTTTCATGTGGGCGGCACCCTCCAACGCTTGCGCTTCGTACGGGCGAGAATTATTGTAACTTTAAAAACTTTAATAATACTTTATAATTTACTTCCTCCAGTAAATCTCTGTGGGCGGCATAGGAATCGAACCTATGACCTCTGTCTTATCAGGACAGCGTTCTACCACTGAACTAGCCGCCCGTGGTACTACAATAGCATGCAAAATATAGCAATTTTGATACTTATTTGCAATCACCCACCTAGTTGCTAGTATTCTAAGATATGGATAACAAAGACCTAGAAAGAGAGATCTCGTGGCTAATACGCGACAAATACAATGGTGTCATGTCTCCAAATGCAATAGCGGACATTGAGCGTCTCCGCTCTGGAGAACCTTTGGCTTACGTTATAGGATGGATTCCCTTTTTAGGAACAAAAATATATCTTGACTCGAAGCCCCTAATCCCGAGGACTGAAACTGAATACTGGGTCGGCCAGGCTGTAGAAACACTTAAGGCAAGAAAACTACCGGAACTTAGAATCTTGGACCTTTGTGCTGGTTCTGGCTGTGTCGGAGTGGCCTTGGCGAATGCTCTTCCCGAAAGTACTGTCGACTTTGTAGAAATAGATCCGTCTCACATCGCTACGATCTGGAAAAATATAGATGAAAATAAAATAGATAGATCGAGAATGCAAGTGATCACCGGGGATCTATTTGAAAAGATTGAGGATAAATATGATCTGATTGTTTCGAACCCTCCATACATAAACAAAAGTCTCAAATATAGAGTCGAGGACAGTGTAAAAATGTTTGAACCAGAAATAGCACTCTATGCCAATGACAGAGGATTGGAAATAATAAAGAGAATAGTAAACGAAGCACCCCAATTTTTAAAAGACGAAGGTATGATATTTATCGAGCATGAACCGGAGCAGGCAGTAGAGATTTCTACTTTGCCCAATTTTAAGGCGACACTTGAGGACCAATTTGGTATCAAAAGATATTCGCAATTCTAAGTCACCTCTTTGTTTCCATCCCCTAGAATAGTTGCAATTGTCTCTGTAGTTGTTATGATTTCAGAAAAGAAATACATATGGAACCAAATCCAAAGAAAATGAACCCCGGGCAAATAAAGGTAGACCACTTAATAAGAGAGGTGTGGAAGAAAGATTACTTCTCTAACTTAAGTATAGTTGCTCAAATATCCGAAGAAACCGGTGAAGTTGCAGGAGTCGTGAACCGACTCTATGGAGACCAAAAGGCGAAACCGGGTGATGAGATGAGTCTTGAAAAAGAACTAGGAGACTTAATCTTTTCATTATCCTGTCTTGCCAACAAAACTGGAATCAACTTAGATGTTGCACTACAGAAGTGCATTGATGAAAAGTCTACGCGAGACAAAGGGAGATTTAACTAAAACGAACCCGACCGTGGGTTCATTTTTTATTCTTCATCACTATCACCCACCTCACTTTGGATTGCGTCTATTATCTTGTCTATGTTACCAAGCATGATACTTGGGATATTTGACCATGACTGCTTGATTCTATGATCTGTAACTCTGTCTTGCGGGAAGTTGTATGTACGGATTTTTTCACTTCTGTCTCCTGTTCCCACTTGAGCTTTTCTTTCTCCTGCATATTTTTTTGCCTCTTCTTCCTCCTTTAGTTGTTCCAATTTTGAAACAAGAATAGCCATCGCACGTTCACGGTTTTTCAACTGGGATCTCTCAGCAGTAGAACGGACATCTATGCCTGTTGGTTTGTGGATTATACGAACTGCAGTTTCCACCTTGTTCACGTTTTGTCCTCCAGCACCACCAGATTTGGAATATTCCATTTCCAAATCCGCAGGATTGATTTCGATTTTAGATTTCTTTCGTATAGGAAGCACAGCAACTGTGATAGTCGAAGTATGTATTCGACCATTTTTCTCTGTATCTGGCACACGCTGTACTCTATGAACGCCTGTTTCGTATCTAAGTATCTTGTAAACTTCTTTTCCCTTTATCTCAAATATAGCTTCCTTGTATCCACCAACATCACTTTCTGAACTATGGATTATGTTCCAAGACCAACCATTCTTCTCTACATAGCCTTTGTACATCGAAGCGAGTTCTGCAGCAAAAAGCGAAGCTTCGTCTCCTCCCGCACCTGCACGGATCTCAAGTATTATTTCGTTTGGGAATTCTTCCTCTGCTTCTTCTGCTTTCATGATATCCTCGATTTGCTTTTCGAGTGCCTCCATTTGAGTTTTGATATTTTGCATTTCCTCTTCTCCCATTTCGGCCATGTCAGGATTTTCAGCGAGCATTTTCACGAGATCTTCTTGTTCATGCAAAAGTCGCTCGTAGCTCTCTGCGAGGAAACTTGTTCGATTATTCTTCTTTGCTTCTTCGATATTTAACATGCAAGTATTATAAACCAAATATCCACGCAATGCGTGGATATTTGGAAAAAAGTTATTTCTTTGTCTTTGTAGCAGCTTGTCGCTTTTTGAAACGATCAACTCGTCCAGCTGTGTCTAGAACCTTTTCTTGTCCTGTGAAAAGTGGATGAGATTTACTAGATATTTCTATGTGAAATAGAGGGTATTCTTTTCCGTCCTCCTTGTACTTTCCTGTTTCTGAAGTCTTGACTGTTGAACGCACTAAAAACTGCGCTCCACATGAGTTGTCCTCAAAAATTACATATCTATTTTCTGGATGTGTGTCTTTCTTCATATATTCGTAGATACTAACACAAAGTATACAAGTGTGCAATCCTCCCTAAACAGAGTCGATAATGTCGATATTTGCCTGTATTGTCGCTGCTTTTGCCATAACCTGATTACCATAAGTAGAGGTTATAGATGTACACGCTGTGCCCCCACCGTAGTATCTACAAGCCGCATTACGCTCTGCAGTGTATGTCTGCGCCCCAGCACCAAGATCCTTCATATAAAGCGATGTAGCTGTTATAGCGTGGTATGGGATCCATGGGTCAGCAAGTGACACCCCGACAGACGCAGCGATTCTGTTCTCAAACATAACCCAAGTTGAAGGGATAAACTGTGAAGGTCCCATCGCTCCTCCATAACCTATAGTAAACGGACAAGAGACTGGAGTTGTAAAAGGATCTCGGCCAAGTTTTTTTGTAATATTTAAGAAAGGTGTAACGTCACGTGTTGGTTTCATTACGTTTGCAAATGGTGTTCCTGTATTTTTACCAACACCAGCTCCTGTGACAGTATCCTTGAGGTAACAAGATCCAATGTTCTTTCCATAGGAAGATTCCTGCTCAAGGATAGCAAGAACAAGTGCTGGTCTAACACCAGTATTTTTTGATGCCAATTCTGCAAAGTCTAGTGCGTCTCCAAAAGCAATTGCTGAACTATCACGAAGTGGGAAAAGAGCAGCTCTTAGTTGCGCAGCCTTTGCTTGACGGTCACTCAAAATCTTCTGATACGATGCTTCCTTATTTTTACTTATAGAAAGTAGTTGTTTTTTTTCACTCTCACTCTGCTCGATATCCTTTTTAGATTTTTCAAGTGCCATTTTCGCATCGAGTTCTGCATCTTGTTTCTCTTGTAGTGCCCTTCTTTCTCCCTCAGTTTCTGCTTTTGCTGTCTTTATGCCATCAACAGACTCCTTTATAGAAGATCTAAGTGAGGCATAAGAATCGTTGTTTGAGTAAAAAGAAGATAGTGAGTCCTCACCTAAGACAAGGTGGATAATAGTAGTATCGGAATACTCGTTTGTTTTTCTTATTAGCTGAGCTAAAGTCTCTTTCTCTTTGGCAATTTTCTCCTCAAGAGTAAGAATGGTGCTATTTTTGCTATGAATTTCTTTTGAGAGATTGTTTATAGCAATAGTCTTTGCTTTTACTTCAGTCTTTGCCTTTTCAATCTTGGAAGTGAGAATTTTTATGTCTCCACTGATAGTTCCTGTTTCCTTTTTTTGCTGACCGAGAGTCTTTTCCCATTCTGCAATCTCTTTCAAGAGAGCATTGTACTCAGCTTCTAGTTGTGCACGCTCTGACTCTTGTGTTGTTTGAGCACTTACTAATTGAAAAGCAAAACTGGATACCAAAAAGGCACCCAGTATTACTAGTAAAGAAACTTTTTTTAATATTTCAAGATTCTTTTTTATTTTTTTTTGCATAGTGTAAAACTATACAGCCGACTCGTCTTGCCCCTCTTCGTCTTTCTTTCCTTTTTTCTCAACTTCTATTGATGCAAGATCTGCTGGTTGTACTTCTTCTGCTTCATCTTGTTGTACTGAGATTGAAGCGATTATTTCTTCACCTGGAGTAATCATTACTACTCCCTTAGGCATAACGAGGTCAGAGGCACTTATGTGACTATCTGTTCCTACCAAAGACTCGATATTTACCATTATTTCATGTGGCAAATCTCCTGGCAATGCTTCCACTTCTACTTCGTATATAACCTTTACAAGTGTTCCCAAAGCATTCTTTACAGCTGGTGCGACTCCTTCGAAAACCAAAGGAACTCCAACTTGTATTTTCTTTTTCATGTCTACAGCTAGGAAGTCCACGTGACAAGGAACATTCTTTACTGGACTGTATTGAACATCATGGATCAAAACATCTATATCCTTTCCTTCAACAGAAAGAGTGATAGTTGATGACTCTCCTGCTTCCTTCAATACTTTATCAAAGTCCTTTGAGCCAATAGAGATAGGTGTACTTTCCTTACCTGCACCATAAAAAACTGCAGGGATTTTGCCCAATTTTCTTATTTTATCAGCGCTCTTTTTTGCGCGAGCCTGTGCTTGAATATTTACCATAGTTTGCACAGTATAAACTTTTTCAGTCCTACTGTCAAAGACTAGACTGATTTAGTTTTGTCCACTGAAAAAGAGAGGTGGCTCTTGAAATAGTCCATAGTTCCTCCAACTTTCTTGTGGGGATTGAAGATATTATCTCTATCAAAGGCTCTCTTTGTCTCCTCGAAGAGTTCTACCGTGGCGTCATTGAACATTACGGACAAAAAAGGAGTTCTAACAATACCATCATTGTGTTCTGCTGTTATGGAACCTTTGTAGTGGAGGACGAGATCATAAACTTTTGAAGATAGGTCCAAGATTGTGTTTTCAATCTTCGGATCCTTGGGATCAACTAATGGAATTATGTGAAAATTGCCATTCTCTGCATGGCCAGCGATGGTATACACAAGGTTTGGGTACTCACTTATCAGTTTGTTTATCTTAGGTAAAAATTCTTCTAGGTACTCTGATTTCACGATTACGTCATCGATAAAAGGCGCTGTTTTCTTGCCGGCAACATGCTTCCGGAGAAGTGCGAAGCTGTCTCTTCTCATTGTCCAGTACTTTTCCGCTTCTTTTGAAGACTTTGTTACTCGCATCCTTAAGCCCAAATGAAGAAGTGCTTGTTTTGCTTTTTGAGTTTTCTCTTCGATCTCTTCTTCAGTAGCACCAGCATACTCAGAAAGTATGATGAGCTTTGGTACACCTCCTCTTAATGTCATGAGTACTTCTGGGATAAATTCTAAGCCGAACTTTAAAGTTGCAAAAAAACCTTTGTTCTTTACAAAATCTCTAAAAAACTTTACGGCCAGCCAAAAAGTTTTGTCATCATAACTTTCGATACTTATAGGACCTGTCTCGAGAAGTGAGTCTACTATTCCTCCGATATTCTTGAAGTCCTTTAGAAAAAGAACCAAAAGCTTTGACTTTTTGATTGAATCTACCAAATAAAAAGTAATCTCAGTAACAATGCAAAGTGTCCCTTGTGACCCAACGATAAGCTTGGTTAGGTCAAAAATATCCTCTGCCTCCGTTTCTCCTTTTTTGATTACATTCCAAAGATAATACCCGGCTGAATTTTTGGTTACGTTTGGCTTTGCGTTTCTAATAGTAGTTTCGTTCTCTTTTATCAGTTCAAATATTTTCTTGTAAGCCTCTCCTTCTGCTGTTTGTTCTGCAATTTTGCTATATAGTTCTCTTCTTGTCAGGGGTCTCACAGTGTATTCATTGCCGTCTCGGAGTATAACCTTAAGCTCAGAAACATAGTCCTCAGTCTTCCCGTACACCAAAGTGAGTTCTCCTCCAGAGTTGTTCCCAACCATGCCCCCTAGAGCATTCAGTGACTTTGAGGCTGTATAGCATGGTAAAAGCAATTCTTTCTCTTTTGCTTCAACTTCAAAATCTCTATAGAAAACTCCTGGCTCTACTTTTGCGAAACCAGTAACAGAAACCTCCTTAGATCCCGGGAAAAGTGGCATTATTTTCTTTTCCTGCATTCTTTCTATTGAAAGGATCTTGTTCATGTAGCGAGTTGTATCCAAAACCAGGGACTCCCCAAGTGGTCCGCCAGACATACAAGTACCAGCAGCTCGCATTGTTATGTTTATTTTTGAGATAGATCCATCTCGGCTATTTTTTTCATTTACCCATTTAACAAGATTTTGTATATCCAAACTGTTTTTTGGGAATAGTACAAGTTGCGGACGAACAGTAAAAATACTTGCATCATGACTATACTTTTCCAATGTATCTTCTGAGTTCTCAATATCCCCTTTAAAAAACTTTTTTATTTCTTCAACCATATTTGCAGATTATAACACAAAAAAAAATAGCTTACTTAAGCTATTTAATAATGATCAATCCCAAATCTCTCATAAAGACAGACATGTTTTCCCTTATCTCATCCTCATGGAACCACCACACATTTGGTTTATGACATTCCTGATATCCCATACAGAAAATAGTATCCTTTTTCAATTCCTTTGATATTTGATCATTTTTCCACTCACCTAAAAGTGGCAAAATTCCTCCATTGTCTAGCATTTTTGGAAACTGGATTGTGATCCCTAAGAACTCTTCCAGATTTATACCGACACCCTTGTTAACATCCCTTTTTATTCCACTCATAGTGCTTTCAGTATAATTTCTACAAATTACATTTGTAATTATGTAAAAATTTGCCTTCGTTGTTCTTATGCGACTAAGTTCACCATCTGAGATACTTTCAAGTTGTAACTTTGACTTAATGTCGTAAATCCTTTGTTTCGGATCAACTTCTGTAGTCGCGTTTTGTCTACGAAGAGAAGGGACAATGATAAACGGTATGCCTTCTTCTGCAAAAGTCATATTCATTAGGACAGATATTACTTCTTGCTTTATGTGTCTCTGTAAATAATCCGGCGTAATACCGAAGTCTACCAACACACCAGAGTTTACTATATTATCTATTTGCTTATTTATGAACTTTTCAAGTATGGTGGGATTCTTTTTTACCGTACCATCAATGAGTCCTCTGAGTTCATTATCGTTATCCATGGACCAAATTTTTCTTGATTTAAGCAGATTGCTATGGTTTATGCAAATCGACTAGTCCACTCTTTTGCCATCTTTATCATAGACTGCAGACACATTTATATCTCTTTGTTTATTTTTTAGTTTGTTCACTAGTCCAAAAATCTTCCTAAGCACTAAAAAGATTACTACTGTTGGAATCAAAAAAATCCAAAAGAATACTTTTGCAGCAACGTATGGGCCACCAAGCAAACTAGTAAATGCAAAAATAAAACTTATAATAGTAAGAACTGTCCCTGGTAAAAGTATCGGAATAGCAAGCCCCAGAAAAAACTCCTTTCCTTGCCCAACCGCAAATCCAGATGGGTTGCTTCGAGCTTCCTTTATATCCTTTATTGTTTTTCTTATGTGGAATATTTGTAGAATCATGTATACATTATACCAAATAAAAACTGGACCTATTCGGACCAGTTGTAATATCTTCTCTTGAATTCTTTGTACATCCCTATGATTTTCTCATCTTCTTTGGAAAAACCCGATACTGAGATTAGGCTCATGAAGACACCCATCATTCCGCTAATCTGTGGAAAGTCCAAAATATTTCTATCCTTGCCATAAAGGGCAACATGGAGAATCCCTTTTATCTTCTTGCGATAGTTTCTTGGTAGGAATACTTCACCTCCAGACTGAGTGTTTCGAATTCCAACTCCATTTACTGCAAAACTACCCAACATTGTAAGATCAAAAGTTCGAGTCTTCTTGATTGATATCTCAAAACCTTTACCTCTTATAAAATCAAGGATTCTTTTTCGTTTTTTTTCTCCAAACGGTAATGGTGAAGAAAAAATGAGATCGTCCCCTAGCCTTGTATATGTAGCACTATATTCCTTTGCAATAAAGCTAAGCCACCTATCAAGCTCATATCCAGCATAGATATTGAAAAGCCAAGGAGATGCCGGTAATCCTTCTGCGAGAGTAAGGTTCGGATCTACACAATACGTAGCGAGGGTCTCAAACCATTGAAGAGTCTTGTTTTTTTCTTCGAGACATTTCATCTCAAGAATTATCGCGAGCTTCATCATGTCGACACTGTGGTAAGCAGACTTCAAGTCTGTTACAAACCAATATCTAGAAAAAAACTTTTTGTCTCTCTTGTGATAAAGGACAGAAGAAACCGTTGGGTTACTTACTCCCTTTATCCACTGAAAGGCAAATGGCAGATTGTCCCGAGTATTTAGAAAACCTATTTCAGACTTGAGGATTTCGTGGATACTACGTAAATATTTACTAGGCTTACACAAAAATCTGATTTTCTTCCTTCGTGAAAGTGGATTTGTGTCCACATGCTCCACTACGTCATATCCTGGCTTTTCATTCTTCTTCAGAAAATTAATTTCAAGGGAATGCAAATATGTTGGCTTAAAGTTTAATTTTGTTTGCATTTTTTACTTTTTCTTTAAACTACATCAATTGTACTACTATGTCAAATAGAAGATATTACCCGGGTCGGGTAATAATCGTGTTAGCTCCGCCATATTTAAGCGCGACTTGCCTCTTAGAATGCTTATCTCTTATTTTGCTCTCCTCGGTTCGGAAATGAAAAGAATACTTCTTCATTTCGCTCACTCTACGTCGGCAATAAAAAAACTGCACCTAAATGCAGTTCCATAAGTCCAGTACCCAGAACAAAAAAGATAAAACAATCTCTGATATCGGCAAAAGCTGTTTAGACTTTCGCATTCGTATATGCCTGTCCGGCATCTGAGGACCGCCCCTTTAATAGAGAATGCGAGTGAGATATATGTGTACAGACCACTGATCTGCACTATCACCAAACATCGATTTGGTGAATTTACTGTGTTTGGCCTCTATCGTCTAATTATTTACTTCAATTTTGTTTGCATGAGATAGGTATCCCATGCTGGGTACCTTCATAACAGCATATCTTAATTTAAACCAATTATATAGAAAGTGAGAGCAATGTCAAATTACCCGAGCACTGCCTTTATGCGACGAACACCAGCCGAGGAAGCTTCTTCTTTTTGAATCTTGAAATGACCCAACTCTTTAGTGTTTACTATGTGCGGTCCACCACAAAACTCTTTTGATATAGCGTCACCATTTTCATCCTCGACAAAATACAAAGATACAGTCTCAGGATATTTTGCACCGAATTCCATTTCAGCACCGAGTTTTTCAGCTTCGACAAGTGGCATCTCACGACGAACGACATTGAGTCCACGAGAAATATAATCGTTTACAATTTCTTCAACTTTTGCTTTTTCCTCCTCGGTCATCTTCCTATCGAACGCAAAGTCCATTCGAAGCCTCTCTTCTGTAATATTACTTCCTCTTTGTTTTACTTCTTTGCCGAGTACTTGCTGGAGTGCAGCGAGTAGTAAGTGGTGCGCAGTGTGAAGCTTGATTGTTTGTTCATTGTGATTCGCGAGTCCACCTTTAAACATTCCTGCAGAAGAAGTCTGAGAGAGTTTCTGGTGCTCTGACATTTTTTGATTGAAATCATCGAGATTTACCTCTATTCCTTTTTCTTTTGCAATTTCCAAAGTTATTTCAATAGGAAATCCGTATGTAGTAAACAAGACAAACGGATCTGTTCCTTTTTCAAATTCTTTCAATCCTGACTGTAATGTTTCCTTGAACTTTGAAACTTCTTTCTCAATCTCTGCCTTTATGATTCCAATCTTCTGTTTTATTTCTGGATAGAACTCTCCGTAAAAAGTTGCTATAGAGTCTACAATAACGGATATTTTTTCATTACCTATATCCTTATTGTCAGATTTCAGAACTGCTCTACGAATAAGCCTTCTTAGAACATAGCCTTGCTTTGTGTTTGAAGGTAAAACACCGTCAGTGATCATAAACACAGCGGTTCTCATATGATCTGCAATAACTCTTTGTGAAGACATGTCTTGTGACAAAGCCTTTACATGAGACATGACCCCCTCAAAAATATCAGTATCATAAGCAGTATTTTTTCCTTGCATCACTGCTGTCATCCGCTCTAGACCAGCACCTGTGTCTACATTTTTCTGAGCAAGCTTACCTACTACCTTTCCATCTTTCTTTTCATATTCCATGAAAACATCATTCCAGATCTCTATAACGCTTTCTTCTTTTACTGCATTTATAAAAGATTCTTTATTTAGATCTCCAACAGATCCCCCTGTCATGTCATAAAACATTTCACTACATGGACCACAAGGACCGTTGTCACCAGGACTCCACCAATTATCATCTGCTGGAAGTGCGTAAATACGATTCTCTGGTATTCCGAGACTCATCCAAATATTTTTAGACTCTTCATCAAGTGGAGCATTCTCATCACCCTCAAAAATAGTTACATAGAGTAAATTTGGATCAAGCCCCAATCCTTCTTCTTTTGAAGTTAGAAATTCATAACTCCATTTTATTGCTTCATCTTTAAAGTAGTCACCGAGAGACCAGTTACCCATCATTTCAAAAAATGAAAAGTGTCTGTTGTCTCCTATGTCTTCCAAATCTCCAGTTCTCACACACTTTTGGATATCTGCAATACGAGAGCCTGATGGGTGCTTTTCTCCCATTAGATATGGTACAAGCGGTTGCATGCCTGCTGTATTGAAAAGTACAGAAGGGTCATTCTGAGGAACAAGCGGAGACGAAGGGACAATAGAGTGTCCCCTTTTCTCAAAAAATGCCAAAAATCTCCTTCTTATTTCACTTGATTTCATATACAGAATATAGCGTATTTTAGGCAATAAAAAAAGCCCTAGAAAATTTCCAGAGCCCAAGGCATAACCTCTCCTAATGCGCATCATCTTTGTCGTGTACACAACTCAGAGCTCAGCGGGAGAGGTCTTGTCAAAGATAATGTTAGTTTAGATTAAAATGAAAGTCAATATGAAAATTAGATCATTTTTTCCTTTTTCAAAAGTTTTTCTAGATTCTTGATATCTTCCTCTATGGACTTGAGTCCTTCTTCAAAGAACTTTGGATCTCTTGTGTCTAGTCCACATTTTTTGAAAATATCTTCTGGTGACATACTTTCTCCAGATGAAAGAAACGCTTTTATGTTTTTTATAAAACTAGGATCCTCTTTGTACTTCTTGTACAAGACTTTCGAGATGAGTTGCCCGTAAGCATATGAGTAAACATAGAAGAAATTTCTGATATGAGACCAATATACGAAAAAGTAACCGTCTTCTTCGCGGAGCTTGAAGTTTGGCCCAAGGTACGCAAGCATATGCTTGTTCATCATTTTTGCAAGTTCTTCCTTAGAAAGATTACCCTTTTCTCTTATAGTTTTATGCATCTCCAACTCGAAGTTGAAACATGCAATCTGTCTAAATATAGTTCCTATGTCATCATAAACTCGATTGAAAAGCGCCAATGCTTTTTCTTTATTGTTTAGTCTTCCAAGCATTTCTTCAAAAGCAAAGTTCTCAAACAAAGTACTAGCAACTTCTGCTACAGAAATAGTGTGATCTGCATACATAGGAGGTTGATGTCTCTGAGAGTATTCAGCATGGATTGAGTGTCCCATCTCGTGTGCGAGAGTCATGACAGAATCGAAACCTTCTGTATAATTGGACAATACAAAAGTAGGACGCGAAACATCAGAAGAGCAGTATGCACCACCTGTTTTACCTTTCTTAGGATATACATCTATCTGCCCATTCTTCAAGTAGTTTTGAAATATATCCGCAAAATCACTATCTACACTAGCAAAACTTTTTGTAATTATGCTCACAGCTTCTTCAAAAGGAATCTTTTTTGTTATATTTCCTACCGCCACACCTTTGTCGCAATAGCGAAGCTTTGGAAGTTTCATCACTTTTCGCTTTAGTGCATAAAATCTATGAGATATTGGGAATGCCTTTGTCACTTGGGACACCAAGTTTACAACTGACTCTTCTTCATTTTCATAATTTAGCACAGTGCTACTATATGGCTCTTTAAATCCTCGGAGTTCGTCATTTATTTTCTTGTCTATGACAATAGCGTTTAGTTCCTGCTCTGAAAAATATGAACAGTCCTTTAGTGTCTCTAATATCTTGTCATCTAGTGCATATCGATCCTTCTGTGGTAATTCTCTTATACGGTTTACTGCTTCTCCTACAGAATAGGTATTCTTCTTGTAGTGTATTTCCTTTCCATTGAGAAGTTTCTCCCCTCCATCTACCCACAAATTACGAGAGGTCTGAGACTTTAGATTCATTATTTTCTCCTCTGGTTCTGAAAGTTTGTGTTTCTTGGAAATGAAAATTCTTTCAAAAAAATACTTGTACTTAGAGAACTTAGGATCAGCCAAAATCTCGCTTTGTTTTTTTTCATCAAAGTCTGCTAGTGACAATGTATAAAAAATCAACTTATTTGAAGTCTTTACAACTCTTTGGAAATAATTATTTTTTAATGCATTCGCCTTTTTGTTTGCTGTGTCTAGATCCAATAGAAAATAGAAGTAATATAGTGGGCTTCGAAGTAATGCAAGTTTTTCGTAGTCATTCAACGACAAAAGAAGGCTATTTTTATCCTTTAGATACTCTTTGCCTTTGTATTTTTTTGCAAAGGCCTCATATGCGCTCTCCATTTTCCTCATATCAGACTCTATTTTTGGGTCATCAATAGAACTATATAAGAGAGCTAGATTCCATTTTGTTTTCATTTTTAACTACAACTTAATAACTTTTATAATACTTATACACTACCTACTTGAGCTGACTTTCGTCATAAAACTTCATCTTTCGGAACTTCTGTTCTACTGACCACAAGACCACGAATATAAACAAAGTTATGATTGTGGCATATATGGCAAGTGCATATAGAGCAAATCCACATGCTATACCGATACCTGCTGCGACCCAAATACTAGAAGCTGTTGTAACTCCTGCGACTTGGTTGTCTCTCATAAATATTATACCTGCACCAAGGAACCCAACACCAGCAACCACTTGTGAAGCCATACGCATAGGGTCTACACCTGCACCCACTCCGCTTGATTGCATAAAGTATTCAGATATTGCAACGAAAAGCGCTGCGCCCAAAGACACAAGAGCACATGTTCTCATTCCTGCAGTTTTGTGGGCCAATGTTCGCTCTGTTCCGATGATCATTCCACAGATCATAGCTATCACAAGTCTAAGAACCAAATCCAAAGTTGTATAGTCAAAAAAGTTTTCCATAAAAATATTGTAACACAAGTATATATCTACGCGTCTACTATACCCCCACCTATACATATTTCACCATCGTAAATTACAGATGATTGTCCAAGTGCAATATTTGGAAATGCCTTTACAGGAGTAAGGGTCATACCTTTTTTCCTCTCGTCATTTTTTACTTTACATGGGAAATATTCTCCGTGATAACGGAACTGGACATCATAAACTTTATTATTATCTATCTTTGTTCGTAGCACTGGGCTCGAAAGCAAAATTTCTTTTACTTCTATTTTATTTTCAAATGATTCCTTAGTTCTATTAGAGACTGTTATAGTATTTTTATTTACATCCTTTTCTACGACGTAATATGGCGACTCGTTGTCAGACTTTTCAGTAATAACAAAGCCATGCCTTTCTCCTATAGTAAAGAAAACAGATCCATCGTGGTGGCCGATTACCTTTCCCTCAGCATTTATTACATTTCCGGGTGTTTCTTCTATGTAATGTTTCAAGAATTCCCGCATGTTTATAGGACCGAGAAAACATACTCCTTGGCTGTCTTTTTTCTTTGCGTTAGATAGTCCGATTTTCTTGGCTATTTTTCTAACTTCCTCTTTTTGCATATCACCCACAGGAAAAAGTATGTGATCAAGTTCTTCTTGCTTAAGTGTCCAGAGGAAATATGTTTGATCCTTACTTTCGTCTGTCCCCTTTAAGAATTCATAATTGGGCGAAATTCTCGCATAGTGTCCTGTAGCTATTGCATCTGCTCCATGAGACTTTGCAAACTGCCAAAATACACCGAACTTTACCTCTCGATTGCACATTACATCAGGATTTGGTGTCCTTCCTTTTTTATACTCTTCAATCATATAGTCTGCTACACCTTTTTTGTAGGCATCCTCAGCGTCGCATTCCATATATGGCACATCGAGCTCAGCGCATACTCTCATAGCGTCTCTCCTCTCGTCTTTCCATGTACAATCAACAAAATCTGGACTCCAGGTGCGAATAAAGACACCAGTAACATCGTGTCCTGCCTTTTTTAGCAAATACAAAGAAACAGAGCTGTCCACTCCTCCAGAAACTCCGACAAAAATTTTCCTCTTTTTAGTATCCGATTTCACAAAAAGTATACTAGCATAAAATATAAAAATCTCTCTAACGACAAAAAAACTGTATAACTACAAAGCCATCAATTTTTTGTAGAGTTCAAATGTCGCTCGTGCGTCTGAAAGTGCAGTATGTGCATTTTTATTTTCTATTTTAAAAGTTTCGCAAAGCGCCCTAAGGGAGAAACGTGTTATGTCACCTTTCTTACTTGCTTTCGCATATGCGATAGAGATAGTGTCTAGTTTGTGATAGTGAAGTTTGTTTTCCACATGAGACATGGCGAATGCCTTTTCCAAGAAGGCAAAGTCATAACATATATTGTGAGCGACCATTATCGCATCCTTGCATTTCTCTGAGAAAAATTTTAATCCTTCCGGCAATGTATATGCAAATATCCAGTCTGCCTCGGCATAACCGTTGATACGAAGTGATACAGGATCAGCTTGGGTTATATCAGTTGGTTTGATTTTGATATCGAACTCCTCGAGTACTTCGTACTCTAGACTTTTGTCTTCGAGTGTTCTTTGCATAACCAAAACACACCCGATCTCTATGATTTCGTGTTTTTGAATATCGAGACCAGTAGTCTCTGTGTCTATGAAAGCCAATTTTATTTCATCTTTTTGCATTTACTTTAAATATTTATTTTTATTTTCTATGTGTCCATCAAAACTAGATGCATAGTGTATCACACCATCGTTTCCATGTAGATAGTAAAGATATTTCGAATCTACCGGCGAGAGTACAGCCAAAATCGTTTCTATTCCAGGGTTCGACAATGGATCTGGAGGAAGGCCTCGATATACATATGTGTTCCAAGGCTCATCTGTCTTAAGGTCTGACAAGGTTAGCTCTGAACTAGTCTTTCCCAGATATACATAAAATGGAGCATCTACCTGTAGAGCCATGCCTATTTCCATTCTATTGAAAAGTATCCCTGCAACAACTGGCCTTTCTTCACCAGAATTTGTCTCGCTCTCAAGAATTGAAGCCATTACTAAAATGTCATTTATTTCATCTTGAGTCTTTCCAACAAACAAATCTTTAGTCTTCTCGGCATAATTCTCATACAATGCATTTATCACTGCATCTGTACTATCTGTTTCTAGTAAAAAATATGTGTCGGGGAAAAGCATGCCATTTTTGTCATTCGCAAGCGCTAGGAACTCCTCCTTTTTACAATTCTTTAGTTCTGAAGCACATTTTTCTGCGATGTCGTTTGTGGTAGTACCTTCTGGAACAACGAACTTTATCTTCTCTACCCCATAATCACTATTTATAAAACGTTTCGCGACCGACACAACAGTAAGCGGGTTTTTGAATACATATGTACCTGAACTTATATTTGCATCCTTTCCAGATAACCTGATTACCAAATAGAAAAATTCTTTTGAGCGAACAATGTTTTCTTCCTTTAAAAGTGAACTTAGACTCTTTATGCTTTGTCCTTTTTTGAATTCTATTTCTGTATTACTAACAAAGTCTTTTGGTGCGAATCCTAGTATGGAAACAGCCAACACAACAAATACAAATAAAAAAACTATAAACGAAGCATATTTATTTGTGCTCCCTTTGGGATAAGACATAGACTATATAGGCAAGTTAGATGGCGCTGCTGACTTTTGTGACTCAGATCTTGCCAGAGTTGGAGTTTCAAGCACTCTACCTGGGAAGTGATAGATTGTTGCTAACTCCTCTGTTGTAAGAACAAAAGGCTTCTTGCGAAACGGTGAATAGAAATATCCTCTTTTCTTGTATGCGTCCAAGATAGAGCTTTTTAGAAGATGTGACTTGTTTCCACTGAAATCATCCCATGGGTAGTCAAATCCAGTAGCAGTGCTCGGCTCAACCTCAAAACCATTCATAGAAGGTGAGTTGAACTGCCTAATCACACTTGTAACTCCTGGGATGATGTTTGGATCGAAGTTTTCTTTGGGAGCAAGATAGATTATTCGCATACCAGAATCGAAACCGTACTTGTTTGCAGCACGCTCTAGTGCAGCAATAATAAACTTCTGGCCTTCTGTGAGCTGGTATTCCTTTCTTTTTGTTTTATCTGGATTCTCGATCTCCCTTATCGCTTCTTTTAGAATATTGTCGATCTCCTTTTTAGTTTCCTCTACCCATTTTTGTTTTGCAAAAAAGCCATCCTTTTTTGGATCTTTTTTCACCTTGTCATATCTTTCCCAGTTTGCCGGACGTATCAGTATTTGTAACCACATTTGTTCTCCTTTTTTTAGAGAACCAAAAAATTCTATCAACGGTGTAATAGGGTCAATTTTTTCATTCTCTTCAAGAGATCCTGTTGCCTTGTCGAGTCCATAGTCGATATACGTTTTAATAGGGTATGGATCTGGCTTTGAAAGCTTGAATTCTGTCCCCCAGAGACTCCAAACGCTATTCTTTGCATGTTCTGGAACTTGATATACATAATCCTCTCTTTCAAATATCTCAAGTTGTGGGTATTGAGCATACAACTGGGATTCTACAAACCTTCTAAGTCTTCTTTCTATACGAATAAAAAACTTTACATTCCCGTCGATAGAAACTATCTCGAGCGAATACCAAGAAGGGACCTTTCCCAACCAGTATCTATGGAACCATGTTCCGACTCCTCCCGTTTGATACAGTGCTGTAGTGAAAAAAACTTCCATTGCTTGAGGGGATTTGAAAACATCACGAGGTAAACCAATTTCTAGCAATACCCAGTCGAGACTCATGATATATGATTTTCTAATGTAGTGAATCCACAAATGCCAGCTTATGAAAAGTAATGCAATAGGTAACCAAACAATCGCAGTCTTTCCAATAAGACGTAGGGATAGATTTAAAACTTCTGTGAAATCCATAGTGTAAATATTATAACACAACAACATCCAAAAAATGGATGTTGTATATAAGCTAGTATTTTACAGGTATAACATGTGTGAGCATCGGATCCTCATCGGCAACTTGTTGATGTTCGACTACGACATACCCGTCATTTTCCCCACCTGTCTCAGTAAAAGTTATTGTACCTTCAAAATAAACTGGGTCTGCTGTCATCCATTCAGATGTCGCTGACAATATCGCCGTGTTGCCGACCTGTGATCCACTTTCTAGATCAAAAAGTTTTGCATTTCCTATCACTCCCTCAAATGCACTCCAACCGCAACCATCTGTGTTTCCCTCTATGAGAAGAGGACTTTCGATACTATCATTGTCATCGATTGTTGAGAAATATATACCACATGTACTTGTGCCCCCTGGTAGTTCGTTTGTATCAGTTTCCTCTGTGTCAGTTTCTAAAACATTATCAGTGGTATCTGTATCTATTACAGTTTTTTTGATTGCACTATTTCCTGAGAGCATTCCTACTGCCAAAAGTACAAGCAAGAACCCAACTATTAAAATTACAATATTTGTGAATCCTTTGTTATCAATTTTCATAGTAAAATTATACTCCTAAACCTGTACACTGGCAAAAATAAAAACTCCTCAAATGAGGAGTTTTTATTTACGCAACTGTATATAGTCCTTGTTTATTTTTCTTGAAATATTTATTGTTTTGTAGGTTTACCAAGATTGTGTTTCTCTTTAGGTATCTTTCTTTCAAAACTCGGTCGATTATTTCTTCTTTTGAAAGTGGACCTTCTTTTTTGATGATGTCTTTTATAACATCTCTCACAACACCTTCCTTGTAACCCCAGTCAGATAGTCCGTACATACCACGTCCGATAAGTACAAATCTTTTATCTTTTATAAGTTCGTTGTGACAAGTTGCTGTGTGACACTTCTTTTCAAATGTGTTCTGTATAGCCTTTGCTACTTCACGAAAATGCATAGGAGAACCGTGTCTTCTCATCATAAGGTATGCGTAGTCTTTGATACCACGAGTTTTTATATTTGGAGATTCAGACTTACCCCATTCACCTAGTGGGTTTCGGTCTATTGTTTTTGAAAGAGATAGCCATCTTTTTGCAAGTTCTTCATTTCTGTATTCACTTGCTACGCCCTTTAGTTCTTCTAGGAACTTTGTAACCATGTCAGGTTCTGAAAGTATTTCTTCATCTGAAAGAGACTCGTAAAGACTTTTTATAGATTCATGCACAACCTCTGCTGTAGCCTTGTCTACTGTCCATCGTGCTCTCATATGATCATCTTCCTTGAACTTGTGAAATGCATCTCCTAGAACCAAATAAAAATGTACGTGGTTTTGAGTTACAGCATCCTTTGAAACATGAGAAAGTAGTTCATCTTCTCCTACCAAAACTCCAAGCTCTTTTACAAGACTGTGAAGCTCTTCAAAAGTTTGTGCCTCAGCCTTATAAGTATCACTTTTTCTTATAAGAGCGATAGCAGCATTTTCAATCTGTCGAACACGCTCACGTGTAATACCGTAAGTTTCTCCTATAGATTCAAGTGTCTTTCGCTCTCCGTCGTCTAGACCGAAGCGAGAAACTATAACATCATAAGCGCGATCCTGAAGTGGTGAAAGGATGCGTTTTGTTACTTGTTTTGGTTTAAATGAAATAATTGTGGCCATAATAAATATTAATTAATTCTCCTTCAAATAATTATATTCTGATAGTATCACTTAGTTGAGAATAAGTCAAATATGTTGTCTAGAGTAGTTTTTGTCTTATTTCTTGTTCTTGTTTCTCTCCCCCTCTGAGAGGTATTTCTTTCTCAAGCGGACGTTTTTTGGGGTAACTTCTAGGTATTCGTCCTCTGCCATAGTCTCGAGTCCTCGCTCTATTGTTATTGTATATGCTGGTTTTAGTGTTACAGCCTCATCAGTTCCAGAAGATCTAACGTTTGTTAGGTTCTTACCTTTTACTGGGTTTACAGCCATTTCATCACCCTTTGCTGTGTTTCCAAGGACCATACCCTCATATACATCTGTTCCATGTCCTATGTAGAGTATCCCTCTGTCTTGAAGGTTCCAGAGTGCGTATCCAGCTGCTTTTCCTGTGATCATAGATGTCATAGAACCTACATCTCTTTTCTTTATTTCACCTGCATACTCATCAAAACCTATAACGCGTGAAGACATGATACCTTCACCTTTTGTGTCGATAATAAATTGACTCTTGTATCCGAGAAGTCCTCTTGTTGGTATACGAAAAGTAAGTCGTGAGATTGTTTCCTTCTCCTTCATTTCTGAAATGATCCCTCTTCTCTTTGTTATCTTTTCTATAACTGCACCAGAAAATTCTGTTGGAACATCTATTATAAGCTCTTCGAACGGCTCGAAGGTTTTTCCTTCAACTTCTTTCAATATTACTTGTGGTTGAGAGACTTGTAGCTCGTATCCTTCACGTCTCATAGTTTCTAGCAAGACTGCGATGTGCAGTTCTCCTCTTCCGTAAACTTTGTAATATGATGGACCAGTTGTGTCTTTATTTTCGTCTCCTTCGAAATCTACCTTGAGTCCTACGTTGACCTCAAGCTCTCTTTCCAGTCTTTCTCGTATTTGTCTACCAGTAACATACTTTCCGTCACGCCCCGCAAATGGTGAGTCATTAACAAGAAAGTTTAGACAGATTGTAGGTTCGTCGATCTCGATAGTTGGAAG
>DALYDA010000005.1:21767-23871 GCA_031973435.1 Minisyncoccota bacterium
ACTATAGTCTCTCCAATATAAACGTCTGGGATACCAGCGATCAAAACGATATCACCAACAAGAGCACTAGGAACAGAAACTCTGGTTATACCTTCAAATGAAAATAGTTTTGTTATCCTTGCATTTCTATCTTTACCATCACGATCCTTCACTATGATAGTTGCACCATCTGCAAGTGAGCCTTGATATATACGTGCAATCGCCATACGTCCAAGAAAGTTGTCGTACGCAAGGTTGAAAACTTGAGCTTGTAATGGCATCTTTACTTTTTCCACGTCCACCGGGAGAACATTTTCCAAAACGACATCTAGAAGTGGCGAAAGGTCTTTTGATTCATCTGCTAGTTCACGCTTTGCTATACCATCTCGTCCGATAGCATAAACAGTCTTGAAATCTAGTTGTGAATCTGATGCTCCAAGTTCCATGAAAAGTTCAAAAACCATATCGTGAACTTCCTTTGGCGAAGCAGAAGGCTTGTCGATTTTGTTTATAACAACTATTGGATGGAGTCCAAGCTCTAGAGACTTTTTCAAAACAAATCTTGTTTGTGGCATCGGACCTTCCTGTGCATCTACAAGGAGTAGCACTGAGTCGATAGCACGCAAAACTCGCTCAACTTCAGATCCGAAGTCGGCGTGACCTGGTGTGTCTACTATGTTTATCTTTGTTCCTTTATAGTTTACAGATGTGTTCTTTGAGTAGATTGTGATCCCTCTTTCTTTTTCGAGATCATTTGAGTCCATCGTTGTACTGTCGTCAGTCATTCCACATTGACGCATGAGTGCATCAGTAAGAGTAGTCTTGCCGTGGTCAACGTGTGCGATTATAGCGATGTTTCTTATTTCCATATTTTTTAGTTATTGGGTCAAAAATAAAAGGCCTCCAGCCTGTTTTAATATTCGCTATTGTATCACAACTGATTGACAAAAGGCAAATTTGGTGTAGACTTTCCGAAAATAGCAAAATATGGAATCGACAGATTTTAAGACTATGATCAAAAAGGCCAGAATTGAATCTGGAAAAACAATCTTTGACCTTTCCTACAGTAGCTTAATTAAACCCGAGCGTTGGACTGAAATTGAAAACGGGCAGTTGCCGACACCGCATGAGTGCACCGTGATCTGCATAATACTCGGGATTGACCAAGCAACTGCCTGTAAGTGCTTTGCAAGGGACGAGGAAAACCCTGGGACAAAGGTGATACAGTTCTTGGCAGAAAAAAACGTAGCTTAATGCTACGCTTTTTTATTCTTAGAAAAGATTTATTACATCTCTCACAGAAACTAGTATCATGAGCCCAACAAGAAGGAAGAATCCGACTGCGTTTGTAATAGAGAATATTTTTGCTGGTATTGGTCTTCTGATTATTGCCTCGATACCAACGAAGAGTAGTCTTCCTCCGTCGAGTGCCGGAAAAGGTATTAGGTTTAGTACTGCGAGGTTGAGTGATATAACAGCCATCAAAAGCATAAGACTTGTCGCACCAGTTCTAGATGCTTCTCCTACAACTCCAGCAATACCAACTGGACCAGTTAGTGCTTGCAAATCTGTACTTCCTGTAAATATCCCAAAGAATCCTATTATTATAGATTTGGAAAATCCTACGGACGAAGCGAATCCTTCTATAAATGCACTTCCGAGTGGTAGTTTCTTCAAACCAATCAAGTCCATACTAATACCAATACTTGGGTATTCGTCACCTTCACTTGTTACAGGAGATACGACAACTGGCAATATTTCCTTTTGTCTTTGTATTTGTAAACTAAGAGATTCTTCAAGGCTTGATCTTATTGCCTCTTGAAATACCTCTGGTGTAGGGTTTGATACCGATACTCCATCTTGGTCAAAACTTACAATCGAGTCTCCAGGGAAAAGACCTGCGAGACTTGCCGGTGAGTTCTCATCAACTTCGATAACAGTAAGCTTGGCATCAACTACATCTACACCTGAAGTTACACTTGCTGGCACTCCACTCGCAAAACTAAATGAGATAAGAACCCAAGCAAGAAGAAAGTTCATCACGACTCCAGCAATCAGTACGGCTGCTTGGATCCATTTGTTCTTTGATGCAAAACTATCTGTTGAAAGTTTCTTTCCATTTTCT
>DALYDA010000005.1:23881-38497 GCA_031973435.1 Minisyncoccota bacterium
TCGTAGTTTTCTCCGTATATCTTTACAAATCCACCGAGTGGCAACCAGTTGAGTGTGTACTCTGTTCCATTTTTCTTAAACAGACTTAGTGCTTTTGGTGGGAATCCAATACCGAACTCATCTACTCTTATCCCAAAGTACTTTGCTACTGCAAAATGCCCCCACTCATGTGCGAGGATAAGTACAAACAACACTAAAATAAATATGATAACTGTCATGATCGGATTACACGGACATTACGTCAGTTTCTTTTTTCTTGAACAAACTATCGAGTTCGTTGTTCGTTTCTTCTACCTTTTTTTGTATAGCTTCTTTGAAACCAAATTTTTCATCTTCTGACATACCTCCGGATTTTTCTTTTTCATCTATCTCTTTGTTTAGTCTCTCTCTTTCTTTTCGAACAGATACTCGGGCTTCTTCTAGTTTTTCTTTCAATATCTTTACAAGTTTTGTTCTTGTCTCTGTTGTAAGCATAGGAAATATGACCCGGAGTCCGAGATCATCACTTGCTACTGAGAGCCCGATATCTGCTGAAACTATCGCCTTCTCAACACTTTTGATAAGAGATTTGTCCCATGGAGCAACACGGAGTGTCTTTGCGTCCTCTATAGATATAGAAGAAACGTTCTTAATCGGCGTCATTGAACCATAAGAATCTACGTATATACCGTCCAATATTTGAGGAGAAGCTTTTCCTGTATGGAGACTCATGTACTCCTTTGAAAGCCAACTTTTTATTTCCTCAGCTGTTTTTTTAAATTCTTCTGAAAATTGCATATGTATATATAATAGCAAATTTTGTATAAAAATATAAGATTACTACATCATAGGTAGAGTCAGTGCAATACTCTCAAGTATTGTTTTCACAGGCGAACCACTATCTGAAAGTGTGTCTCTAGACTTGAGAACAAACATAGCTTGTTCTTTGAGAAACACATCGTCAGTTGCTGAAAGTATACTTTCTATTCCCACTAAAAATTCCATTATTTCTTTTTTGTCCCCTTCTTCTTTGTGATTTTTTATCATATGAGAAACATAGTCTAGTCTCTTTGGGATATTCATCTTTAGAAAGTTTAGACTATCTTCATTTGAAGATTCCATCTGTCCGAATTCGATGAGTGTAACTCGAGAAAGAAGAGTTGGAAGAATCTTTGAGGTATTGTTTTTGATTATAAAAACATGTGTATCTTTCGGTGTATCTTCGAGAGATTTCAAAAGTGCATTTTGTGCTTCCTCTGTCACTGCATCCATATATATGATCGCGATCTTCTTCCCTCCTTCGATAGGAGATGTGCTGATCCATGAGCGCAACTCTCTGGCATCATCGATAGAGAACATAGGTGTCTCTATATATAGAGAGTCCATAGAGTTTACTCTCATGTGATTTTCATTTTGAAGATCAGTAACAAGGTTCTTGCAAATATCCAAATTTCCTACCAAAAAATAAGCATGCGAAGAAAGTTCTTTTACACACCTTTCATAGATTTCTTTTTGAAAAGATTGTTGCATTTATCTCTTACTTATTATCGTCTTTTTGTATGTGTCTATGTGCTCAAGTGCGATCCCTGTTCCTTTTGCAACGCAGTACAGAGCGTCATCTGCAGTACGAGCCTTCACTCCCGTTTTCCGATACACAAGCTCTGGAAGTCCACGTAGTAGTGATGATCCTCCTGTCATTATAATCCCATTGTCTATTATGTCAGAAGAAAGTTCTGGTGGAGTTTCTTGAAGTACATCTTTTATAGCCTGAATCATTATCTTGAGCTCTTTATCTATTGCTTTTACTATCTCGTTTGTGGAGATGTGGGCAGACCTCGGAAGTCCCTGAATATAGTCTCTACCTTTTATAACCATTGTTATTTCCTCCTCGAGTAAAACTGCTGCGCCAATCTTTATTTTTATCTGTTCTGCTGTTCGGTCTCCGATCGCAAGATTGAATGTACGTTTTATATAGTCTGTGATCGCTTGATCTATTTTGTTTCCTGCACATTTTACAGAAGTAGACGCAACAATTCCTCCAAGTGATATCACGGCTACATCTGTCGTTCCTCCGCCAATATCAACAACCATGTGACCTTTTGACTCATATATCGGTATACCAGCCCCTATCGCAGCAAGAATCGGTTCTTTTACCACATAAGCATTTTTTGCACCTGCCTTGAGTGCTGCTTCTATAACAGCTCTTCTCTCAGTAGAAGTTACTCCTGCTGGAACACTGATCATCACATCTGGCTTGAAGAAAGCAAATTTACCAAGTGCCTTTTTTATAAAGTATCGAAGCATCGCCTCTGTCACTCTATAGTCTGCGATCACTCCGTCTCTCATTGGTCTGTATGCGACTATATTATCTGGAGTTTTTCCGATCATATCCTTTGCCTCTAATCCTATGGCAAGTATTGTGTTATCAGTTTCTGAAACGGCAACAACGGCTGGCTCGTTCAAAACTATCCCTTTTCCAGGAACATAAACAAGGGTATTTGCCGTACCCAAATCAATACCCAATTTTGGAGAAAAGAATGACATATATAAGGCTGACTATAACATGGTTTAAGTGCTTATCAAACATGGCAAAACATAGAATGCTTTGCCAACTTATGTTATCTTAACAGTAGATATTTCATGTATATCCTAGACGTCATACTCATATCCACCCGAACCAAGGTTGGGACTCTCTCATATTTTAAGGAAGAGAAAGTATCGGTCGGTTCGATAATCGAAGTTCCCTTTCGTACTAAAGTCGTGAGGGCACTTGTCATTGATGTAAAAAGTGTCTCTGACGCAAAAAGTGAGATCAAGGGGCAGAACTTCGCTCTACGAAAAGCAAAGTCCATTGTTGCAGAATCTTTTTTTAGTAAAGCATTTGTTGACACGCTGAAAAACATTTCCGAGTTTTATGTAACAGATATCGCAACAGTATTTTCTACTATTACACTTTCTTCAATATTTAAATCAGGCTCACTTGAACACAAAATAGCTTCAGACAAAATAGTAATCAACCAACCAACATACATCATCCAAGCACCAGACAAAGAGAGGGGCGACTACTATAGATCTTCTATCCGCGAAGCTTTTGCAAAAGGTCATTCAGTTTTGTTCGTAGTTCCAACACAAGGAGATGTAGAAAATTGGTATGAAATACTTCGAAAAGGAATAGAGCAATACGTCATCCGACTCCATGGCTCACTAACAGAGAAAACTCAGAAAGTTTCGTACAATAAAATCTCGAAGGACAAACACCCTGTACTCGTTATCGGTACCCCTGTCATACTTTCTGTTTCAAGAGCAGATCTCGGAATGATCATTATTGAGCACGAGAGTTCTCCGTATTATAGATCTATCAATGCACCCTACATAGACGGACGAATAGTAGCAAAAGAATATTCTCGTTTAAGTGGAATAAAGCTACTTCTCGGAGATTCCCTTCTTCGCTTCGAAACTCTAGCAAGACACGAGAGTGGTGAATACACGGAAATAAGACCTCTCTTATATAGACAACACAGTACTTCTTCTTACCTTGTAGAAGATATGCGTACGGAAGATAAGGAAAATGGATTTAGAATAATCGGACGAAAAGCTCGAGAAATTTTGGAGAATGCAAGAGAAGAGACGAACTGCAGAATACTGCTATTCACATTTAGAACTGGATTGTATACGTCATCTGTATGTCGTGATTGTGGAAACGTAGAAAAATGTAGCAACTGCAGTCAGACACTTATGGTTGGAAACGACAAAGTGGAAGGAAAAAGGATAATGCTCTGCGGAAGATGCGGAAAAAAGGAACGTGCGGACAGATTATGTTCCAGGTGTGGGAGTTGGGATATCATGCCACTTGGAGTCGGAACAGAAAGAGTCTATGAGGAAGTAAGACAAATCATGGGTGAAGATACCGACATACTTGTAATAGACAAAGAAAATGCAAAAACAAAAAAATCACTAGAGACACTAATTCAAAAAGAAGCTTCACTAAAAAAAGTTGTGGTTATAGCAACAGAGATGGCACTCGACCATCTACAAAAAAAGTTCGACTACGTTATAGTTGTTTCGTACGATACACTTTTTTCTATACCACTTTACGACGCCAATGAGCATATCGCACACCTAACAATGGATCTCCAAGAAAAATCCATCGACTCACTCATTGTGCAGACAAGGAATCCAGTAAATGAAGTAGTCAAAGGTTTTGCTTCGCACAATATTCCAAATCTTATTCGCGAGGACGTAGACATACGGAAAGTTCTTGGTTACCCTCCTTTCAAGAGGATCTTAAAAATCAAATGGAAAGGAGATATCTCCGGTTATGACAATGCTGCAAAAGTTACATCTTTTTTTGATGAATTTTCACCACATAAATGGCACAAACTAGTAGGCGCAAGAGATCACGAACTTGTAATGATTATAAAAATAGATACGAAGGAGTGGCTCTCAAGGCGTAAAGACTGGGAAAATAGCCTCGGTCGGAGATTGTATGAAAAGCTTCAAGGACTAGGAGAGGATTGGTCCATAGAAATAGACCCCTCCAACGTACTATAGCTCTTGGGAGCATAGATATTGCACCCAAAGAAACTTTGTGTTAAAGTCTCCTATATGTCAACAACTCATATACAAGTAGACAAAAACCAAGGCGAGTCCAACGCTGCACTTCTTCGAAGATTCTCAAAGAAGGTGCAAGAAACAAGACTCCTAAAAAAGATAAAGGCAGATAGATACTACTCTAGAAAACCTTCCAAACTAAATACTAAGATTTCAGCAGTTAGAAAAATAGGAAGACGAGCAGAGATCGAAAGATTAAAAAAACTTGGAAAAATGGCATAAATGCAAAATAAAGTTGAAATAATATTTCAAAAAAACGAAAAAGGCACACAATCAAGTGTGCCTTTTTCAAGCATGAAGGAAAAGATTCTTGGATCAAAGTATGAACTTTCCGTCGCCTTTGTATCCCCTGCTAAAATGAAAAAAATAAATACTGAATATAGGGGCAAAGACTATGTTGCAAACATACTTTCTTTTCCATACACCAAAACATCCGGAGAAATATTTTTATGTCTGTCAAAAATTTCCAAAGAAGCAAAAGATTTTGATATGACGAAGTTAGATTTCCTAAAATATTTAGTTATCCACGGAATGCTACATTTGAAAGGATACGATCATGGTAGTACAATGGATAAGATGGAAGAAAAGTTACAGAAATATTTTAAGATAAAAACTTCCAAAAAATAATCCGTTAATGAAAAAGAAAGTTACATGTGCAATCGATATTGGCACAAGCACAATCCGGGCAATCGCTGTTGAAAAAAGCGATCTGGGTTTTTCTCGTGTTGTAGCTATCGGCAAAGCACCTTCATACGGAATCAGACATGGACAGATAATAGAACCCAAGATCGCAAGTGAGGCTATCGGGAACGCCCTAAACGAACTTTTTCATACACTAGGGGAAAAGCCAAAAAAGATTATTCTTGGCATAGGTGGAAATACTGTACGTGCCGAGATTGGATCTGGAACTACTAGTATCACAAAAGCCGATGAAGAAATCACGAAACGGGACATCGCAAACGTGATGACACTCGCTGAGCAGACTCTCGATACTAAGAACAAATGGATACTAGATGCTACCCCGATCTCATTCAAAGTAGACAACGCCGATATAGAAGGAACACCACTTCGGATAAAAGGAAGCGAACTCTCAGTGAGAGCTCTTTTTGTTACAGCTTCATACAAACACATAGAAGACCTCGTTACTCTAATAGAAGAAAAGGGTCTAAAAGTAGATTCGATCATCCCGACAGGAATCGCACTAGCAGATATGATCCTTACAGAACAACAAAAGTATGTAGGGTCTCTTGTTCTCGACATAGGATCTGAAACTACAACAGCAGTTGTGTTTGAAAATGGAAATCCTGTAGGTATAGTTTGCTTTCCTATCGGATCAAACAACATAACAAAGGATCTTGCACTAGGACTTCGTATTCCACTTGAGGACGCAGAAGCTCTAAAAATAGGTGCCCCTGGAGCACCAGTTCCAACGAAAAGAAAGTATGATGAGATTGTTGGAGCAAGACTAAAAGATATATTTGAAACTATAGATTCGTATTTAAAGAAAATAAAAAGAAGTGGGTTACTTCCAGCAGGAGTGTTTCTTTCTGGTGGTGGATCTAGACTTCCAAACATTGTTGATGTTGCACGAGACAACTTACGACTTCCTGCAAAACTTGCAATCATTCCTTCCAAAGAAGGAAAAACTCCACTCAAAGATACACTATGGTACGGTGTATATGCACTCGCAACAACAAGCAGAGTTCAAAAAAATAGCAATCATGAATCAGACGATGACGAGGAGGGCTTGGGAGGTGGATTTGGTTCCCTTTTCAAAAATCTTTTCAAACAATTGCGCCCTTGACGAACGAAAAATACATTACAAAATGTATTTTTTTATTTTCTGTCCATACTTTCCATCAACATGGCTGTGTGCTATCATGAGCACATATTTATATGAAGCGACGGATACGTCGCGCCAAACTGTATGCCAAAAATAAACCCAGATATACAATCTTTCGCTAGAATCAAAGTCATAGGTATAGGTGGCTCAGGTAAAAACGCCCTAAACCACATGATAAACTCCAAGGTAAAAGGGGTGGAATTTATAAGCGTAAACACTGATACTCAGGACCTACACCACTGTCTCGCTGACAAGAAGATCCACATTGGAAAAAACCTAACCAAGGGGCTAGGTGCTGGAATGAAGCCAGAAATAGGACGTGCTGCAGCTGAGGAAACAAAGGCTGAGATCCAAGATACCATAAAGGGTGCAGACATGGTTTTCATAGCATGTGGAGAAGGAGGAGGAACAGGAACAGGAGGAGCACCAGTTGTAGCTCGCGCAGCAAAAGAACAAGGGATTCTCACAGTTGCTGTAGTTACAAAACCATTTTTCTTCGAAGGAAATCACCGTATGCGACTCGCTGAAAAAGGTATCGAAGAACTAGAACAAGAAGTAGATGCTATCATCGTTATCCCTAACGACAGACTCCTTTCACTTTCTGGAAAAGATATGACACTCAAAGAGTCATTTGCAGTTTGTGACGAGATACTCAAGCAAGCAGTCGAGGGCATATCTGATCTTATAACAACGCCGGGAATAATAAACGTAGACTTCAACGACATAAAAGAAATCATGCATGACGCAGGATCTGCTCTTATGGGAATAGGAACTGGCTCTGGAGAAGACCGAGCAAAAAGAGCTGCTATTGAGGCTATCAATTCCCCACTACTTGAAATCGCAGTGAACGGAGCAAAGGGAGTTCTATTTGCAATCTCTGGAGGTGATGACCTAACTATGTTTGAAGTTCAAGAAGCAGCAAAGGTAGTTACAGAATCTGTAGACAAGGATGCACGTATTATCATGGGTACAATCCACGATGAGAGACTCAAGAAGGGTGAAGTAAAGGTTACTGTTATCGCAACTGGCTTCCCAACTGACTCTCCAAAGAAATCTCTTTTCGGAGTAGCACCAGTAGAACAAAAGAAGGAATCTATGCCTTTCTTTAGCAACAAGGAAAACAGAGAAGTTAAGGAGATAAAAAGAGAGATACACAACGCTCCTATAATGCCTGAAGAAAAGATTCAACCAAAAGAAATCAAACCTGAAATAGAAGAATTCATAGATGACGATTTGGAAGATGACGACTGGAGTGCAGTGCCTGCATTCCTAAGGAGAAAGAAATAAGAGCATTAAAAAAACCGACAATTGTCGGTTTTTTTATTTACTTAGCCAGTGTGTTAATATAGACAAATGGAATCAAAAATACATGATCTACTAATTATCGGAGGAGGGCCTGCAGGTACTGCAGGGGCTGTTTATGCTTCTAGAAAGAGACTGAAGACTGTTATGGTTACAGGTGAGTTTGGGGGTCAATCTAGCGTATCTCCAGACATATATAACTGGATAGGTACACCTTCTATCTCCGGGGAGGATCTTGCGAAGTCTTTCAAAGCTCACGCAAAAGCACACGAGGGAGAAGACCTGGAGATTGTTGAAGGTAAACTAGTTATAAAAATTGAGAAGACAGATGACATGTTTGTCACTACCCTTTCCGATGACACAACAATACTATCTCGCGCTGTTCTCATCGCCTCTGGGTCCAAAAGAAGAGTTATGGATGTCCCTGGAGCAAAAGAATATGAAAATAAAGGAATAACATACTGCGCTACATGTGACGGCCCTCTCTTTGGAGACCAAGATGTAGTAGTAGTTGGCGGAGGAAACGCTGGATTCGAAACAGCACTCCAACTTCTCGCATATTGCAAAAGCGTAACACTACTAAACAGAAGTGAAACATTTCGTGCAGATGAAGTCACGGTAGAAAAAGTTTTGGCAAACCCTAAGATGCGTGCAATAAAAAATGTAGACGTTGTATCTGTATCAGGTGACAAATTTGCAAATGCTATCACTGTAAAACATAAAGAAACTGGAGAGGAAGAAACTATCCATACTGGAGGAATCTTTGTAGAGATCGGCCAACTACCAAACACAGACTTTGTAAAAGATCTTATAAAACCCGATGAAGTAGGACGAATCCCGATAGATCCATGGACAAACGCAACTGAAGTCCCAGGAGTTTGGGCTGCGGGGGACGTTACAAACATCCGCTACCATCAGAACAATATAGCAGCAGGAGATGCAGTAAAGGCACTTGAGGATCTATATGTGTGGATTCATAAGAATAAAAAATAGAAACAAAAAAGCCGTCCAAATGGGCGGCTTTTATATTAAAATGGTGGATCATCATCCAAAACAACATCATTTATTTGGCTTTTGTTCTCTTCATTTGATAGCTTTTCAAAATCTGATAATTCTGACTTACTATACCCCCTTGCCGTTGGTCCGTTAACTTTTGGATCATGATCCCAGATTAGTCTCTTTTCGAGATCTAAAATGCGATCAGTGTACTCACTTCGGTTCTCGGGACGAAGATTATCTTCATCCCAATCAAATACTTTCGCATTTACCATCTTTCTATAAACTGGAATAAATGCAATTTTTATTCTACCTGTTTGTACATCCTCTTTTGGATAAAAAAGGCAATGGGCTCTTTCACGGTCTGGCTTTTTTAACTCAAAAAAGTGATGATAAAGTCTCTTTATTCCCTGCGTTCCCATGCCTACATAGTCGAGAACTTCATCTTTCCAAATAAAGTAAACACCGGAAATTCTGTGTGGATACCTAAGTGCCCATTCCTTATTTCCACGATACGTTCCACCTGTATATGGGTAAACTCTTTTGAGTTTACTTATATCTACTATACTTGGAGGATTCTCTATTTCACTTTTTAGCATGAAATAGTCGTGGTAAAGTGACTCAAATTCTATCACTTCGGAAAAAAGTTTTGACAGCTCTTTGTGTTCACCATTCTGGGTATTTATTATTCCACAAGTAAGATTCTGAGAAATACTCTTGGGTAATCTATTTAGATATAAATAAAGAGATTCTCTTACGTTCACCTGCGAATGTCCTATTCGAATAATTGAGTTTTCTTCGGTGTTTCTTATGATGTAGGTACCTGGTGACGCATATGAATGGTCGAAACTTCTTGTGCCCAATCCATACCAGGGAGAGCGTAATTTCAAACTTTTTACCTTTTTAGAAACCTTGGGATCCATCCCGTGAAGGAAGTTGTAAATTGTTGCCGAGTCCAAATACTCGGCGTATTTGTCTCGGTTGAACATAACAATATTTTTTCTTCATTATACGTACACTACCTTTCCATGCAACTTTGACAATATAAAAACCGCGTTGTAATAACGCGGCTACTCTAAAACTTCAAAAAATACACCATTTTCTCCTAACTTTAACTTACCGAATTGATCTGAGAATAGTCCATGATTGAGCTTCTTTTTCATGAAAGGACTGTAATCTACAAGTGACCCATTTTTATACATTTCCCTTCTGATTCCTCCCCATGTCATAGACGATATCTCTCGTGCCTTGAGACCGAGAATTGGGGCAACTACCTGAAAGTACTTTTCTATACAGTCATACAAACTCTTAGTCGGAGAGCGCGATTCAAGTACTCCCTTATATTTGTACCTTATGTCGCAATCAAACGCACGCATGAGCCAGATATCTACCACTACAGCATTCTCGTTATTATACATTGCCTGAGCAAAGTTCTTAGTCTTCCTCTTCTGTTGGTCGACAACTTCTGGGTTGTGAGTTAGTTGGTATATCTGTTGAAGTTGATACACCGTAGCGTCAACATAACCAGAGAATTTGGAATCTATAACTTTTTTGCTTCCATTTTTACCAAGTGCAACCTTTCTGGTTACTGGATCGTAAAATTGGAGCAATGCCCTAAAAAACTTAATTACATTTCCAGATACATGATTTCGGATCGATGTAGCTGAAAAAAGTTGGCACATTAGAACAGGATCGAACTCTGGCAGGAGTCTTTTCATACTTTCGAGATTGTCTTTATACCAATCTTTAGAGCCTCTACCATTTAGAATATATCTTGGTAAATCTGAAAACTTAACCTTTTTGGTATAATTTCCAGTTAATACAGAATATATTTTTGTTCGTAGTTCTCCAATTTTCTGAAAACTTCCCATTCTGTCATATAGAATCGTGCTCCCGACAACTAAGATTTGTAAAAACTCCTCCTCTTCAAGATGATTGTTCTTGGTTGTCATAATATTCCAATCTCTTTTTATTCTCTTTGCATTATATGTGACAAACCAGCTTAGATGCTTCTTTGCTTTTGAATAAAGCGTCATTCCCAAAACTTTTGCTATAAGTTTGTACTTATCTTCAAGTGAAATATTAATTGGACTAAAGGCATAGCTTGACTCCGTTCCCAAGAACGCAATCACAGTAAGTAGTGCTGTTTTTTCATTACTGAAGTGATCTTCTAGGTGTGGCTCTTTTTGCTCTGAGACATTTACAGCCTTCAGAGTAACGAGGGTATCAATGTCAAATAACGGCATAATTTGATTTTTTCTGAGTTTACTTCCTATCTCCAATGTTGTCAAAATAAAAAATCTCCTACGCTACATACGTAAGAGATACTTGTGGTCATCTAGAATTTGCATGATTGTCGGACTCCTCCTCATAATTATAATTACTTCCTGGTATATTTGCCTTACCCGAGAAGATGTAAGACCATACATGGATGCCAAATCATCGAATGTTGGAGTGCTTCCATCAGCGTATTGGGAGATAAACTCTATCTCGCTTCCATTTTTATTCTTTACTACATCCCACAGTCCCAGTTTGAAGAAAAAGATTTTAATTTTATTATCTACAAAAAAATTCTTATGCATTGCAGATAATTTTGAATGAAAGGACTCTAGTGTAAATGATGGATCAATACTAAAAGTCGTATCTGGAACTAAGTCCAAAGGACATACAGTTAGTTCCATAAAGGTATTTGAGTCTATCCTCATCTTATGAGGTGAATCAATTCCTAGATTATACTTTTCTAGACTCCAACATTCCTCGACTACCTTTCTTTTCTTCATGATTCCCATATCTCTGAGATGATATAAGGTCTCCAAGAATTGTGGTTTACAGAAGTATTCCTGCTCATACAATTTCTCGTATTTTGAAATCTCAGTAACTACTTTTCTTCTTGAGCCAGGAACATACGAAGTATACCCATACTTAAATATGGCATTACTTAGTTTCATTTGTATTTTCCATACAGCGAAACTTATAAGTCGAAATCCTCTAGACGGATCCCATTCTCTCACTGCCTCTTCTAGCCCTATATATCCCTCTTGGAGCAAGTCCTCGATTGGAACCTGCATGCCGTACGTCACTTTGTATTTTCTAACCACTGAGATTAAAAAAAGTGTGTTGTGCAATACCAGAAGTCTATGTCTTTCTGGATTATCAGAAAATCCGAGCTCTGTTTCCATTTCTGGAGACAACTTCTTCTTATATCCAACGCAATTTAAAAATCGTGTAATCTGAAATTCGTCTTCCTCAGAAAGAATCGTTTTTGTGTTTTTAAAACCTCTCATTGGCTACTTTTTTTAACATTATACTTTATTATTTGTATATTGTCAAAAACACCCCGATTGGGGTGTTTTTTTGTAATATTATTAGAATCCTTTATCTAACCCTCTTTCTCTTCCATAATCTATAAAGGCATCTACTGTGGCATCGTATTCGTCAGATATTGCCCGACCAGATTGCTCTATATATTTTGCAAAATCTGGATCTGCTTCAAGCATTCTTTTACTTAGTGTTTGCATCCATCCAGTTTCTGCCGGAGTACGAACCTGACCCACCTTGAGCATGACATTTGCCTCTTTGAATTGCTCATATATTTGCACGTTCATTCCATTCTCGATACTTGCTCCATCTTTTGGAGCTTCGTACTCTCCTTTAGGAGTAGTCTCCTGTGGAGGAACTCCCATCATCCCCATCTCAAATCTATTCATAATACATTTTCACTTATTTCTAATATTACTATTATACCACTTTATACATACAAGATTCTTGCAAGTTTGAGTTCCTCATACGTATACAATCCTTCGAGATCACTAAACACAGGGCCGAGTGCTGTTACTCCCTTTTTTTCAAAAGATTTGAAAATTATCGGGAGTCTTTCGAGTAGATCTGTTGAGCATAGTTTTTTTATTTTTTCCTTATCTACCTTTTTTGCTTTCGAAAGCAAAGCAATGTGCTCTATTATTGTTCCCTCTGTCAGTTCCCTTTCCTTGGCCATTTCTTCTATCGACTTTCCCTCTTCCAAAAGTCGAAGTGTCTTTTCTTCTGTTTTTTCTTTTTCAAGTTTGTTTTTTGCTTCACCTTCTAGAACTTTCTCTGTGCCACCACAGGCCTTTATAAAGTTTTTGTGCATTGTCTGAAGTTGGTCAGTTTCTAGCCCTGCAAATGTATGCTCCGCCTTTTCTGAGTCTGCACGAAACTGTTCATCCTTGGCCACTACCTCTGGGTGCACCTGGAGAGACTTCTGATTTATACCAGCTAGATATATGCCATTGAGTGTCCTCACGCGAGAGAGCGCCACATATCCTTGTCCGTACTCAAATACATCCCTCAGGTCCATCATGGCAGCGTCTAGGGACATTCCCTGACTCTTGTGGACAGTTATAGCCCAAGCGAGCCGAAGAGGTGTCTGGACGATGAGAGCCTTCACTTTTCCATCCTCCTCGATGACCCATTCCATAGGTTCTACAACTATTCTTTTCCCTTCTCGTGTCTTTACAACTGGGAAACGTGTTCCGCTTTCGAAGTCGATGACTTTGCCGAGAGTTCCATTTGCATAGCCTTCTTTTGAATTGTTCTTTGTAAACATGACAACACTATCTTTTTTCAGTACCAGTTCCTCTGGAGATAGACACCCTTTTTTTAGCGACTCTACGAGAGACGCCTTGCCTTTGCTTTCCATAAGATAAACATAATCCATCCCAATGAGTTTTTTCAGTGACTGAGTGTTCATACTATCTACGGAAATATTTTTTGTGAAAAGTTGTGTGATGTTCTCAAGATTCTCTTCCTTTTTTCCGATTCTTGATTGTAAGTATTCAAAGTGCATTTCTTCAACTTCGTTTCTACGTATCGCACTTAGAAGTGAAAGCAACTCTCCATCTTCCTGACGATGTTGTTCTGTTAGATAGCAAACAACGAGAGATAACGCTTTCCACGCATTGCTCTGGTATGCAAACTGGGACTCCATATTGAATCTCGATATAGGTGGAAGTTGGAAGAAATCTCCGACCAGTACTACCTGCAAACCTCCGAAAGGTTCTTCCACTCCACGAATAGATCTGCATACTTTTTCGACGTTCGACAATGTAGACGAAGAAAGCATAGATATCTCATCTATGATAAGTACAGTAGTGTTTTTAATTCTTTTCACCAGATGCTCTTTCTCACCCAAGGCTTCCAACTCATATTCTGAGATCGTATCTTTTATTCCTATTCCACTCCATGAGTGAATAGTCGTTCCGTGTATGTGTGTGGCAGCGATACCAGTCGAGGCAGTGATGGCAGGCTCGACAGCATGAGACTTTAGATACTGAACATACTCACGTATCACGTGAGTTTTACCGGCACCTGGTTCTCCTGTTAGAAAAACATTCGCCCCTGTCTTCAATATATCCAGAGATTCTTTCTGAGTCATAAATCAGTCCACAGTATAGCATTTTGCTCTATCTAGAGATTAAGAATTGACCTTGATTTTAATGCGAAAAATGCTATATTGATTCGGTATCTACATGGCCCTATCGTCCCTCGGCCATAGCACGTAGCTATTGCCTACGGGCGAGGCTAACGGTTAAGATACATACATGCACTTTGTATATGTCCTACAGAGCCAAAAGGATAAAAAGTACTACATTGGTTGTACTGAGAATATTCAAGATAGATTAAAATATCACAATGATGGAAAAGTAAGTTCCACTAAACCAAGAAGGCCATTCATTTTAATCTACGTTGAAGAATTTTCTGATAAATACACAGCATTTAACACTGAGAGATTTTATAAAACAGCAAAAGGTAAGAAAATCTTACTAAATAATATGGCCCTATCGTCTAACGGTTAGGACACATCCTTCTCAAGGATGGAATCAGGGTTCGATTCCCTGTAGGGTCAC
>DALYDA010000006.1:0-37154 GCA_031973435.1 Minisyncoccota bacterium
AACGCTTTTGTAAAGCGAAGGTCCTCGGTTCAAGTCCGAGAAGCGGCTCCAAAAAGAAAATACCTAGTTAACTAGGTATTTTCTTTTTGGAGTGATAAAGCGTCTAATAAGTTTTATTTTCCATAAAGTCAAAAATCGATTTTGCCAATTTCTCCATCTGAAATTTCTTATATGGATTGATTTGCTTATTTACTGTAAAAACAGATACGACATAGTGAGACTTTTCACCATTCACCACCCCTGCATCATTTACCCAACGAATAAAAGCCCAACCTTTTGTAAGAATTGTTTTTATCAAACGAAAAATCCCTACTGCCGCGTAATCAAGGGCGAACCCGGCTTTTTTGTAATACTCTCGATAAAACGGGAGATAAAAATTGTTTTCCAAATAACCGCCCTTACGATAATAAGATATATAATCAGAAATAGACAGACCTTTTCGTCCTTCTCTATTCCATCGAAGCATATATTCTTTCAATTTTTGAGACACAAAAGGTGAAATCAATTTATCCTTCTCAACAAGATAGAAAAACTCGGTGACATGGCGAGCACAAGTTTTTGTGGTATCGGAATAACGAAATGACTTGTCCTCCTTGATTCTGTCTAAAAATTTCCTTGTTACCTCACTTCCATTCCAGTTATATTTATGAATAATCTCTTTGGTAATATTTTCCCGACCAACTAAGTCAATTAAAACATTTGAAGCAGTGTTATCACTTCGTGTAAGCATAAGATCGAGCAAATAATCAACTGTTATTTTGTCTCCAGCGTATAATAGATTCCTTGTATCCCCGGGGAAAATTCGGGTGTCCTTATCTACATCGTTTGGTGATTTTATTTCTACAATTTGGTCAAGTGAGAAGTCGCCGATTTCTATTCTGCGTAAAACTTCGGCCCCGATAAAAATTTTATACACAGAAGCAGGATATATAAAGTGGTCCATATTGTAGCCAAAAATTTTAGGTTCAGATTCTTTCAAGTTAATAATGGCTATACTGATTTCATTTTTAGTAAAACCGTTTTCTATAAGGATGTGGGTGAATTTTCGACTTTGTTCTTTGTCCTCAGTAAACATAATCTAAATATAACAAAAAAAGCACCGGAGCGCTTTAAGTTTGAATTCTTAGAGGGTGGTCAATGTACCAATCCCTTCTCTCTTTAATTTCGAATGCGAGTCTTGCATTGCCGATCTTTTCAATCACTGCAACCAACATGTTTGCAAGTTCTACATTCCTTAGGACAGTAGAACGTAATGACATAGACGCGATTAGGACTCCGTAGAGTTCTTCCCTATCCACTAGCCTTTTCAAAATCTTGAAAAAGAAATCAGGAACTGAATTTTGAAAATAACGTACATATAGATTCAGATACTCTTCGAAGTAGTCTGTATCCTTCGCCGTGATTTTATCAAACACAATACCTTGAATTATCTCCGGCTTTTTACCCGCAACGGCTAGACAGAAAATCTCCGTCTCACCTCGGGCATCTCGAAGTGCGTACATATGACTTGTTGTCATCCCCTTAAGCTCTGATATCCTTTTTTCAAGTTGGATTAACTTAAGACTTTTTTGTGGTCCCTTTAGTCTTACAGCTGTCATGTGCATTTATTTTTCTTAAATATACAAGAATGCACAAAAAAGTCAACCAAAAATCTTACTGCTCCCCCCTGTCTACCATCTCTTAATCTTCAATTATTTTTAGAATATCGTCTATGTCCTGGAAGCCCTTGTAGACCTTTCCATCTACATATATAGCTGGAAATGGTCCTTTTATACCTAGTTTCTCCATAAGTATCTTCTGTGAGCCAAGTTCAAGATTTCCATCGAGTGAATACACCCTCACAAGCTCATTTGTTCTTCGTAGCTCAGTCAGCACATAACCTTGTTCTGTACACTCAGTACATTTTTCATTTTCATAAAAGAATAGAATTGTTTTTAGACCGAGGTCACAATCAGTGTTCACTTTTTCTGTAGTTATATAATCCTTGATCAAAAGTAGTGTATATTTTTCTCTAAGCAACATTAGTTCCGGATCTTCGAAACCCTGCTCTTGTTCTGTATATGTTATTTTCTCTGCCAACGAACCTATTTCTCGAGAGAGGTCATAATTTAGGTTGTATATTTTCTGACAACCCAATTCTTCTGCCGTAAGATCTGAAAAGTCGTTTGATATAACTGCGTGAGAAAGTTCTTCTTGTAAACGCTCTAGTTCATTTATTTTTGATTGAGAAATCTGTGTACTTGCAAATATCGCCAGTGCAAATATAAACACTGTGATCAGGAAGGAATATATATATCTTTTTATATCTTTGTTTTTCATATTTTATCTCCAAGATGGTTTTTTAGAAAAAACAGTATTCCAAAATGCCTTCAATACCCAAAACGGCGCTACGATGTTATAGACCAATACGAAGTAAAGTAAGTCTATCGTTACTCTTGCCTTTCCGTGCGCCATCTTCCTGCCTATAAGAGTCCAGGATAGGATTATTACATAGAGGATTATCGATATAAACAAAACGGACTCTGTGTTGAAAAAGAAGAAGTCAAACTTCGGTACTCCAGCAAAACTAAATCCAACAACTCTAAACCTATTTATCTCTTCATACAACTTCATCCCCCACTTGATGACCAAAAACGCGACCAGTGCAAGTAGTGCAATTAGCGAGATAAGGCCTGAAGGAAGTGTGAAGAATGATACATTACCATGCTTAGGATTAAATATAAGCCTTCTGTAGTCGATCATGTTGTTTATGAAGCCGTAGATCCAGCGGAGTCTTTGTTTATATAGTTTCTTTACTGTATTTGGAGATATAGTGTATACAAAGGCGTCAGGACATTGTTCTATCTTTAGTCCATGCTCATGCATACGTAATGCGATCTCTTGATCTTCAGTGTTGTGTGCTTTTCGGAAAGGTCCTATCTGGTCGAAAACTTTTTTTCTAAAAATAGAAAAAGGTCCAGGTGTGACATGGATTGCTCCCAAAAAACCTAGCATCTTTTTTACAAAAACTGCCATATCGTATTCAGCCTTTTGCGCTTTTTGTACAATATTTTTTGGTTCATGAACTACAATAGACGGCGCCACCGCCATTGTATCTTTGTCTTTTAGGAAATAAGTAACTATCCTCTTTAGTGCCAAATGATGCACAAAAGAGTCAGCATCTAGACATCCGACTAGTTCTGTTTCTGTCATCTCGATACCCATATTGACCGCTGTATGTTTTCCTCCGTTTTCTTTGTGATAGATTTTGATCTGAGGATGATCTTTGTATTTTTGCATGACCTCCCATGTATCGTCAGTACTTCCATCATCTACCAAGATAATCTTTAGTTTATCTTTGGGATAATCTAGGTTCAAAAGTGACTGAGTAGTCTTTACCAAAGTTGTAGATTCGTTCCAGCATGGGACTATTATAGTGGCCCCAGGAAGCTTTTTACCAACCCTGGGTAGTGGCGTCTCCCCTAGTTCATTTCTCCTCTCAATGAACGTAAGCAGGAAAAAAATCTGCACGTAGAGTGCAAGAAAGGCAAATATATACAGTATTATTTCGGAGACTCCCATTTATGCGTCTATTCTACCACAAAACCATTATTTTACAACCCGCCCGATGTTTACACATATGGTAGAATTAAAGCATGGAAAATGAACAAATAAACGAAGCAAATGCTCCTGTCGAACAAAAAAACAAAGGTTTGTCTGTCGGCAACAGCATAGTTATAGCAGGATTACTAATAGCAATCGCAATAATCATAGTTGGAGGTGTTGGAAACAACAAAACTGAAGACACGCCTTCAGTTGAGAAAGTTTCAATAACAAAAGAAGATCACATCTTTGGATCAAAAGATGCTGAGCTGGTTCTAGTCGAATACTCGGACATCGATTGTCCATATTGCAGAATACTTCACCCATCTATTCAGAAGATAAAAGCTGAGTATGGTGATAAGGTTGCATGGGTATACAGAGACTTCCCCCTCGACAACTTGCACCCAGAGGCGAGAGCAAAGGCGGTAGCATCTGAGTGTATCGCGATAAACGAAGGTGAAGAAGCGTATTTCACTTATCTAAACTACCTCTTTGCAAATGAAGTTGCAGAGGCTGATCTATCAGTAACTGCACAAACTTTGGGATTCAATAAAACAAAGTTCGATAACTGTATTGCAAACGGAGACGGAGTTGCATCTGTTGAAGCAGATGTCTTCACTGGAAAAGCATACGGTATCCAAGGTACACCTTTTACGATACTTCTAGAACAATCTACTGGTGAAATGTCACCGATACGTGGAGCAGTTCCTTACGAAGACCTAAAGGCACTTATAGATTCAAAACTAGTAAGTTAAAATGGTACAAAAAAAAACCACCCTTGAGGTGGTTTTTTTGTTAGTCAAAATAATTCTTAAGTCTATTTATTTTGTCATTGCTTCGTAGTTTCTCATGAACCTTTGCCTCGATCTGTCGGATACGTTCTCGAGTAACATTGAACTCCTGTCCAACTTCCTCTAGAGTATGCTGGATACCAGTGTTTATACCGTATCTCATTTCGAGTATCTTTCTTTCTTTTGGAGAAAGCTCTTCGAGCACTTCTCGGACTTGGTCTGAAAGTATACGTCTCGATGCCTCTTGGTCAGGACGGAGAAGCTTGTCGTCAGGGATAAACTCTCCACGTGTTGATTTCTCATCACCATCATTTCCGATAGGCTTTTCAAGAGATACGGTCTCTTGGTTGATAGATTCTATAATATGTATCTTCTCTACATCCACATCCATCTCTGTTGCTATTTCTTGTGGAAGTGGCTCACGCCCGAGGTCTTGAGAGAGTCGTCGCACTACTTGCTTGTATTTGGAAATAGTCTCTACCATGTGAACCGGGATACGGATAGTACGTGACTGATCAGCAAGTGCTCTTGTGATAGATTGTCTGATCCACCATGTTGCATATGTAGAAAATTTGTATCCCTTTGTCCAGTCGAACTTCTCGACTGCTTTGAAAAGACCCAAGTTACCTTCTTGTATAAGATCAAGAAGTGTCAGATCAGAACTTCGTCCAACGTACTTTTTTGCGATAGAAACAACCAGTCTCAGGTTCGCACGAGCGAGAAGGTTCTTTGCTTCATCGTCTCCTGCAACTATCCTTTGCGCTAGATTTCTCTCTTCAGCAGCAGATAGAAGTGGGTATTGTCCGATTTCCTTTAGATAAATCTGGATAGAATCGTAAGATGGACCCTCCTTGTATAGAGACTTGGTTGAGCCTTCTTTCTCATCTAGATTTAACAAGTTTCCACCCTCAAGCACATCTATTCCAAGTGTAGAAAAACTCTCGTATAGTTCATCTAGAAAGAAAATATTTTGCTCAATACTTGGGAACTCCTTTAGTATCTCGTCATATGTTATGAATCCCCGAGCCCTCCCCTTTTTTATCAACTCTTGTTTCTTTACCTGTAGCGCAAGAAGGACTTTTTCGTTCTTTGTTTTTGCTTTCTTTACGTCCTCCTTTTTCTGAGCCGGGGTTCTCTTTATTTTTGGAGCAACTTTTTTAACAGGAGCCTTCTTTACAGCCTTCTTTGGCTTTGCTTTTGTTTGTTTTTTCTTTGGGGCGACTTTTGCTTTTTTTACTATTTTCTTTTTTGCTGACACTACTTTCTTTTTCATTTTCATATTTCTTATATATACGAGTTTTTCTTATAATGCAACACGTTTGTGTCTTTCCTTTTCTATTTTTCGACCAAGTTCTAGATATTCCTCGAGATGTTTTCTATACAAATCTTGATCTCCAAGCTCGTCATATCGATCTATTTCCTCTTTCTTTTTCTGTAACTTTTCTTGCAAAAGTGCTTCTGCGAGACTAGACAGTATCTCTTCTACCTGCCAATCTGTCATCCTTTCAAACTCATGTAAGTTGTCTATCTCAAACAGTAACTCATCCTTTATCTCCCTTGCCCCTGACTCATAGAAATCATACTCATCCCCTAGAAGCTCTCTGAGTTTTTTCTCCACGATAGTATAGTCATATGGAGGGTCAGTTTGATTACAAAGCCAGAACATCACGGCCATTCCCCTTTTTATCAAAGTATCTCTTCTTGGTCGTTTAGTTTTTGCCCCACTATCTTCGACTTCATCTTCTTTATAAACAACAGATGAGCCTTGTTTGTTTATAAAGTTTTTTGTTTCCTCGAGAACTGAGTCCTCATCTATTCTAAATTTTTGTGAAATATTTTTTATCGATTCATTTCTCACAATCGAACTCTGTATCGACGCAAAAAATGGGATCATCTTTTTCGACATCAATTCTGCAAAATGTACTCTATTTTTAGAATTGGATTCTATTATTTCCCCAAAATAGCTCAGAGCCGGGACGGAATTTTGTAATATTTCCTGCCATCTTTTCGGGTCTTGTTTTATTATGTCAGCAGGATCTTCTCCTTCCTTTTGATTTTTTGCAATCAATACTTCCATCCCAAGCGACAGTGCAATCTTTGTAGACCGTGCAGAAGCCTTGAGTCCAGCCTTGTCCGAATCATATGCAAGTATAACTTTATCTGCCAATCGTTTTATTACACCAAGGTGATTCAAATTTCCATCTTCCTTGTACTCTTTGTCTAAAAGAGCAGTTCCAGAAGCAGCTACAGTGTTTGTAAATCCTGCTTGATGACTCATAACCAAGTCCATCTGTCCTTCGACAAGTATTGAGACTCCCTTTTCTCTTATAGCGTCTTTGGCTTTATGTAGTCCATAAAACACAGAACCTTTTGAAAAAAGAGCAGTTTCAGGAGAATTGATATATTTTGCTGGCACTATTTCATCTTCCCTTCTATTGGGATCAAAGTCTCTTCCGGAGAAAGCTATGACTCTCCCACCAAGGTCAAATATAGGAAACATGATTCTCGAACGGAACCTATCATATACTTTTCCTTTCTCATTTTCTTTTAGGAGTCCAAGAGCAGTGATATCCTTTTCACTAAATCCCTTTTTTGACAAATGGTCCTTCAGAGCCTGCCAAGATTTTGGAGCAAATCCTATCTTGAAAGACTTTATCGTATCCCTCGTTAGTCCTCTGTTTTCTAAATACGCAATTGCATCGGAAATATTTTCGAGTTCCTTTTCATAAAACTCACATGCCATGGACATAATAGTGAACAACTTGTCCTTGTCTTCTTGTTTACCTTCACTCTTTGAATATTTTATCTCGACTCCTGCTTTGCTTGCCAAAACTTCGAGAGCTCCTTTGAAATCCAAGCCCTCGAAAGCTTCAACAAACGAAAAGATATCTCCTTTTGCTCCACAACCAAAACAATAATAACTCTTTCTCTGTGGAGAGATAAGAAAAGATGGGGTTTTTTCTTTATGGAAAGGACAAAGAGCCTTCCAGTTCAAACCCGATTTTTCTAGTTTTATATAACTTCCCAATACTTCTTCAATACTGAGTCGTTCTTTGATTTGTGATACTGTGTCGCTCATGGTGTTCCATTTGCGATGCGAGACTACCGTATATCTTCGGTTGGTTTATTATCACCCTTACTGTTTTTGTCGAAACCAGTACCTGCTGGGATCAGACGTCCGATAATAACGTTTTCTTTCAGACCTCGAAGACGATCGATACCTCCGCGGATCGCGTTTGTAATCAATACTTTATTTGTGTTTTGGAATGAAGCAGCAGATAGCCAACTCTTTGTAGTCAAAGATACTTCTGATATTCCAAGAACTAGTGTATCAGCAACAGACTTCTCTCCTCCGTCCTCTTTCACTCTTTCGTTCTCCTCTTCTAGTTCTAGAACTTCAACTATTTCGCCTGGTGAGAAAGTAGTGTCTCCAGCTTCCTTTATTCTTCGTCTAGAGAACATTTGACGTATGATTATCTCAATATGCTTTCTTGAAATAGAAGCACTTTGAAGCTCATAAACTTTGTTTATTTCATGAACGATATAATCTTCTGCTATTTCTTTACTACTATACTTTAGCAACTCAACTATATCAGCTGAACCGTCTGTAAGTAATTGACCTTTTACGATCCTGTCTCCAGCCTTTACAATCGGAAGTCTACGGAAAGCCACAGTGTAGATAATCTCATTTGATTTACCATCAACCTTTGTATCTGAAAGAACAAGGATTGTTTTCTCTGTTCCATCGTCCTTTATCTCAACCACTTCTCCATCTGTTTGGGAGATAATAGCAGGATTCTTAGGGATTCTTCTTTCGAATATTTCTTCAACTCTCGGCAAACCTTGTGTGATGTCTGTACCCGCGACACCTCCGGCGTGGAATGTTCGAAGTGTAAGCTGTGTTCCTGGTTCTCCGATCGCTTGCGCGGCGATGATACCGACTGCCTCGCCTTTCTTTACAAGAGTGTTTCTACCGAGGTCTAGTCCGTAACACTTCTGACAAACACCATACTTTGTTTTACATGTCATAGGTGTACGTACTTGTACTTCTAGTACTCCAGCTTGGTCTATCTGGTCTGCGTCTTCTTTCATGATTAGGTGTCCTTTCTTGAATAGAACATTGTCGTCCTTGTCCTTTACAGGCTGTGCAAGCACGCGTCCACGGATATTTTTTGAAAGAGAGATCTCGATTCCAGAAATATTTTCCTTTGTGAGTCTCTTTGAGTCTGTAGTTCCACAATCCTCTTCTGTTACAACCACGTCTTGTGCGACGTCAACCAGACGTCTTGTTAGATAACCAGCCTTTGCAGTACTTAGAGCTGTGTCGGCTAGACCCTTACGTGAACCGTGAGTAGTAATGAAGTATTGAATAGGTGAAAGTCCTTCGATAAATGAAGGGATGATTGGGTACTCAATGATACGTCCTGTAGTGTTTTGGATGAGACCTTTCATACCTGCCATCTGAGAAATGTTAGACATACTACCTCTTGCTTTCGGATAGATTAGGTCATACGCAGATCCTCCTTTTGGAAGCGCACTAACAGCGAGAAGTTTATCAACTTCAGTTTTCGCACCTTCCCATACTTCGATAACCTTTCGGTATTTTTCTTCTTGAGAAAGAAGTCCTTCGTGATACTGAGAGATAACTTCTTTTTCTTTTGCTCGAGAATTTGCAACTACTTCCTTTTTTCCTTCAGGAACTCGAACATTGTCGAGACTCCATGTTGTACCTGAATAAGTAGCGTATTTGTAACCAAAGTTTTTTATCTTGTCTAGGAATTTTGGAGTCTCATCGATACCGTAATGCATGATGAACTCATCTACAAGTTTTGAAACTCGAGACGCAGTCACTTCTTCGTTTAGGTATGGGAAATCATCTGGAAGTATAGTGTTGAACAAAAGTCTTCCGACTGTAGTCTCAAAATACTTTCCTTCAAATTTGTCATACTTTGGTTTTTCTGTAGGAAGGATTGTTATTTTCGCATGTATACCAACTCCACCAAAGTCATAAGTAGTTATGGCGTGGTTAGGACTTGAGAAATAACTTCCCTCTCCTTTTTCTCCTTCAACAATCTTTGTCATCCAGAAACTACCAAGCACCATGTCCATACGTGGGTTTGTGATTGGGTCTCCGTTTGCAGGCTTTAGAAGGTTTCTATTTGCAGCAATGAGTTCTCCAGCTTCTTTTTGAGCTTCATCTGAAAGTGGTACGTATACCGCCATCTGGTCTCCGTCGAAGTCAGCGTTGAATGCCTGACAAACTAGAGGGTGAAGTTGTATAGCGTTTCCTTCGATAAGAATCGGGTGGAAAGCTTGTATACCTAGTCTGTGCAAAGTTGGAGCACGGTTTAGGAGTACGTATTTACCTTGGATTATTTCTTCCAAGATTACCCAGACTTCAGGTACTCTCTCGTCTATAAGTTTGTTAGCTCCGCGGATATTGAAAGCCATTTCTCTTTCAAGAATCTTTGAAATAACAAACGGTCTGAAAAGTTCGAGGGCCATGTGTTTTGGCAAACCACATTGATCTAGGTTTAGTGCTGGACCAACAACGATCACAGAACGTCCTGAGTAGTCAACTCGCTTTCCGAGCAAGTTTTGTCGGAACAATCCTTGCTTGCTCTTTAGGTTATCTGAAAGAGACTTCAATGCTCGTCTTTGGCTCTTTGCCATTGCTTGCGAGTCTGAAGTTTGACACATAGAGTTGTCTAGAAGTGCGTCTACTGCTTCTTGAAGGATTCTTTTTTCGTTTCGAAGAATCACGTCTGGAGCATGTATCTCCTTTAGTTTTCTCAAACGGTTGTTTCGGTTTATAACACGACGATATAGATCATTTATATCTGAAGTAGCATGTCTTCCACCTTCAATAGCAACCATCGGTCGAAGTTGTGGTGGGATAACTGGGATATTTACTAGGAACATCCACTCTGGTCTTATATTTGCATGCATCATTGATCGGATAAGTGAAAGTCGTTTCTTTAGTTTTTCTTTGTCCAACTTTCCTGCTTCTTCTATCATTTTCTCTGTATTGACCCTTGCTTTTTCAAGGTCCATATTTTTCAAAAGAGAATATATAGCTTCAGCACCAATAGATGCCTCAAAACATGAGCCGTATTTTAGTGAGAAATGGTGGTATGAAATCTCATTCATCACCTTTCCAACTGTTATATCTGCTATTTCTTTTTTTGTAGCAAGAAGAAGTTCTTTTAGTTTGTCCCTGTCTTCATCTTTTTCTACTGCTTTTACTTTTTGTTTGTATTCTTGTTCGATATCCTTGATCAATCTCTCTTTCTCATCTTCATGAGCTTTTGTGATTATGTAACCAGCGAAGTATACAACCTTCTCAAGGTCGGATGATGTTATACCAAGGAGAGTTGCCATACGTGACGGCACACTCTTTAGGAACCAGATGTGAGCAACAGGAGAAGCTAGTTCTATGTGTCCCATTCGATCACGTCGAACAATAGAGCGAGTTACTTCAACTCCACACTTTTCACAAACTATTCCTTGGAATCTTATTCTTTTGTACTTACCACAGTAACACTCATAGTCCTTTTCTGGTCCGAATATTTTTTCATCGAATAGTCCCCCTCTTTCACTTCTACCAGTACGGTAGTTTATAGTTTCTGGTTTTGTTACTTCGCCATATGACCATTCTCGAACTCGATCTGGAGATGCTAAACGAAGTGTGATGTAGTCAAAATCTGATGTATTTAGAGTTTTCATATATTTATTATGATTAGGATTAATCTTGACTTCCTACCTCGGGAACACTTTCGATCGACCTCTTTGGATTGTTACTTTTTAGTTCTACATCTAGTGCTAGACCTCGTAGATAGTTGAGCATAACTTGGAACGACGCGGGTGCATTTGCATTTGTGATCTTCTCTCCCTTTATGATCGCATCAAATGCTTGTGTTCTACCTTGGATGTCGTCTGATTTGTAAGTTAGCATTTCACGAAGTGCATATGCGGCACCATAACCTTCCAGTGCCCACACTTCCATTTCTCCAAATCTCTGTCCTCCACCCTGCGCCTTTCCTCCGAGTGGCTGCTGAGTGATGAGTGAGTATGGACCAATAGATCGCATGTGAATCTTGTCTTCTACCATGTGGTGAAGTTTCAAGATGTACATGATACCGACTGCAATATTTCTATCGAACTTCTCTCCTGTTCGTCCGTCAAACAATGGTATCTCTCCAGACTCTGGCATACCTGCTGCCTTAAGTTCTTGTTTTATTTCATCGATGTTTGCTCCACTAAATGGCGGAACGATAGCTTGATATCCGAGTGTGTCTGCAGCGATACCAAGGTGCATTTCTAGAATTTGTCCGAGGTTCATACGAGATGGAACTCCAAGTGGAGTAAGGATCATATCAACAGGTGTTCCGTCTTCCATGTATGGCATATCTTCTTGTGGAAGAATAGTTGAGATAACACCCTTGTTTCCGTGTCGTCCTGCTAGCTTGTCTCCAACAGAGATATTTCTAACCTGTGCAACTTCTAGAACAATTTTCTTTATGACACCACTTTCTAGTTGATCACCTCTTTCTCGTGAAAAGATTTTTACTGAGATTACTCGTCCTTTCTTTCCATGAGGCATTCGAAGTGATGAGTCTTTTACATCACGTGCTTTTTCAGCAAAGATAGATCTTAGCAATCTTTCTTCTGGTGTAAGTTCTGTCTCACCCTTTGGTGTGATCTTACCTACCAATATGTCGTTTTCTCCTACCTCTGCTCCTATTCGAACTACTCCTTCTTCATCTAGATCTTTTAGTTTTGCTTCACCAACGTTTGGAATATCGCGTGTTGTAACCTCAGGCCCAAGTTTTGTATCTCGAACCATAGAAGTAAACTCCTCTATATATATAGAAGTAAATTTACTGTCTCTCACTAATCTTTCAGAAAGTATTATGGCGTCTTCATAGTTTGCACCGTTCCATGTCATGAATGCCACTTTTACGTTTTGACCGATAGATATTTGTCCGTGGTCCGTTGAAGATGTGTCTGCTAGAACATCACCTTTCTTTACTTTATCTCCCAAAGAAACTATTGGTCTTTGGTGGAAAACAGAGAAGTTGTTTGTTCGTGAGAAGTTTACAAGTGGATATGTTTTCTTTTTATCCCCAGACTTAATAACTATTTCTTTTCCGTCTACGTACTCTACTGTTCCTTCTGCTTCAGCAACAACAAGTCTACCTGAATATCTAGAAGCGAGTTCTTCCATACCTGTTGCAACGAGAGGTCTCTCAGGAGCTACACATGGAACTGCCTGCTTTTGCATGTTCGATCCCATGAGCGCACGGTTTGCGTCGTTGTGTTCTAGGAAAGGAACCATTGAAGTAGCTACTGAGTATGCTTGGTTTGTAGCAACGTCTATGAACTCTACTTTTTCTTTTTCTATAAGACCAGGAACTGTATTGATACGAGCTTCCACGTATTCATCTTCTATCTTTCCATCTTTGTCATATCTTGTTCCTGCATGAGCGATGATATATCTTTCTTCATCGAGCGCGTTTAGGAATGTTACTTCATTTGTAACTTTTCCATTCTTTACCTTTATGTAAGGAGATTCGATAATACCGAATTCGTTTAGTCTTGCGTATGTTGCAAGGTGAAGAATCAAACCTATGTTTGGACCTTCAGGTGTGTGAATCGGACAAACTCTACCGTAGTGAGAAGTGTGAACGTCACGAACCTCAAGTGATGCACGCTCTTTTGTAAGTCCACCAGGACCAAGTGCTGACACAATACGAAGGTGTTCTATTTCTGCCAAGACGTTTTCTTGGTTCATGAACTGTGAAAGCTGGTTTGTTGTGAAAAATTCTTTTACACGAGCTTGAAGTGGCTTTTGGTTTATGATCTGGATCGGTGCTGCGGTCGCCGCGTCTATAGTAGACATACGATCCTGTACATTTCTCTTTATCTGAGCCATACCAGTTCTGATCTTTTGTTGTAGAAGTTCACCTACACATCGAACACGTCTTTGTGCCAAGTGGTCTATGTCGTCTCCTTTTGCACCAGGAGTTTTTGCTAGAGTGAAAATATGTTTTGCAACCAAAACCATATCTTCTGCAGAAAGAGTTCTTCTGTCTATTTCTTTGCCTGCAACATCCTTCTCAAATCTGTTGTTGAACTGATATCGTCCAACAGGAGAAAGATCGTATCTTTCACCATTGAAGAGTCCGTCGATAAACTCCTTTGCGTTATCTGGAGTTGCCAAGTCGCCATCGCGTAGGCGCTTGTACATTTCTAGATATGCATCTGTTAGAGACTTGGAAGTCTCTTTTTCCAACATCAAAGTAGCCTCTGCGGAAAAGTCTTTTCCGAAAGCTTTTCCTACTGCTTCATCAGTTGCTAGTCCGAGAACTCTGAGAAGATGAATTATTGGAAACTTACGTTTCTTGTCGATGCGAACATATAGTAGTCCGTCTAGCTCTGCTTCTATTTCTATCCACACACCTCTTGAAGGTATAATCTTTGATCCGAAATATTTTTTTCCTTTTACTTCGTTTTCTGTAAAGAAAACTCCGAAGCTTCTAGCAAGCTGTGGAACGATAACACGTTCTACTCCGTTTATAATAAATGTACCGTGTGGTGTCATCATAGGAAGATCTGTCATAAAGATTTCCTGTTCTTTGACTGTACCTATTGCACGGTTTGTTAGTTTTACCCGAGCCTTAACAGACGACTCATAAGTAAGTTTGTTTTCCTTCGCCTCAGTTTCACTGCACTTTGGCTCTGAAATATTAAAAGCTGTCCACTCAAGGTCGAACTTCTTTCCTGAGTAATCACTGATTGGAGAAAATTCTTTGAATACTTCTCCCATTCCTTTTTCTATGAACCACTCGAATGACACGAGTTGTTGTTCTAGAAGATCTGGAAACTTGACCAGCGGTGTTCTGTACTTTGCAAAGTACTTCTTTGGGCGGTCTATCTTCTTTTGCATAAAGATTTTTTATAAAAATTACACAATCCAGAAAGACACAGAAAACGGCGAAAGAACAAGCCATAGGGCATGTTCGGTCCTTCGTTTATCGTTGTATTTTTGTATTGTTTTGCACTATACGCGACTTATAGTACGGAGTAATGGCGATTGAATGCTCTCGGGACACAATCGGTCAATCGAATAGGAGTCTACCTGAAACCAACCTTTTTGTCAACCCCGTCACTTGCGAGCGACGCGGTTGACCCTCTAACTGCCCTTCTGCTGTGGGAATTAAAAAAGACCGGGGATACCGATCTAGTTTTCTAACTCTTCCAAAATTTATTATATCTCTTTCAGTGTCCGCATAAGCCCGGCCATAACGAAATTTCCAGTCAAAAGAGCAATATCAAATTTTTCTTGGCATTTTTTGTTTGTGCCATAAACGAGGTCCATATTTTCAGTGACCGTTTTTGCACGGCCAATGATCTGCATAACATCTTCGTATGGAACATCCTTGTCCATATTGTCCTTAAGATAGGAAGTTATTTCCCGATACTCTTTTCGAATCTCCTTTTTTGTTGGTGCCTGAGCATTTACGCCTGTGACAGAAAAAAGGCAAAGTAATACTACGAATATTAAATTTTTCATGTTCATTGGTTTTGATTTTTGCCAATATCTTATAACGAAACACAATATGTGTCAACGCTAGAACGATAAAGGATCTCCTATTAGAGAGATCCGTATAAAATGTCATTTCTTTTTCTTGGCAGGCTTAGGTGGCCAAGTCGGAACAGTTTTTGAGAAAGCGCGGAAGAAGGATGCAATCCATCTTCCAATCACCATAAACCCAAATATTGTCCAAACTTTCCACGAATCCATGCCGGCTGTCTCATTCTTCTTTTTTTCAGACCAAGTTTTTTGAACTGAAACTTTGAAGTGAGAAAAAATACGGCCAATATAAGAAAAAGTCTCGAGGGTCATTTTAAAACCCCAAGATACGGCGGATATGATAACATTCATACCTGATCCGTTCACCTTTGGTAAAGTGCTCATTTAGCTATATTATAGCACACTTATATGCCTTTTGTCAAGCACTATTTATCCAAAAAGAAAAGGCCTTTTGAGCCTTTATTTCCTGCCTAGGATATATATCTTGAAAGTAATTAGTACTCCCAATTTATGTATCTTTTTTTATATTCCAACCACCTCATTGTGGCCGAAACTGACCCAAGTTCCCGTGCAATAATTTCAATTTTATAAATTATTTTACGAAAAAATTTTCTAGTGCTTTTGTTGTGTTTTTCTGAAAAATGAATAAAGGCATTTTGTAAAGCTGCCAACATCTTGAGTCGACCCTTTTGTTCATTTATATTTTCTATATATTCAAAGACTTCTTTTCTCTCGTTCCGAGAGCTATACTGAAAGCCATTTTTTGAAATATTGAGTAATTCGTTAAGTTCAAAGTTCATAGACCAAATTTTTCTTCACTTTATCAGAAAAATTAAGTTTGTCAAAAAAATAAAAAATCCCGATTTTATGTCGGGAATATTTTTTACTCTAACGATTGTCTACACGAAAATATAATATCAATGAGAACAATTGTATTAATTAATGAGAAATATAAAACCTCTGTTTTATTCGGTAAGCCTATATTGTCTAACTCATTTTTGAAAAATGCTTTTTGTCCTTCTTTCGTTTTAACAAAATCACCGAAAGGTTTTCCTGCGTTTTTCACTTCATCCAAGGAAATATTGTCCGTATTTTTTATAATTACTTCTTGAAAATTTGAAGCAAAACTAATCAGCTTTTCTTCAGACTCTTTTTCACTCTGGTATTCATTAACGAGCCAGTTTTTCCAATCATTAAAAATTTCACTATTTTTGGAAATTCTTTGATTGGCCTCCTCAACGTAAGTTTTGAAATCCGAACTGAATAGTTCCAAATAGATAGACATTTTTTCAATATCAAAGCAAGGCGTTTCTTTCTCTTCTGCCAATTTTTCCATTGATCTTCCTAGCCCCGCCAAAACAGAAGAAATTAAAAAGCCCTCAAAATTAGCTAATTTTTCTTCCGGTATTTTGACCAACTCTCCATAAATAGGAAGTAAAATCTTTTTATAAAAGAAAATAAATCCTGAAACATTCAATCGCAAGCCAAAGCTTTTAAAGTCTTCAGATAATTCATCACAACTATCAGGGATATTTATTTCGTAAATATCCTTATATTGAGTATCCTTTAGTTTTTCAAATATCTCTAATAATGTCTTGTTTAAATACATGTTTACGTATGCTTTTTCCATAACAAAATTTTTCTTTACTTTATCAGAAAAAGTAAGTTTGTCAAACAAATAAAAAAAACCTGAGTTAACAGGCTTTATTCCATATTATGACCGCATGAATAAATGACATCTGATAACACAAGTATTCTCAGAATTGAAAGATACAGTTCTTCTGTTTTGTCAGGAAAACCGTGCTTTTTTCTCTCATTTCGCCAAACCGCCTCATTTCCCTCTTTGGAATTATATAATTCCAAAAGTGGTTCGCCAGCTTTTTCAAGTTCCTCAATTGACTTATGCTCCTTAAGTTTGACTGCAAAATTTGAAACTACGTTAAAAAGTTTTTCATCATAACTTTTTTCAGCGTCAGATTTATAAATCATCCAATGTACCCATTCATTAAAAATCTCTTCATGATTTTTAATATCTTCCCTCAATTCTTCCTTGAGTTTTTTGATATCATCCATATCAAATAAAGATCCAAAAATCATGTATTTATCACCATCAAAAGCACTTCTAAAATTACCGCCAATGATATTTTTTAGAAGCGGAGAGAACGCCCCTAAAAGAAGAACAATCATTGCTCCATCAGGGTTCGTCAATAATTTTGACTCTGGTACTTTTTGTATCTTCTCTGAGACAGAAAAAAGTACTTTTCTAGAAAAAAATATAAATGCCAAAGTATTGACTCTGGATCCAAGTTCTCTGAAGGTTTTTGATATTTCCTCCGTAGTTCCAGCCTTCTCATTGATTTGATAAAGATCTTTGTACTTGGTTTTTTTGAGCTTTTCGAAGACATCAATTAATGTCTTATTCATGAGCAACTTTATGTCCATATGAAAATTTTTCTTTACTTTATCAGAAAAAGTAAGTTTGTCAAATGAAGTTTAAATAGTATATTCGCCTACTTTTGTCCTTTTTATACGTAGTGCAAGTGCGGGATAGACAAGAGACTTCCCTATTTTTTCAGCAAGGACTCGCATATATGCACCACTCTCACACGAAACTTTTATTGAAACAACAAGCGCTTTATCCTCCCCATTTGTATCTTTCAGTTTCTCCCAACCTTCTATTATTTCTTCCTGCCGGAAATCCCCTTTTACTTTTTTTATCCTTTCGATTGACTCATCCGCCACTTCCGCCACTTTCATCATTCTAGTATTTTGTAAAATAATAGAATTAATTACAACTTTGTGTTTCGGAGATTTGAAAATATGACCAAGTCTAGCCAGAGAAAAAAGTGGTTTTCCTCCAACTGTTCGAGAAGAATATTTTGGATATTCCTCTTCAAACTCTCCTACACAATTTTTTAAAACGTCTTGTATTTTCTGTGTTACGTTTTGTTCCCCGTATTCCAACATATCGTCGTTTGGAAATTCTTTAATGTCTGGCGTCACAACACTTTGATCTTTATCTAGTTGTGACGAGACCCGAAGACTTAAAGAATTTCCAGACATAAAAAATGGCTTTGTGTCCTGTATTTCCCCCAAAACATCTCCTGTGTCTGTCGACATTCCCAACAAAACTTCCACCTCATACTCTTTTGAAAGTTTAAGATACTTTTCTTTTTCATGAACAGCTTCTCCTACTAGAACAATCAAAAGCCCTTCCGCCATTGGATCAAGCCGTCCAGCATAAGTTGCCTTCACATCTTTTGGGATAGCCCCTTCTTCTTTGGAGCGATTGATACACTCAAGAGGAGTCTCTCCTTCTTTTTTATACAAAATTATTGGATTCATTGTTTTTAGTATACCTGGCAATATATAGATTAAAACTTGAATATATATTCAAATTGTGTTATAAAATAGCCTGACAAAAAAATTGGTCCGATGAAAATGAAATTGTTCTTTTTAAATTTGTGTTTTGTGTTTTTTTCAGGATGCACACTCTTGGAACTACCCGAGCCGACAAAATCCGACGAGGAAATATCGTATGAAAAACATCTCGATATTTACTTCGTAATCGAGGATTCACTGGCAGTGAAAGCTGTCTGGCCACACAATAATCCCTATGACACTGTCATGAGGAAAATGTACGGGACAGCTCCTTTCTGGGAGCTGTATGAGGACTTTGTGTATACAAAAGAAGTCCTCGGAAAACAAAGTCTCTCGGGGTGGATAGACGTAGGGACAAAAACTGTCATCGGTTGGTATGATGCCAATGGTGACAAAAATAACGATTATTAAGCTCTATTTATTTAGAGCTTTTTTATTTTTTAGATTTAGAAACTTTCCACTCTTCTATTTTTTTATGATCTCCTGAAAGTAGGACCTTGGGAACACGATATTTCTTTCCTCTATGTTCCAGAATTTCTGGACGAGTATAGAACTCATCTGCTGAGACCCTTTCTTCTTCTAATGATTCAAATTTACCGAGCACGCCTTTCACCTGTCTTGCCATACAATCTAGAACAACCATCGCGGGCAATTCCCCTCCCGTCAGAACATAATCTCCGATAGATATTTTTTCAGTCTTAAGTACCTTGTCCACACGAGCATCTATTCCTTCATATCGTCCGCAAATGAGAACAATGTCTGTATATTTTTTTACAGAAGTTTTAGCATATTCTGTTGTGAACTTTTTACCTCCAGGAAAAAAGTTCACAATTTTAATCTTGCCCCCCTTTTTTACTTTTTTAATTGCGCTTTCAACTGCCTTTATAACAGGCTCCGCGCGAAGTATCATTCCTGGACCTCCTCCATATGGTCTATCGTCCACAATCTGAGAGATGTTGCCATCCGGCCAAACCTTTTTGTATTTTCCAGTGACAAATTTCCTTGGATTATAAAAAGAAATTTTTATTTTTTTCTCCTTTACAGCACGTCCAATTATCGACTCCCCAATATAGGAATCGAAGCTTTCGGGAAAGATTGTGATTACGTGGAAATGCATAATATTAGTATATAAGACACAGCGTATAGCGGATAGTGAAAAAAAGCAAATAAAAAAAGGCGAATATGATCGCCTTAAAAACTTTACCAATTTATTACTAGAATCCGAAGAGAGAATGCAAACGGTACATTTTTCATTTTTCTCCCAAAGCAAATTCTTGAGATAAAATAATATATAACCTGATCTGGTATATCCTTTTCTTTTATACTGCCACCCATACCCTCATGTGTGAGCCAGTATTCCATTTCCTTTTTCTCTTCTTCATGCAAATCCCAATATAGTTCCACAATATCTCCTGTTTCAAAGGAATCTACGGTAAAACTTGCATTGGTGTCGTAAGCGAGTTTTATTTTTTTAAATCCATCAGCAACTGGATAGACTCCGTCCCTACCACCAGGTCCATCTAGTTTTATTAGACCCTTGTCAAAAAGTAAAGAATTCCTATACACGCTTATTTCACTCCCTAAAGCAAAGATACCTACACGGATATTTTTAAAATAAACCGAATTGTCATACTTGCTTGCTTCTTCTTGGTAGGGACTTTTTATGCAAAATTGTTTTCCATAACCATCCTCTATGACAGAAAATTGTATTTTTTGCATAGAAGATACTTCTATCAGCTTATTCATTTGTTTTTTTCTTTACTCTATACTTTTCCTTTACTTTGTCAAATAAAAAACATCTCGGTTTCCCGAAATGTTTTTTATTTTTATTTCTTAGATTTAGATCCCTTTTAGGTCTTCCATTGCTTCGTCAACTGATGAAGCTGAAGCGCTTGGAGTACCCTCTGTTACTGATCTCTTTCCTCCTTCTGGCTCATTGATCTTTAGGTTTACTCGAGCGTTGTTTTTCATACCGATAACTCGTAGTAGTGTTCGGATAGCCTTTGCAGTGTTTCCTTGTCGTCCGATTATTTTACCCATATCTGCTGGGTTTACAGTTAGCGTTATAAGTACTCCCATTTCATCAACACTTCTATCAACTACAACGTCACTTGGGTTGTCTACTAGTGACTTCACTACATACTCTAGGAATTCTTTGTCGATTTCCATATATTCATTCAAATCGTTACTTGTATTAATACTCCAGACTTACGACACTCTGGATCTGTGCCAGTATACCACCGAAATAATCCGAGTTCAAGGATAATATAAAATAAAAAAACACCCAATATTATGAGCGTTTAACTTTAAGAAAAAATTGTTTTCTTTCTTTTTGTCCATATAAGGATGATTCCGGTGATAGGAAGAGCGGAAAGTGCAAAGAAAATTATTTGTACTAATCCTGCACTCATCATTTCTTTTATAGACTTATATTCTGTGTACCCGCCTGACATTGAAAAGAAATACAAGAAAAAAGTAACCCCGAGTAGCAAAGCAGTTGCTACAATTTTACTTAAAATAACCATATGCTTGAATTTTTTTTAGATTAACAAATCGTTTAATAAAAAACAACCCCGACAGAGTCGAGGTTGTTTTTTATTCTTTTACTTATTCTTTAGTTCTTTTCTAGGTTTTGTAGGAGACTTTCGTGATAGAGAATTTTTCTTCTTCCCTTCTATTGCACCTTGTGCAACAAGGAAGTTATGAACTGTGTCAGAAAGTTTGACTCCGTCCTTCATACGTCGGACAATCTCATCTTTTTTGAATTCTGTCTTTCCAGCTTTAGCATCATAGAAACCTAAAATGTCTATGAACTTACCACTTTTTGGACCGTTTTTTGAGTCAGTCAAAACAACCCGGAAATAGGGTTCATTTTTGCGACCTGTTCTTTGCATTCTTATCATTAACATACCGCACGATATTAACAAATAATCCAAGATGAGTCAACCTGGTTCCGACACTTGTGCAATTTTACCAGATCCCTGCCTGCCGGCTAGTAGATACTACCGGGTCAAATCCCCCTTCCTATGCTAATATCTATATATATGAAAAGAACAACGGAACGCTCCGAATACAAAGGAAGTAAAGGACCCCGAAAACCAAGAAATGGAAATGCTAGAGGAGACAAAAGAGACAGAAAAAGCTCGCCGAGTAGAGAGATCGTGGGCATGCTTTCTGTATCACTTCGTGGAACTGGAACTGTTTTTGATAAACAAAATAAACAAAAAATTACTATAAATCAGGCTTTCCAAAGTACTGCTCTTCACGGTGATACTGTAAAGATACTTATCCACCCTAAAGGTAGAGACCGATGGCAGACAGGCGAAGTTAAAGAAATAGTAAAAAAAGGTAGACGCGGAATCATGGGAACAGTAACAAAAGAAGGTGAAACTACTATTGTATCTCCTGTCGACAAAAGAATAACTACAGACATACTCGTATCAAAAGATGATTCCAAAGGGGCCATGCCAGGAGATCTTGTTTTTTGCACGATAACTGAATGGACACACAGACGACACATCCCAAAAGGAACGATCTTAGAAGTTATGGGAAAGAGTTCAGATCACAACTCTCTGATGAAGGGATTGGCACTTGAAAGAGGTTTTTCAGAAAATCACGAAAATTCTGTTACAAAAGACGCAGAAGAAATAAACACAAAAGGAATAGGAGAAGAAGATCTAGTTGGAAGAAGAGACTTCAGAAATACAACAACATGGACCATTGACCCAGCGGATGCAAAGGACTTCGACGACGCACTCTCACTTTCGTACAACGAAGACGGCGACTTGGAAATCGGAGTGCATATCGCGGATGTTACTCACTACGTGACGGAAGGTGGAGCAATAGATGAAGAAGCGTATGAAAGAGCAACTTCTGTTTATATGGTTGACCGCACGATTCCCATGCTCCCACACATACTCTCAGACAATCTTTGTTCACTAATGGAAAAAGTGGACAGACTAACCATGAGTGCTGTTTTTACAATGGACAAAGATGCAAATGTAAAAAGTGTTTGGTTCGGAGAAGGAGTAATACATTCAAAAAAAAGATTTACATACGAAGGAGCTGAGCTTGTGATCCAAACAAAACAGGGCGAACTTATGGAAGAGCTCCTTATCTGTGACAAACTAGCACAAATAATGAGAAAAAAGAGAGTAGCGAGAGGTGCAATACTAGTAGAACAAACAGAAGTAAAATTTATCTTGGACCAAACGGGACATCCGACTGGGGTTACAGAGAAAACTCATGGGCGAGCAAACGAACTTATTGAAGAGTTTATGATCCTTGCAAACGAAAGTGTCGCTTCGTTTGTTACAACAAACCACCCAAACAAATTGCCAGTATTTTTATATCGAATCCACGACACACCAAATCCTGACAGAATATCAGAACTTTCTTTGTTTGTTTCGTCACTTGGATTCCCTCTTGAAAACAAAAAAGGGAAAGTAGATCCTCACTCAGTTGAAAAACTACTCAAGGCAGTAGAAGACACACCTGAACAAGACATGATAAACGAACTCGTGATCAGGTCCATGGCAAAAGCAATCTACTCTACAAAAAATATAGGTCACTACGGACTAGCACTTCGATACTATTGTCACTTTACTTCTCCGATACGAAGATACCCAGACCTTATAGTTCACAGACTCCTGAAGGAGGCTATCAAGAACAACTTTGTTCCTGAAAAATTAAGAGATAAATATGATGATATTGCCAACCACTCTTCAGAAAGAGAGAGAGATGCCCAAGAAGCAGAACGTACTTCTATAAAATGGAAGCAAGTTGAGTACATGGGAGATCAGATAGGTAAAGTACTCCAAGGTGTAGTGAGTGGTATCACCGACTGGGGCATGTTTGTGTCAGAACTTTCTTCAAAGTCTGAGGGAGCAATACGAATGAGAGATCTACCAGATGACGAATACACTATGGACAAGTTTGGTACAAAGTTAGTTGGAAAAAAGAACAATAAAATGTTTAGATTGGGTGACATAATAAATATAAAAGTTAAGTCAGTAGACTTAGAATCTAAAACTATAGACTACGAACTAATACCAGAAACTGACAAAGCCTAATGAAAAGATTTATAAAAAATTTACTTTTTATAATCACGGTCTCTTGTGCTATCGGCACAGGAGTACTTGTCGCAAAAGGTTTTGTTGAAGGCGTGAGCATAGCATCAAACGCGATTGATCCACAGATAGAGAAAATCTCTATGTTCGTTTCAAATATTTTTGAAAAAGGAGAAGAATCAACTTCCCAAACCGCAAACGCAAGTGATAACGAAGACGACATATCAAATAGCCCTATAAACTTGGAGAATATTTCTGATGAACAGTTCACTCCTCCGCCCGATGGAAAAATGATACGTATAAACCTAGAAACGATGAGTGTCGTTACATATGAGGATGGAAAAGTAGTAGATGAGTTCGATGTACTTGCCAAAGGAAAACCGGGGAGTTATTGGGAAACTCCAGGGGGAGAATTCCGTATACAGACAAAAGAAGAAAGGCACCTTTCATCTGTAGGACGCGCATGGATGCCGTGGAGCATGCAATTTTTCGGAAACTTTTTTATACATGGATGGCCGATATATGAAAATGGCACTCCTTATCCAAAAGGATCTGGATACTCTGGAGGCTGTATTCGACTTTCTGATGAGAATGCAGAAAAACTTTTTGAGTGGGCAGATATAGGGACTACGGTTTCAATCTTTAGTGAAAAGGAGATCAAATCTGAAAATATCGTTTCTGGAAATTATTTTAAAATTAACCCCAAGCTTTCTCCAAAAGTCTCAGCTCAAGCATACGCAGTTGGTGATCTTGAAACTGGAGATGTGATCATAGAAAAAAATGGAGAAGAGATACGGCCGATAGCCTCTATCACAAAGCTAGTTACTGCACTGACGGCACTAGACGTTGTTAGCCAAAGAAAAACCATTTCTATAACTAGTGCCATGCTTGCAGTTCAAGGAGAGAATGGAGGCTTCCGTGCTGGAGAAAAAATACAAAGTAATGATCTTGTATATCCACTAGTTCTAGTTTCGTCAAATGATGCTGCTGAGATATTGGCCCGATACGCAGGAAAAGAAAACTTTATAAGATTTATGAATGAAAAAGTTTCTTCGATGGGATTGACGGAAACATATTTTGAAGACCCTTCAGGACTCTCAGACAACAACCTTTCCAGTGCATATGATTTGCTGCGACTCTCTAGATATATGTATCTGTACAAGCCATTTGTACTAGAAATGTCTATACTTCCCTCTTATAGAACCAAAGATCACTACTGGGACAACACAAGCCAATTTTTAGACATAGAAGGATACAAGGGAGGAAAACGAGGATACACTTATGATGCTGGAGAAACAAGTCTTGCTATATTTGAAGTTCCTATGGGCGAATTCTCAAACAGAGCAATTGCAATAATAGTTTTGGGCAGTGTTGATAGATACAAAGACACCATTGAAATAATGAAATACGTAAAAGAGAATACTTATTACCAACCGAACCAATAGCACATATTTAAACTATTGTCTGGTATAATATAGAGATTAATCATAATTTCTATATTACATGAATTTTAACTCTTTTTTGAAGGACCCGAGATACGCATCTATACGGTCAATATCTATACTTTTGATCGTAATGCTAGTTGGTAGTTTTATAATCATAACCGCTAGACCATACTCAAACAGACTACTCGGGCTCGTGAACCCAGCAGACACTGTTGAGGCAACTTTCACAATAACAACAGAAGGCGCAGAATCTGTTGATGTAAATCTATACGGTAGTTCTTCTGCTCAATACTTCGATCTTTTCGACTGGGGAACAGATCCAGTTATGCAAGATCTAGTAACAGAACTCGGTACACCATTGCTTCGTTTTCCTAGTGGTGGAAACACAAAATGGTACCACTTCAAGGCACCCGTAAATGCAACAGAAGTTTTAACACCAGAGGAAATAGCAAACCTTGCTCCAGGTAACGAAATACGTGGATATGGAAATATAGAAGCTGACAGAATAGAAGCAGATGAAGAGGTTGGAGGTGTAGGATACAAAGATGAGATATATGACTTCATAGGACAACCTGGATCAGATCCTGCAAAATCTTCCCAAGGAAAGCAAAATGCTGAACCAAGAAATTATATTCATGACTTTGCTGAAATGGCAAATGATCTAGATGCAGATGTTTTGTTTGTTATGAATATCAAGAACAACACACCGGCAGAAGTCGCAGAACAAGTGCAGTTCTTGGTAGACCAAGGAGTAAACATAGTTGGGATTGAAGTTGGAAATGAACAATACTCAAAGAGTAATTTCTATCTCCAAGGAAATCCTTTTGTTATGGCACCAACTGCTGTAACAAACTATTTAGCCCATGCAGAGCCATACAAAACAGCTGTTAAACAAATTCTCCCAAGTGTCCCTTTCGCTGTAACAGCTGCTCCAAACAAATCTTTTGGAGAAACAGAGGGAGTTGTTGGTGGAGGCTTTGATGCTGACGGAGATTTCAACTCACAATGGAATGTTGCACTTTCAAGTCAAATGGGCACATATGGATATAACAATTACGTTTTCCATTACTATAGTGGGTTTGATGACTGTACAGACATACCAACAGAGGCAGCCAACGCAGAAGAATGGTTTGATTGTGGAACAGTAGAACTAGTAGACATATTTGGTGACACTGATAGCAAATCTTTCCCGAAGCTTCTAGATTACTATGCAGATTTGTTCGGTGAAAACAGAGGAATGTGGTTTACAGAATGGAACATAAACCAGGACCCAAATAAAACTGACGCAATATTTGGAAACACGATGCTCCACGCAATACACACTACAAACATCCTGAACTCTTTAGTAAATGCAAATGAAAGACACAATGGATTTATAAAATTCTCTACATACCACACAATGGGAACAGAGGGTGTTAAAAATGCCATGATCTCTCCGAGAAAAGGAGGAGAATCGTTAGATGAATTTCCCGAATCCCCATCTCATCCAAATAGAAGAGCATCTTACTTTGCATTCTTGACAATGAAGGACATTTTCTGGAATGAAATGGACAAAGTGGCTGTTTCGACTGAATTCAACTTTGATCCAGGAATAACATTTGTAAATGCATTTATGGATGGGGACGACTATGTTATCCATATTGCAAACACAACTCCAAAAACTATACTTCCAAAAAATATAAGTATAGACGGACAGATAGTAGATGCTGTAGCTACCCAAGCTAGTTCATATTTCGTTGAAGGAGACACTATCTCATCTAGTCATGGGAAAAGTCGTTTTGAAGATAACCCAACTGGGCAACTATCAGAACTAGAAACAACTGGAACATTGGACAACCTTCTCTTCCCAGGGTTTAGTGTTGGATACATAAAACTTGAAAACCCTACATTTGTAATTGCAGAAGAAGAGGAGGAAGATGAATGTGGTTTACTAGAAGGACTTATTGGGGGATGTAATGATGACCCAGTTCTATCAGACACAAAAGAACCGAGAGTAACGATTACCTCTCCTGCTGACAAGAGCACAGTAGCAAGTGGGATTGTCGAGATAAAAGTTGAAGCAAACGATCCTAGTGGAATTGCAAAAGTAGATTTCTATCAAGGACAAACTCTTATAGGCACTGACACTGAGTCACCATACAAGTTCGGATGGAATACCGTAGTACTATCACCTGGCATGTATTCTATAAGAGCAGTGGCTCATGACAATGTAGGTAACTTTTCAACCGCAAGTGTAAAGGTTAGAAAATAATACACAAAAATAAAAAGACCGCCTCAGTCTTAAGGCGGTTTTTTTTATTGCCGACACAGAGCGAGCAAATAAGAAAGTAACTTTTCTCAGCTCAGACACGACGAGGACAAAAGGGTGCCCTCTATTTTGCGTACTCAGTTGCTTCGTCAAACTTTATTGAAAGTAATTTGGATGCCCCGTCTGCTCCTATGGTTACTCCATATAGAACTTTTGCGTGGGACATAGTCTCTCTGTTGTGAGTTACAACTATAAGCTGAGAATACTTGGACAATAGGTCGAGCATCTCTCCATAACGACGAGAGTTTGCTTCGTCGAGCGCTGCATCTGTCTCGTCTAGTACCAAAAATGGTGGTGGGTTTACTTGAGACATCGCAAAAAGTAACGCGATAGAGGTAAGAGATCTTTCTCCTCCAGAGAGCATCTCGAGTTCCTTTACTTTTTTGTGTGGTAAAGAAACATTTATCTCTACCCCTCTTTCGACTTCTCCTTCCTCATCATCTACTAGATCTTCCTCTTCTTCGGATTTCTTCTTTCTCTTTTGTGCAACTATTATCGACAGGAAAGCACTTCCTCCTCCGAACATGATTGCAAAAAGTTTTTGGAATTCTTCATTTATTTTTTCTACTCCATTTCTAAACTTATTTTCTAGTTCTTCTTTCAACTCCCCAATTATTACTACCAGAGAAGTCAGGCTCTCTTCCAAGTCCTTCAATTCTTTTTGCAAAAATTCATCTCTTTCAGATACACTTTCGTATTCTTTTACGATATCAGACCCAACTACACCCTGTCCCATTTCTTCTATTTTTATCTTTATTCTTTCTATGTATCTACGTCTTTCGTCTTGAGTGTGACGGTCTGCCCTTTCTGATGTACTTTTGCCATTTCTAAAATATAGTATCGCCTCACCAACGAGAACTGACCCCTCTTTTAGTTCCCTTTCCAAATCCTCTTTTATAAGTGACAATTTTTCCTCTTCTATCAAGAGCAAAGATATATCATTTTGGATCTTTTGAAGATTGGATTTGTATTCATAAATATTTTTCTCTCCTTCGTGTATTTCTGAATTTTTCTTTTGTCTATCTGAGTAGATAGTCTGTAGAGATCTAAGTTTGTTTGCTTCATTGACTGTATTTTCTTCTAGTTTTTTTGCAAATTCATCCTTTTTTGTTTTTAGGTCCTTTAGTGCAACCAGGTACTCATCTTCGTTGAAAGTTTCTAATTTTGAAGGGTTGTCGAATCTTTCTACAAAAGAGTTGAAAGATGATCTTATGCTTTGCAGTGAGGACTTTAGTAATTCAAAAGTTCCTGCTCTCTCTGCTTCTCGAAAAATATTTTCTAGTTCATCCGCAAAGTTTTTGAGTTTTACAAAAGGCACTGCAGGTCTTTCGGTATTGTTCTCAATTTTACTTTTCTCACGAGCGAAACGAGACTCCTCAATCTCTATCATTCCTTCGATCTTACCTAGCTCTCGTGAAAGAGATTCTTTTAGTACTCTCAAATCTTCTATCTCTTTTTGGATCCTTTTTTCTTCCTCATCTTCTTGAGGGTTTCGCTCATTTTGCACGAGTCCTTTTTGTTCCTTTTCAAGCTTTGCCTTTACTATCTCTTCCTCATCTTGCAAGACTTTCTTTTTTTCTTTTATTGAAACTGATTGTTCCTTCACATAGAAATCTTCATCGTATAGATACTCTTCGTATTTTTGTATGAGTTCCTTCTTTAGTTCCTCTACTTTTTCTACTTTCTCTACTTGTTTCTTCAAAAATTTTAAATGGGGAACAATTTCACGTCTAGAAACTTCCACTTCCTTCATGTGATCCTTTGTTTTGTCTAGTTTTCTTTCACTCTCTTTTATCTTTGAGTGATAAACTTTTAGCCCGAGCGCGTCCTCTATCATCATTCTTCTGTCTTTGGAAGATGAAGAAAGTATCCTGTCAGCCTCACCCTGAGAGATTATATGGTGACCAGACGAACCGATATTTACAGAAGAAAGCAGTGCGAGTATGTCTTTGAGTCTTACTTCAGTGTTGTTTATCTTGTAAACGTTTGTTCCATCAGCAAAAACTTCACGAGATAGTGATATCTCATCGAAATCTACAGATATGTTACTGTCTTCAGCCAGCGCAAAAATTCTATCCTTGTTGTCAAACGTAAGTGTCGCTGATGCACGAGAACTCTTCTGTAGAGACTTGGATCCTTTGAAGATGAGGTCGCTACCACTTTTTCCTCGCATGCTCTTCATGGACTGCTCACCGAGCACAAAGCGAATAGACTCTACTATGTTTGACTTACCAGAACCGTTCGGACCAACAACCGCAGTAGACGAAGAAGTAAAGACAAGATCTGTCTTTTTGGCGAAAGATTTATATCCTGAAATTTGAAGGGATTTTAATCGCATTTTGATGTTTATATTATAACGTTTTTAGTTCATTTTTCTTACTTGACAATAGTATATTTCTGAAGTAGAATGCAGAAAAATTAAAATATGAAGATTCAAGAGAGAATCACTTTTACCTTCGAGGAAATCTTTACCCTGATAGCGAAAGATCCGCAAATAACCCAGCTAGATAAGTTTGTGTTTAGAGGAGTACATGACGAGAGATCAGAGAATCCATTTGCCCTTATAGGTAAAATGGAAGTGTCGTGGGATGACATACACCAGACAATCAATGCAGAGTTGGAGAAAATTGGTAAATCATATACTGATTTCACAGTTCAAATTGATTACAACAACTTTTTGTGTTGTGGCAAAGAAACTTCTTCTGCGGGTGAAGAAAAAGCAAACCGGTCAAGTGTGGACATTGATACTACAATCGAGACCCTTTTGTCGGAAGAAGGGGCCTTTGGAAAATTATCTTTTTCAACAAGACTAAAAAACGTTTTACTAAAATATAGTAGTCGTTATAGATACTCTAGCCTCAAGGATTTTCTAAGTGATAAATCTAAACCGAGGAATTTCGGAAAAGAATCTATGGTAGAACTTACTGCCGTGTTATTTGAAAAAGGCATAGATATAAAAGATTTTCCTGCAAAAAAATGGTTTCCTGACGTATTCTAAAATACAAATGCATCGCTATAAACGATGCGTTTTTTATTACTTGACAATAGCGTATTTCTAAAGTAGAATGCAGAAAAATTGAAATTATGGAAGTAATTGTAGAAAAAATTGTCATCTTCAGCTTTGAAGAAATATTTTCAATATTTGAACAGAAGGCTCGTTTTATAAAAGAGGAATTCCTTTTTAGGATTGAAAAGGATGCATCGTCTGAGGAGTTCACTCTTGTTGGAAGAATGAGAATTCCAAAAGATCATCTGTACGCCACAGTTAAAACACAGCTAGAAATGAACAACCCAGGGGAGCAAGCTGAAGAATATGTCATCACTACTGAATCCAGAGGATTTGTTTGTAGAAAAGTTACAAACGGAGTAACAAAGGAGAAGATAAGTCAGTCCGATTTAATTCTGGATACAAAAATCTTTAAACTTCTATCAGATGATGGAATTTTCGGAAAAGATTATTTTTCATTAAGATTAAGGAATAAGTTACTTGAATTTTACAATTATCCTGGCGAATTATCAACCTTAAGAGATTTTGTAAATCAAGAAAAACCACCCGTACTCTTTGGGAAAAAATCTTGGAATGAACTCGCGTCAGCCCTCACAGCAAAAGGTATCCCGGTTGAAAATTTACCTGCCTATAATTGGTTTTAGGATCACAAATGCCCCGCTTTCGCGAGGCATTTTTATTTTCTATTTTTTATATCTAGTCTATCCAACCTCTAACTTCCATTGCCTTCTGCGCTGCAGATTGCTCCCCTTCTTGCTTGGACTTCCCTTTTCCTTCAGCTGCAAGTTCGTTTCCGAAATATATCCCGATGGTAAAGTGTTTGTCGTGATCGGGTCCTGACTCACTTATAACTTTGTATGCAGGAGTAACTCCCAAGACTTCTTGTGCTTTTTCTTGAACATAACTCTTTGGATCTTTCCATAGTTTGTTCTTCACAACATTGTCTATGTGTATGAGGATTGTCTTTGCGACGAACTTTTCTGCTTCATCGTATCCTTGGTCTATGTATATCGCCCCAAGTACAGCCTCAAAAGTATTTGCGAGAATATAGTTTCTAGCTTTCCCTGTGTCTTTCGCTTCTCCTTTGGAAAGTAGTAAATATTCATTCATGCCGAAATCTCTCGCAATATCAGATATGATGTTTGCGTTTACAAGTGCTGCTCGGTATGAAGTCAGTACACCTTCGTCTTCGTTTGGATACTTTTTGTAGAGATAGTCTGTAACTGCGAGCTCGAGAACTGCGTCTCCTAAAAACTCGAGTCTCTCGTTGTGCTCCATTCCGATATTTGGATTTTCATTCAGGTATGACCGGTGAACAAAAGCCTGCATTAGTAATCTTTTGTCTTTAAAATTCAATCCTATTTTTTCTTCAAAATTTGCGAATTCTGCCATAAATATAATTAGACTCAACCTACCTACCGGCAGGCAGGGGCTCTAGGAATAAATAACTAGTAAAACTAATCTCAAGTTCCTAAAACCTCTTTTATTGTTTGCTTATAATCTCTATAGATTTTGCGAGAAGTCCTGCGACATCGTCATATACTCGCAAATCTACTAGTTCCTCTGGGAGGAACCATTTTGCATTGTCTAGTCCACCTGTGGACTCTAGTGTAAGGGGCCCGTAGTCTGCTTCCCCTAGGAAGTACACCACGTGCTTGAGTACCTTACCACGTTCAGGATGAGATGCAACATATTCGTTTTCTCCCAACTTTTCCTTTACTCTTAGGTCTATTCCTATCTCTTCTTTTATTTCTCGGATAACTGCCTCCTCATCTGTCTCACCTTCCTCTACTGATCCTTTGGAAAGAGTCCAATATCCGAACACATCGTGCACCATCGCAAAATAAATTTTGTTCTCAAGTCGAGCATACACGACACCTCCTGCTTTTCTGTCTACTGGTATCTTTGTTATGTCGAAAGGTTCATCACTTTTCTTTTTCTTTCCCATTTCATCTTTTCCAGGTTCACCGATCTCTTTGTACACAGCACCTAGTACTCCGTTTATAAAACGACTAGAGCTATCTGCTCCGAAAGTTTTTGCGAGTTCTATTGCTTCGTTAATAGCAACCTTTGGTGGCACTTGTTCACGGTCACCGAAGAGAAGCTCTGCGAGCCCTAGACGCAAGATATTACGGTCAACTGCGTTGATCTTCTCGAGTGGCCACTCTGGTGCCGCTTTTTGGATTATTTCATCTATTACAGTTCTCTTTCTAAAGACAAGCTCAAGTAGCCCTTCCATGAAGGGCGTGTCATCTAGTCCAGGGCCAAACTCTTCTATGTTTCTTGCAAGAGCATTTTTCAATGCTTCTTCGTCAATCGAATTGAAATCCCACTCAAAGAGTGTTTGAAGGACAATCGAACGAGATAGATGTCTGTGTGCCATGTTTTAGATGTGAAAGATTAAGAACTAATAGTAACTAAATTATTTGGTTTTCTTTGACTTCTTTTCTACCTTAGAAACGAGGTCAATAACCTTCTTGCCTTTGTAACGTCCAGTTTCTAGACAAACTCTGTGGCGTAGGTGTGGAACTCCAGATTCTTTATCAGTAACTATAGCCTGATTCTTTACCTTATGATGCGAACGGCGGTTTGCTGTATGCGCTCGCGTATGTCTCATTCGTACTACCATATACCCGATACTCTACCAGAAAAACAATATTTGGGCAAGTAAAAAGACCCGAATGGATAAACCAAGCGGGCCTTTGAGAAAATCATGTCATTTTTTAAGCTTCTCTTTTTCTAACTCTTGTCGCATGTAATAACATGCAGTTCTTATTCCTACATCTTGTGATGAAGAATAAGTAGAAAGAATGTCAGCTATCGCATTTATGCACGCTTGCTTGTGGTACCAATGAATCAATCTGTGCGTCTCATCGGCCTCCATCCAGTAAGCCGGAGAATTTTCCCCATGGTCTGAATCACTAACAGACCTTAAAGATCCAGTTCTTTTATAATGTAACCAAAAAATTTTCCAATGATTACAATTATCATCCCTATCTTCATTAATCTTAAAAGGGAAAAATTTACTGTAAACGATTTTTGAAAAACTTAGTACTGGACGAAAACCCGCCTCTTCTCCGGATTCCCTGTAGCAGGTATCGACAGCTTTTTCATTTACATCCTTTTGTGATATACCACCTGGGTACTTCACAAATTTTGCTCCTGATTCAGTCTTGTAGTCAAGAACCAGAAAATATAGCTTACTATTTTCGAACATGAAATATATGCTTCCCGCAAATATATCCATCCTTTCAGTTATACTGAAAACGATTTTGCCACGTTCATCTACTACCCAAGAGGATAGTTCCCACAACTCTCTTGTGGTTAAATAACTTTTATAATTTTTCAATGCATTGAATTTAAATTCACCGCAATACTACGATCTGTGTATATTATATCACCTTTTCTTTGCCTCGTCAAGGTGAAGAAATGTCCTCCTGTGAGCAGGGCTTGGACCGTGTTTTTTGAGCATTTTGTAGTGCATTTTGGTTCCATAGCCTTTATGAATATCGAACCCGTAAGCAGGGTATTTGTGAGCCAGTTTAACCATTTTCTCGTCTCTTGTGACTTTGGCAACGATAGAAGCAAGTGAGATAACTGGGACCTTCTCATCCCCTTTTATGATCGTTTCTTGAAAAAGAAAAGTCTTATCTAGTCGGAGTCCCCCATCCAAGAATATCTTGTCCTTCTTTCCAATTTTTAGTTTCTTAATTCCCTTTTCAATCCCAAATTTTATAGAATTGTGAATCCTATTTTTATCTATGTGTTTCTCTGAAACTAGCACAACCGCAAAGTCGGCAATACCGTCTTTTTTCATTTTCTTTATTTTTTCCATCCATTCTTCCCTCTTTTTCGTAGATAACTTTTTAGAATCACGAAGTCCACTTAGATCAAGTTTTTTTAGTTTATCTTCGGCAATCAAAAATACCCCGACCGCAACCGGTCCTGCAAGTGGCCCTCTACCTGCTTCATCTATTCCAACAATGTATCTTTTCACTTACATGATTATACCAAATGAACAAAAAGAAAAAGCCGACTTATTGCCGACCCGAACTTCCTAATTGTTAGTTCTATTTATTTGCTTTAGATATTGATTGAACAGTCTATTTATCAGAATGTAAGAGTTCAGTATGAACTTCAATCACCCCTTTTTTAAAATAGTTGTTAACCTGAATCCACATATAATGAGTGATCTGACTATCCACTAGCTCGTATCCAAATTCCTTACCTGTAATTTGATCATGTATAGGTAAAAAACTATCACCCACATTCATCAAAAAATTGAGTTTTGGATTGCTATTCATTGGAATTACAATTTCCACTCTCGGAATCTGAAGTTTTGTGGAAAGAAGGATAATTTTTGCAGAATCAGTGTGAACATTTCTAATCACACACAAATCCAGTTTTGGTACTGCGTTTATAAATAGATTAGGTGCATCTCTATTCCGCCACTCTTTTATAAAAAACTCCACGTCATCTCTATTTCTTTGCAAACGGTTCGAAAAAATTATGTGGTTTTTTTCTTCTTTTGGATCCAATTTGGAACCAGTGTCAATTTTGAATTCCATATTCTAAATTTTTCTTTATTTTACACAATAATCTTATTTTGTCAAATACTTCTACTGCCTGTTATAATCAACCCATCTTATGTCATTTGTGCATCTACACACTCACTCTCACTACTCGCTCCTCGACGGAATGAACAAAATTCCTGAGCTTGTTTCGCGTGCAAAGGATCTGGGGATGAATGCAATCGCTCTAACAGATCACGGGAGCATGTATGGAGCAATCGAGTTTTACAAAGAATGCAAAAAAGCTGGGATCAAACCAATTGTGGGAGTGGAGGCATATATCGCTCGTCGCACACGTCACGATAAAGAAGCAGATCTAGACTCAAAGAGTTATCACCTAACTCTGCTTGCAAGGAACAATGCAGGATATAAAAACCTGATGAAGCTTGTTTCTCGTGCAAACCTCGAAGGATACTACTATCGTCCTCGCATGGACAAAGAGCTTCTTCGTGAGCATGCAGAAGGGATAATCTGTCTATCTGGATGTCCAGGAAGTGAGTTTGTTATAAATTTAAAAAACGGTCACGAAGACGAAGCAAAAAAACTTCTACAATTTTATATAGAAATATTTGGAAAAGAAAATGTTTTCGTAGAGGTGATGAAACATGATGAAGTAGAGTGGTATATCCCGCTTATCGAAAAAATAGTGAAAATTGCTGAGGAGATGGATCTACCTATCGTCGGAACATGGGACTCACACTATCTACATGAAGATGATGCAGAAGCACACGATACTCTAGTTGCCATAAACACAGGAGGAGAAGTCGGAAAGGCCGGCATGTCTATGAAAGCTGGGAATTATTCTTTTGTTTCCCCTGAACACGCAAAAAAAGTTTTCGCAAACATTCCCGGCGCATATGAGAATACATCCAAAGTGGCTGACCTTGTCGACCTCGAGATAGAACTCGGAGCGCTGTACTTCCCAAACTACGAAATTGAAGGAGGCAAAACTCCAGATGAAACTCTCAGAGATTTTGTGTATTCCAAACTCGAATCTCGTGGAATGGAAAAGACAAAAGAGGTGTCAGAAAGAATAGACTACGAACTTGAGATCATAAAAACCAAAGGGTACCCCTCGTATTTTCTTATAGTTGCTGACCTTATAAAATTTGCGCGAGAAAACGGGATACTTACAAACACACGAGGATCTGCTGCGGGATCACTTGTTTCTTATGTTGCAGGGATTACAAATGTGGACCCTCTACACTACAAGCTTCCTTTTGAAAGATTCCTCAACCCTTATCGTCCATCAGCTCCGGATATAGACCTCGACATAGCCGACAATAGACGTGACGAACTCATCGGATACGCTCGTCGAAAATATGGAAACGACCATGTTGCACAAATAGGTACTTTTGGAACAATGATGGCACGTGGATCAGTAAGAGACGTGGCACGTGCTCTAGGTTTCCCATATGCAACAGGAGACAGAATATCCAAACTCATACCTATCGGTAGTCAGGGCTTTCCAATGACAATAACTCACGCACTTGAACTTGAGCCTGAACTCAAAAAAATGTACAAGGAAGAAAAGGAAACAAAAATGATCATTGATCTTGCAAAAAAAATTGAAGGTAGTGCAAGGCACATTTCTGTTCATGCTGCTGGAGTAGTGATCGCACCAAAACCTGTAACAGAATACACACCGATCCAATACGACCCTAAGGGTGGAAAGATAATCACGCAGTATGACATGTACTCTATTGAAGATGCAGGACTTCCAAAGTTCGACTTTCTTGGTATACGAAACCTAGCATTCCTCGCAGACTCTATAAACCTAGTTAGAAAACTGTATAAAGAAGAAATAGATCTCGACACTATTCCAATTGATGACAAGAAAACTTTTGAAATGCTTGCTCGTGGAGAAACAGAAGGACTCTTCCAATTGAACGGGTCTGGCATGACACAGAAATTGGTAAAGATGAAACCGACAAGAGTAGAAGACATAAATGTTATGGTCGCCCTTTATCGTCCAGGACCGATGCAAATAATTGACGAGTACATAGACAGAAAACAAGGTAAAAAACCTACAATCTTTTATCATCCTAAAATGAAAAGTTACCTTGATGCTTCATTTGGCCTCCTAGTTTTCCAGGATGACCTACTCTTTACTGCGATAGAACTCGCAGGGTATGACTGGGGAGAAGTGGACAAGTTCCGAAAAGCGGTTGGAAAAAAGATTCCTGAGGAAATGGCAAAGCAACATGTACACTTCGTAGAAGGTTGCCAGACTCACTCACAAATGACAAAGAAAGACGCAGAGATGATCTGGGATCTTTTCGAACCTTTTCAAGGTTATGGATTTAACAAAGCGCACGCTGCAAGTTATGGAAAACTCGCCTACCAAACTGGGTACATGAAAGCGAACTACCCACTTCCCTACATGGCAGCGATGCTAACTGC
>DALYDA010000007.1:0-20811 GCA_031973435.1 Minisyncoccota bacterium
AAGAGGAACAAGTACACTTACAGCTGGAGATGTCTGGGCAAATGCTACGCGTACATTGTCGACCACAGGTGTAGACGCTATTTCCACTGATGTCTGGAGTGAGGCAACACGTACGCTGACAAACTATGGCAACGATATTACTGCCGCTGATGTCTGGAATGTACTATCATCTTCACTTGTGTCTGTCGGTTCTATTGGTGAGCAGTTGGCAACAAATGTCGACGCTCCGATCTCTGCTGTGATAGCTGACATTGCAGCCTTGAATAATATCTCTGCAGTCGATGTCTGGGCCTCAGGTACTCGAACTTTGACTTCAGGAGTAGATATTTCAAACACTGGTGTATCTGCGATTTGGGACAAGGCGACTTCTGCATTATCTACATCAGGAAGTATTGGTAAATTGGTAGTCGATAATTTAGACGCTCAAGTATCAACTCGAGGTACGAGTGATTTGTCTGCTGCTGATGTCTGGGCTTCAGCGACTCGTACGCTTACTGATTATTCAACTTCAGCGGTAGCTACTGCTGTATGGGCGAATGGTACACGCACACTGACAAACTACGGCAATGATATAACAGCTGACGATGTTTGGAATGTCCTGTCTTCAACACTTACAACCGTAGGTTCTATCGGTGAGCAGTTGTCGACAAATGTTGATGGGAGTATTTCTGATGTTATTACAGAAGTAAATGCTAACGAAGCTTTGATAAATGCTCTAAATGATATCTCTGCAGCCGATGTCTGGGCCTATGGAACTCGTTCTACGAATTCGGGTACTGTAAACATTGACAGTGCTTCAATCTCTGAAATTTGGGATACAGCAACATCTACTCTAACAACATCGGGAAGTATTGGTAAAAAAATTGTAGACAATTTGGATACCCAAGTTTCTACAAGAGGAACAAGTACACTTACAGCTGGAGATGTCTGGGCAAATGCTACGCGTACACTTTCAGATTATTCTACCTCTGCCGTTGCTACGGCAGTCTGGGCAAATGCTACTCGAACACTTACAAGTTATGGCAACGACATCACAGCTGCAGATGTTTGGAATGTTTTGTCTTCAACTTTAACTACTGTTGATTCTGTGGGTGAACAACTAGTAACGAATCTTGATACTACTGTTTCTTCCCGTGCATCATCAGTAGCTGAAAATTGGGTTGTTAAAATGGGGAATGTGGAGAGAGTACAAACAGGAGAAATATATAGAACGAAAGTATTTATTTTAGATGGAAGTGCTACGCCAACTGCTCCTTTTGCTACTCCGACAGTGACACTTTATGACGTTGATCGCAATGTTGTTGCTTCTGGCGTGGCTATGACGTTGGTCACCACAGGAGTTTATGAATACACATACACAGTAAACAGTGGGGCTTCTCAGGGACTTTGGGAAACAGTAGCTTCAACAGAAGTTGAAAGCGGTAAGATAATTCAAACAAATGATTATTTTGAAGTTGCAGGTTCTCCAGCGCAAGTTTTGATAAATTCAGTTACCGCAAATAGTATAAGTGACATATTGGGTAATGTGACTATCACGAACGAAGGTTTGTCTGGGTATGAATATCAATATGAATGGTGCATAGTTAGTGATTTGGATAATGGGTGTGGAGGTAATGACGATGTGTACTACGCATCTGCTGCGAAGTTCATAGATCCTAGTGAAGATTGGAATACAAATCTTTCAGCGAGTGTTACTACTTCGGGTACTTACTATTTCAAATTAGTAGTATATTTCGGTACTGAAAGTTCCGGAGCTTCTCGTGTCTTCTCTGTATCAGGAACCCCACCTCCTGGTGGTGGGGGCGGGGGCGGAGGAGGAGGTGGCGGCAGTAGCACAGGTGGCAGTTCGGGCTCTTGTAATGGAGCAGACTTGAACAAGGATAGTCTTGTAGGTTCTATAGATTTCTCTATACTGCTATACTTTTGGAAAACAAAACCACCATTCCAAAATCCATGTGTGGACATAAACCTAGATACCAAAGTTGACTCTGTAGATTTTTCAATCATGCTTTACCAGTGGGGCAGTAAACCAATATGAGAAATAAATTAATAAAAATAAATAAGTTCTATATAATATTTTTCTCATTAGTAATGTTTGGATCTCCAAATAGTTCTTTTGCTGCGTCTATAAAAGTTTCCACAGAGAATTCTATTTTTGCCGGAGATACAAGTATTTTGTATGTGTATTTGGATACAGAGGGACAGGTTGTTAATTCTGTAGATGGATCCCTGGCGCTCTCAGATGAAGATAATGGAAATTTTGAAGTTCAAGAAATAAGTTTGGCTAACTCTGTTTTTACAATGTGGCCACGCAAGCCCTCACTAGAAATAGATAATACAATCTCATTTGTAGGAGGTTCTCCGGAAGGCTTGAGTGGCAACATGCTACTTTTATATAAAGTCATAGTCAAAATAAATGCACCAGGGGAATTTAGTGTAACTCCGAACAAAGTCACAGTATATTTACATGATGGCCAAGGAAGTTCAGTAAAGACAAATAGTGATGTGTCAAAAATAGCAGTGGGTGAACCCCGAGGCAGTGTTCAAAATAAATGGCAAGAGATAGTGTCTAAGGACAATACTGCGCCTAGAGCATTCACGATTGATTTACTTCAAGATCCTGTTCTTTATGATGGCAAGAAGTTCATTTTGTTTGAAACTACAGACACTGAGTCAGGGGTCAACTATTACGAGGTAAAAGAAGGGGACTATCCATTTGTTCGGTCTGGTACTACTTATGTTTTGATCGATCAAAATAGTGACAAGGATATCGTTGTAATCGCGTACGACAAGGCGGGAAACTTCCAGACATCAACATTGAAACAAAAGGCACTTATAAATTGGCCAGGAGTAGTTATTGCAGTTCTTGTAATTGTTCTTATCCGCAAGATGATCAGGCGATTTCGTAGAAAGAGAAATAAAATAAATGCTTAAAAAATTTACACTTACATTTTTGTTAATACTCTGTAGTGTTATTCCTCAAACAGGACTTGCTGCTACTTTGTCCTTGTCCTCAAACACTACGACTGTGGATGTTGGTAACTTTTTTACTATCAGTGTAAAAACAAACACACAGGATAAGTATATAAACAACGGGGAAGCGATAATCGAATTCCCAACAGATTTGCTGGAAGTAGTCTCAGTTTCTAAAACATCATCAGTTTTTTCCATGTGGGTAGAAGAACCAAGTTTCTCGAATACTACAGGAATAATAAGTTTTAATGGTGGAGTTGTAACACCAGGATTCAACGGTAACAGTGGGACACTCGCAACTATTACTTTTAGGGCAAAGAAGGAAGGGTCAGCGGCTCTTTCATTTTTAAGTGGTTCTTTGAGAGAGAATGACGGTTTTGGTACCGATATCTTGAGTTCAAAAACTGGCACTACTATAACAATACAAACAGTAGAAAGTGATACAGATCCTATTCCCTCTGTAGCACCAAAACCTCAAACCCAACCAAAGACATCTACAGATGAAGATGTTTCAGAAGAAGTGGTAGATATGCCTATAGTATTGATTCCTGCACAAATTTCTCTTAGTTCTGAAGAAATCAGTAGAGGGGAATGGGTAACGATATTTGGTAAATCAAACAACTCTGGTCAAAAAGTAAACATATATCTAGAAAAACCTGATTACAGTATCGAACAGCACACATTGGATGTTTCCGCCGACGGACTATTCTCTTATAGTACAAATACATTGGACTCAGTGGGAACTATAAGTATCTGGGCTCAAGACATATTAGAAGATGAGTCTTTGGGAGAATCATCAGAAAAAGCGTATTTACGTATTTTTGATAAAAATATTATTGAAGTATCTATACATAAGGGAAGGATCTTGCTTGGCGGTGCAATGCTGGTATTAATAATAGTATTTGCTTATATAGGCTGGCATATGTATTTCAACCTAAAAAGGAAGTACAACAAAAAATGACAATAGTGGATATATTTGATATATTCTACGAATGTCATTATCTATAGGAATCGTTGGACTTCCGAATGTTGGTAAATCCACATTTTTCAATGCTCTAACAAAAAAGGGAGTTCCAGCAGAAAACTATCCTTTTTGTACAATCGACCCGAGTGTCGGTATAGTTCCTGTACCTGACGATAGACTCTGGAAACTATCAGAGTTTTCCAAGTCTGCAAAAACTATTCCAGCTGCAATAGAGTTCGTAGATATTGCAGGTTTGGTAGAGGGAGCTTCAAAAGGAGAAGGACTTGGAAACAAGTTTCTTTCTCATATCCGAGAAGTAGATGCGATATTTGAAATGGTTAGACTTTTCCCTTTATCAGGAAAAGAGGGGGATATAATGCACGTTTACGGAACAGTAGACCCTCTTCGAGACATAAAGGTTATAAATCTTGAGCTCATGCTTGCTGATCTCGAAACTGCCACAAAAAGACTTGGCAATATAATGAAAGATGTAAAGAAGGGCGACAAGGGTGCAATTGTTGAAGCAGGTGCCCTAAAAAAAGTTATCGAAGGACTCGAACGTGAAGATATGGTAAACACTCTCGATTTTACTGAAGCAGAAGCAGGTGCCATGAAGTCACTACACTTTCTCACAGCAAAAAAGTTTCTATACGGACTCAACAAAAAAGCCGGAGCACAAAATTTCGATGAGACAAACAAAACTGAATTTGAAGAGTTGAAGCAATACATTGAGTCTACTGGTTCCAAGTGGACTCTCCTTGATGCAAAGATAGAAGATGAGTTGAAAGATTTTTCAGGTAGTGAAAAGGAAGAAATGCGCCAAGCTATGGGAGAGACAGATGATGGGATAAACTCACTTATAAAAGAAGGTTATCTTCTACTTGGACTAGATACATACTTTACAACTGGAGAGGATGAGACACGTGCTTGGACTATAAAAAAGGGAAGTACTGCTCCGATTGCTGGGACTGCGATACATACAGATTTCAAAGACAAGTTTATCCGTGCCGAGGTGGTTTTCTGGAGTGATCTATTGGAAGCAGGAAGTTACGGCGAAGCACGAGCGAAAGGAAAGGTTAGAACTGAAGGAAAGGAATATATAGTGAAAAATGGAGATGTGATAGAGTTTAGAATTTAGACAAAATTATGGAGAATAACCTTACTTTTAAAGAAGCTCTAAACTTAGCAAAAGATAGAATTTATCGAATGCAAAAGCTGGAGGGTAGGCCTTGGAATGCAGAAGGTTCTTTTATTGAGCTTTCTAAGCAAGTTGGTGATTTGGCTAAAGTAATGATGAGATATGAAAATTACTACTATCAAGAAACTGTACCTGACAAGAAAATGCTTCAAGAAGATCTTTCTGACGAATTAGCCGATTTGTTGTACGTAATAATAAGGTTAGCCGATCATTATGAAATTGACTTAGAAGAAGCTCACATTAAAGCTCGAGAAAAAGAAGATATTTTTTTAAAATCAAAAGGTTTATAGAGTCGAGGGTGCTATAGAGTTTAAGATATAGATAAATATATGGAAACAAATAACTCAAAATCGCTTGAACTTGCTAAACAATTTCTTGGAAAAGAAGTCGAAGTTATATTTGATAGACCTTTAGGAAGCAAACATCCAAAACATGGGTTCACATACGAAGTGAACTATGGTTATCTCGAAGGAGTGAAGGCTCCTGATGGGGAAGATTTGGATGCATACTATCTTGGAACAGACCAGTCAATTCAAAAAGTGATTGGCACAGTGAAAGCGATTATTCATAGATTGGATAATGATGACGACAAACTGGTTGTTATGCCAAAAGATGTATCAATGACTGATGAAGAAATTGACCGAGCTGTTCATTTCCAAGAACAATGGTTTAAGCACCAAATTCTCCGATGAAGAAAATGGTCATGTGATTGAGCTTAGAGCCTATATATGAATCCAAAAGAAATACTAAAAAAAGAAAACTTCATACATATATATGATTGGTCTGATAATCCAGGAACTATATATGAAAAACATTCACACAAAGATAGGGTAACTTTGTTTATAATACAGGGTGATGTGACTTTTTCTTTTAACGATGGTAGTACAAAAAATATAAAACATGGGGACAGGTTCGATGTTCCTCCAGGACTGGAGCACTCTGCATCTGTAGGGAAAAATGGTTGTGTCTATGTCGTAGGAGAAATGATAGAAGGAGATTCATAAATAAAAAAACTCCAATTACTTGGAGCTTTTTTTCTTTAAAATACTGATTATTTTCAGCACTTCTTCTTTCATTTTGGGTTCCAGCGCAAGGGCTACTTTGCCCTTTGAGTGTATGTGTGCCTGCTTTGCTGATAGCAAGCTGACCGCATACTTATCATTTGGATTTGTTGACACCAAGGTTGAGCCTTTGATGTTATTTTTGCCGTATAACTTCTCAATTATTAAGGCGCTTCCGAGTACATCGGAAGGGGGGATAAGCAACTTATCCTTTTTCAATTCGAATACATCCATAGTTCGTACTAATTTTGAATGGATATTAGCATGGATATACAATTTCGTCAAGTAGTATATATAGTTGCGTTTTTTGACAAAGATACCCGTTTTGTATAGTCTTAAGAAAAATTACAACATGGAAAATTTTATAGATACTCCGTATTTAAAGATGCCACAAGATGTGGCTCTTATGATGGCTTCGATGCTTTCTCTTGGAGAAGCAAGGAAGCCGTTTATAACTTTGGGCTATACTGGGTCGGAGACAAAGTACCCAGAACCTGTCTTGAATTTGAGGTGGTCATTGGCAAATGACTGGAGAGTCTTGAACTTCAAAAGGATGTTTAAGGATGACAAGATTGCTTATGAAAAATTCGTTGAGTTATTTAAAACCAAGGGAGACCATTTTCAAAGGAACCAAAAACTTTCATACCTATGTGGCCCCGGTTTTGACACAGAAAACCTGGAGATCAGTGGCAACTGCTTTGATGAAGGGATTAGAAACCTTTTTGCTAAATTGATCGGAAAAGTTGAGATACAAAAAAATGAAAAGAAAATGTTTCTACCTTTTGTTCTGGTTAAAATTGAAAGAAGTACATACGGGAACAGCTTCTCTGCATATGTGTATCTGGAGGAACAAAAAAGTTTCGTAAACATTTGGTGGCCTGAGGAGGCTCCTAATTATGTGAAAAAGTTTTTGGAATTTGAGGAAAATATGCTAACAGAAACCGACCATTAAGGTCGGTTTTTTATTTTTTCTTTTCTATTTCGCTTTTTAGTTCTGCTAGTATGCTTTGTATTTTTGTCAGAGCGTCGAGTTCCATAGTTTCGGTCCTTTTGTCATTGGCTTCGTCTTCTGCGACGTCCTCTTGAATATCCTCCACGTCTTCTTGGATTTCGTCGACGTCTTTCTCGATCTCAGCGACGTCCTCTTGGATTTCTTCCACGTCTTCTTGAATCTCATCTACATCCTCCTGGATTTCTTCGATATCTGCAGTGTTTTTGTTTACTGTCATTTGGATGAAGATAGCGAGGTATATTGCCTCGAGAGAAACAATAGTTGTTAGGACAAGGAGGACAGTTTCAAAATGGACTCCAAAAATAGGTAAAGAAAAAGCACCCACAAAAATTATGGTGTGGAATATAAGGGATGATGTAGACCCGATCCAGCGAGTAGCCTTGTCGGCACCTCCTTGTAGAGTTTTTTTCTTGTCCTTCATTTTCTTTATCATTACAAATACTATACCAAAAAAAGCTAGTATTTAAAACAAAATTGACGGAAAGTTCGGGTTGCTGTAGTATCAGAAAAAATATTAAAAAATGAAACTCATAACACTCAACACTTGGGGTGGCCGTGGTGGTCAAGACTTTGTTCGCTTTTTGAAACTTCATGCAGATAAAGTTGACGTATTCTGCTTACAGGAGACATATAAGGATGCTCTCGGAAAGGATCCTGACCAAGACTTCTTTAGGGAGGGTATGCATAACATGGAAAAAACTTTTGAAAGTATTTTTTCATCTCACAAGATCCGCTTCGATCCATATTGGTTTGACTTCTATGGAATAAACCAAATTATAAAAGATGATGTTACTTGCCGATTTTTTGACCCCGTAGAGATAGTGAGCGGGCTGGCCAATGTAAAAAACAACCAGTTCAGGGAAAAGATACTTCAATATTCCGAAGTATGCTTAAATGATCTGAATATTATTGTCGGAAATTTCCATGGTCTCTGGAAGGAGGGTTTTGGTAAAGGAGATTGTGGAGAAAGATTTCTCCAATCCAGACGACTTATAGACTTCGTGAATTCTCAGGCTTGTCCTGTAGTATTGTGCGGGGACTTCAATCTGGATCCAGAAGCTGAGAGTATGAAATTCTTTGAAAGGGAAACTGGGATGCGCAACTTGGTTACCGAGTACGGTATCACTGATACAAGGACAAGATTTTATCCTGCTTCAAAGCCAAGTCGGTTTGCAGACTATGTTTTTGTTAGTCCGGAGATCAGTGTACTCGATTTCAAAGTTATGCCCGATGTGATATCGGACCACGCTCCACTTTATTTGGAATTTAGTGTTTGAATAATCTCGCAAGAGGTTATTTTTTTGTTTAGTGTGCCTCAAAATCAGATACTTAAAAACCCTCGACTCGCGTGTGCGGGATTGAGGGTTTTTTGCTATACTTATCAAACTATGGAGGAATATATCCAAGAAATAAGGGCAATTTATAGGTCATATGAAAAAACAGGCACGAAACCTTGGGATTATAGAATTGCCTCTAGAGATTTGTCATATCAAGTCGGGTCTCTTACAAAACTGATAATGCAGATGGAGGGTGAGAGATACAAAGATGTTTCCGATGAGAGTCTTAAGGAAAAAATCGGAGACGAGCTAGCTGATATATTTGCAGAAGTTTTATTTATATCAAGTGAATTGGATATAGATATAGATAAATCATGGAGAAAAATGGTAGATTCTGATAATAGAAAAATCGAAGAGAGAAAGTAAATAATGAATAATTACGATCATAAAAATATTGAAAAGAAGTGGCAGGATAAGTGGGAATCTGATGGCATTTACAATGTCTCTGATAAATCAGATGGAAAAGACAACTTTTATCAATTAGTAGAATTCTCATATCCTTCAGGCAACCTCCATGTTGGACACTGGTACGCTTTTTCTGTGCCGGATATTTTTGCTCGATATAAAAGAATGCAAGGATTCAATGTGCTTTATCCGATGGGATTCGACGCCTTCGGTCTTCCTGCGGAGAACGCTGCGATCAAGCTCGGTGCTGATCCAAAAGTCTGGACAATAGAACAGATGGAAAAAATGCGAATCCAACTTCGAACCATGGGAGCAATGTTTCCGTGGGACAGAGAAGTTGTAACTTGTGATCCAGAGTACTACAGATGGACACAGTGGATGTTCAATCAATTCCTTAAAAATGATCTTGTGTACAGAGCAATAACGAAAGTAAACTGGTGTCCAAAAGATCAGACCATACTTGCAAACGAGCAAGTTGTAGACAATAAATGTGAACGTTGCGGAACTGAAGTGATTCAGCGCGACCAGCCACAATGGATGCTTAGGATTACAAAATACGCAGATAGACTTATAGACGACTTGGATAAACTAGATTGGCCAAGTGCGATAAAAGACTCACAGAAAAATTGGATTGGTAGAAGTGAAGGAAGTGAGATCAGTTTCAAGTTGAAAGTTGAAAGTTTGAATAAAACCAAAGTAATTCTTTTGCACGGATGTCCAGATGACGAAGAAAGGGAAATGAATCCTGAAACTAGAAGTTATGATAAACATTGGCTACCTTGGGTTAAACAAGAGCTTGAAAATAAAGGTATAGAAGTAGTAAAACTTTCAATGCCAGAGCCATGGAATCCAACATTCGAAATATGGAGAGAAGAGTTTGAAAAATTGGGTATCGACGAAAACACAATATTGATTGGGCATAGTTGTGGAAATGCTTTTTTCACAAGATGGCTTGGAGAAACAAAACGAAAAGTAAAAGGACTAATCATGGTAGCACCATGGAAAACACCAGACGAAGAATATGAGGGAAACAAAAGAGAGTTTTATGAATTTGATTTCGACCCGTCTGTAAAAGAGAGAGTTGGATCTATCGTTATATTTTCTTCAGATGATGAGGACGAGCAAGGAATAATAGACCAAAAATCATACCACCAAGCTTTTGGGGGGCAGTTTGTTGTTTTGCCAAATCACGGGCATTATACGAAGGGTGATATGGGAACAGAAGAATTTCCTGAGCTGTTGGAAAAAATAAATGAAATAATTAGCCCTCAAATAAAAGTTTTCACAACTCGCGCAGATACTCTTTTTGGTGTGACATATGTTGTTTTGGCACCAGAGCACAAGATTTTAGAAAGCTTAAAAGATAAGATTTCAAATTGGGATGAAGTAGAAAAATATATTGCAGATACGAAGAAAAAATCTGAACTAGATCGTCAACAATCCAAAGAGAAAACTGGAGTAGAGCTCAAAGGAATAAAAGCAATCAATCCCGCGAATGGTGAAGAGGTTCCTGTTTGGATTGCCCACTATGTACTCGCAGGATATGGAACAGGGGCAGTGATGGCAGTTCCTGCGCATGATGAACGTGATTTTGAATTTGCAAAGAAATACGATTTACCAAAAAGGCAGGTAATTGCTAGAGAAACAGGAGAAAAAAGACAAAATGAAGAATTTAAAAACGGTGGTGCTGGAGTAGTGTTTGATCCTGTGTCTCAAAAGTATGCAATCGCAGACTTGGGCGGTGGAAAATCGCTTCTTTTTGCTGGAGGTGTAAGTGAAGGAGAAGATGTTGAGGAATGTGTTATGAGAGAAATAATAGAAGAGAGTGGATTACACAATTTTAAATACGTAGAGAAAATTGAAACTAGTTATGCTCATTATTTCAATACACTTAAAAAAGTAAACAGGGTTGCACGTGCAGAGTGCTATCTTGTTATATTAGAAAATACTGAAACATTGCCAGTTGCCCTCGAGGAACATGAAAAGTTTGTATTAGCATGGAAGGATGCAAAAGAGATTAAAGACTGGTGGGTTCGAAATGATGATGAAGATGGATTTAAACATTATATCCGTTTTTTGGACGAGGCTGTTGCTCGTGCAATTGAACTTGGTTACGACACAACAAGTAGTCCTGATGAATTTAAATCAAGTCCAATGACGCAATCTGGAGTGCTTGAGTATTCCGGACAATTCACTGGCCTTATTTCAGAAGAAGCAAAGCAAAAAATCACCGAATTCGTCGGAGGGAAAATGGTAAAGACTTATCGACTTCGTGACTGGGGGATATCTCGTCAGCGTTACTGGGGTTGTCCGATCCCGATAGTTTATGATCCGGAAGGTAATGCGCATGCCGTACCAGACGAGCATTTGCCATGGCTTCTTCCAACTGACGTAGACCACACTCCAGACGGAACAGCGCCACTTGCAAGAAGCAAAGAACTGTTTGAGCGAACAGAGAAAATATTTGGCGAGGGCTGGCGCCCAGAGGTAGAAACTATGGATACATTCGTAGATTCTTCATGGTACTTCTATAGATATCTAGACAACAAAAATGACAAAGAATTTTCAGCGATAGAAAAGATGGACGCATGGATGCCGATAGATTTGTATATGGGAGGAGCAGAACATACAACCATGCACTTGCTGTATTCTCGTTTTTGGACAAAGGCACTTTATGACCTTGGATTTGTAAAGGATCAGGAGGCATACAAAGTTCGTCGTAACCGTGGGCTAATACTTGGTCCTGATGGCGAGAAGATGAGTAAGAGTCGCGGGAATGTGATCAATCCAGATGAAATAGTAGAAAGACTTGGTGCAGATACTGTGCGATTGTACTTGGCCTTTATGGGTCCGTACGGAAACACTGCAAACTACCCATGGGATCCAAACGGAGTTGTAGGGGTCCGAAGATTTATCGAACGTGTCTGGAAACTAAAAGAGAAAGTCGACCCTGAGAAAAAAGTTTGTCGCACAGATGCTCTTGTTCACAAGACTATCAAAGGTGTAACAGAGGATGTAGAAGAATTCAAATTCAATACCGCAATAGCAAAAATGATGATACTTCTAAATGCACTCGAAAAAGAAGAGAAAGTAGTTCTAGGTTCATACAAAACACTTTTGAAACTTTTGGCACCGTTTGCTCCACATATTGCAGAGGAGCTTTGGAGTTTGGTTTCTGAATCTACTTCTATTCACTTATCAGATTGGCCAAAGCACGACGAGAAGATGGTGATAGACGATGTTGTAACTATAGGTATTCAGATAAATGGAAAGGTTCGAGATGAGATAGAAGTCACGCAGGACGACACCGAAGAATCTCTAAAAGAAAAAGTTCTAGATAGAGAGAAAGTCAAAAATTGGATAGGAGACAGTGAAGTTAAAAAGTTTATCTATATCAAAGGAAGACTTGTTAGTATTGTTTGCTGACTAAAAGAGATTACAAGTATATAATGTATTTATAACTATGATCACAAATAAAACAATAGAAGTTCCAGAAAAGTTGGACAAAGTAGTGAGAGTTGTTTTGTTCACACTCCTTATTTTGTTGCCTTTTTTATTTATGCCAGTAAGAGGAGCAGATCTTTCTTTTGCAAAAGGATCTTTTGTTTCTGCGTTAGTTTTTTTTGCTACTTTACTTTTTCTTGTATCAAGACTAATCGATGGAAAAATATTAAAAATAAACAAGGATGTAGTGTTTGCTCTTCTTGGGCTCGGAGCTGTTACAACAATATCAATCATACAGTCACCAGTTCTGCGGGATTCTCTCTTTTCAGATAATTTTATTGTAACTTCGGGAATAGTTACATTGTCGTTTGTGTTACTTGCTTTTCTCGTGGGTTTTTTACTTAGAAAGCCAAATATTCAATCTAAGATGTATTTTATATTCGGAGGAGTGGTCGTTCTTTTTCAGATTTTTCATGTGATAAGGATAGTAACAGGAGGTGCATTTATGTCACAGTATTTTACTTCGTTATCGAGCACTTTGCTTGGATCCTGGACAGATTTTTCGATCCTTTCTGCTGTGGTTGCTTTGATGGCGTTTGTAACACTAGATTATGCGTCATTGGGAAAAGTGGGTAAGTATATAGTTGCGACAGTAGGTGTCGTGTCCTTATTTTTTACTTTACTTGGGAAAGAGTCCTCGATTTGGATCGCATTTGGAATAGCGTCAATGTTTTTCTTTGTTGTAAGAATGATAGACATATCAAAAAAAGGCATAAAAACAATACCTTATATTTCCTTGTCTATGGTCATAGCTTCCTCGATTTTTCTTGTAGCATCAAGTCCGATAAATAGTTTTATCGAAAACAGAATAGGTATAAAAGAAAGTGAAATAAGACCTTCGTTCATATCAACGGTTCATGTTCTTAAAAAAGAATTTAGCAGTTCTCCTGTTTTTGGTTCTGGTGTAGGTAGGTTTGATATTGCGTGGCAAGAAAACAGACCAAGTGAAGTTGTTTCCGATCTAAATTTCTGGAACACTCGATTTCAAGCAGGTTCTTCTTATGTGACTACATTTGTAGTTATGACAGGAATACTAGGCTTGGTCGCTATGATAGCTTTTTATTACTTTATATTTAGAGCTTGTAAAAAGTCTATTACTAGAATCTTTTCTGGAACATCAGGTGAGTCTAGTTATCGTATCTGGCAAAATCTAGTTTTGGTAGTATTTTCTCTTACACTTTTACTTTTGCATGTACCAGGTACTTTGCCAATGGTTGTAATCTTTACACTGTTAGGATTTCTTGCAAGTGATGGAGACGCTGGAGATGAAAGTATCGGGAATTGGAACTTTATGAAAGATACAAGAGTAGTCTTTGCCGTTTTGTTTTCTGGAATTGCACTTTGTATAGTAGGGGTTTTCCTTATATACGCGACTTCTGCAAGAGCAATATCTGAGGTTTCTACTGTTCGTGCAAATAATGCTCTTGTAAATGGAGACACAGCATCTGCTGAAAAATACCTTTCATTTGCCATATCTTCTTCGCCTACAGATAAAACTTATAAACTACTTTCTATGGTAGGAGTGCAGGGTCTCTCGATATTGCTTAACAACGAGTCTATATCAAGTGATGTTATGTCTGCTGAAGCAAAACGGATTTACGGAATAATAGAAAACTCTACTCTAAGCGCGATAAACTACGATAGAGCAAATAGTGATAACTGGATTTTCTCAGGACGATTGTATACAACACTTATGAATCTTTCCATAGAAAAAGCAGGAGACAATGCGGTGTATTCATTTGATCAAGCAAGATTGGTTGAACCAAATAATCCTGCGATAGACTTGTATCGAGCAGATTTATATATTGCAAACAAGGATTATGAGATGGCAAAACAAGTAGTTAGGTCATCTCTTGTGGAAAAACCAAACTTTATCAGTGCCTACATGTATCTTATAGGTATTGAAGAAATAAAGAACAACACAGAAGGAGCAATTGATATTGCAAGGGAAATGGTGATAGCAATACCAAGCAGTAGTGAAGCGTATGTAAAACTGGGCTCTTTGCTTTATGAGGCAAATTACACAGTTGATGCACTTTCTGCCTTTAAACAAGCTTTTACTCTTTCTCCGTCTAGTTTAACTATTGCCTATGATATCGCACTTATATCTCTAAAAGTTGGAGACAAAGAAACAGCACAAAATATATATAACCAACTTATAAATATACTGCCAAACGACCAAGCTGTTATGTCTCTTGGAGAGGCACTAGAGGATGGAAAAGTTCCTTCACTAGATACTGAAAATAATACTGAAGAAGAAATACTACAAGATGCTGTAAAAGAAGAAGCAAATTAGTATATGGTTGATAGAGTAGTAAAACTTCTTCACAAGGAATTTGCTAGTACGAATGAAGCAGCTCTTTTGTTGGGGTCTTTTTCTCTCTTGTCTCAGATATTTGGTCTAGTAAGAGATAAATTACTTGCATATTCTATCGGTCCATCTGATACGTTGGATATATACTACGCGGCTTTCCGTGTGCCAGACTTTTTGTTTGCTACCATTGCTTCTCTTACTTCGGTAACGATACTTCTCCCATTTCTTATAAGCTTGGGCAATGGGGACACGAAAGAGAAGGTAAAAAATGCGAGAGATTTTTTGGGAAACATATTCACTGTATTTTTGCTAGTGATGATGGGTGCTATAGCACTAGCATGGATTTTAATGCCGAAAATTGCACCGGTTTTAGTCCCTGGTTTTGGATACGAAGAAACAAAAGAGTTTATCTATATATCACGCGTTATGCTTTTGTCCCCATTTTTCTTGGGACTTTCAAATCTATTTGGTTCTATAACCCAACTTTTGAAAAAATTCTTCTCCTTTGCTATAGCTCCTGTGCTCTACAACATGGGAATCGTTATAGGTATTTTGTTTATGCCAACTTTCGGAGTAGTGTCATTGGCTTATGGAGTAGTACTCGGTGCAATACTACACATGCTTGTTCAGTTGCCAGTTGTTATAAAATATAGCGGAGTTCCTCATGTAAAAACAAAGATAGACTGGCCTTCTGTAAGATCAGTGTTCGCTATTTCTTTTCCTCGTACTATTGCTTTGTCTATGAACAGTATCGCTCTTATAGTGATTGTTTCTTTTGCCTCAAAGATAGGTGAGGGAGCAATATCTGTTTTCAATTTCGCGATGCACTTGCAGTCTGTTCCTCTTGGAATAATCGGAGTGTCATATGCAGTTGCAACATTTCCAGTTCTTGCGAAAGAGTATAGCGGAGACGATATTTCAGCATTTGTAAAAACAGTTCTATCTTCCGCAAAGCAAATAATGTTCTGGTCCATCCCTATACTTGTTTTGTTCATAGTTTTACGGGCACAAATAGTTCGTGTGGTTTTAGGATCAGGTGCATTTGACTGGAATGATACAAGACTAACTGCTGCTGTATTTGCGATATTTTCTCTTTCTATTGCAGCGCAGAGTTTCTTGGTATTCATCGTGCGAGGATTTTATGCGGCAGGGAACACGCGTACACCTTTGATAGTAAATTCTTTTTCTTCTATTTTGATTATACTTCTTACGCCGGTTTTGATACACATCTTTGATACTGTTTCTTGGTTTAGATCATCTGCAGAATCACTATTTCGAGTATACGGACTTGAGGGTACAACCATACTCATGTTACCTCTAGCGTATACGATAGGTACACTCGTAAACGCTTTTGTGCTTTGGAAAATATTTAAGAACAAATACATCATTGGGGTACCCTATACATTTAGAACAACACTTTTACGAGGGGTCGGGGCATCAATGTTTGGCGGTGTTGTTGCGTATGGCGTACTATCACTTTTCGCACATATTCTAGATACAGATACGTTCATTGGTATATTCCTACAAGGATTGATTGCTGGAATACTTGGAGTAGTTGCTACTGCTTCTATTTTGAAAGCATGGGGAAGTGAAGAGATAGATATAGTATACAAAGCTCTCAAAAATAAGTTTTGGAAGAAAAAGACAGTGCACCCTGGAGTAGAAACTCCGGTCATATAAAAGTCTTTGAATTTGTGTACATAAAAAAACAAGCCCACCTGGGCTTGCAAAACAATACTCTTTTTCTGGTTAAAACTCATAGAATTTTATCGATACCAGTGTCCATTCCGGATCATTTTCCATACTTCTCGATTTATAAGTTTCTCCATTTGGATCTACTACAGTGGTCCATTCTTCCTCAGGGACATCTTTATAATATGTAGTTATCAGATATCCACTTGTACCTGCTGCAAATGGAAAAGCAGCTTCAAAAAGTCCAGCAAGTTTGTCATGTTTGATAACAGGACCCGCCATAGGTGATGTTCCTAGGATATGCCCATCACTGTCAACCAGTGAAACGGCAAATACTATGTATCTGGTTCCAACGTATTTTTCCGTTGTAGTGTATTCAATAGAATATTGAAACATTCCATTTACATGGGTACCATCAACTTCACTCACTTCAACCTCCTGAGTTGTTTGAGCGTTTGTTGTTGTAAAAGTGTAGAGTGCACATAAGAGCGCGAAGATCAGTTTTTTCATTATACTTATTTTTGTTTATAATAGTATCATAAAGTATATACTATGTCAAGTGCCCGCAATGGTTCAATATCTCTATCCGCTATCCTAAGAAAGAATAAAACCTTTATTTATTAAGAATTTTAAGATATAGTGTCATTACTTATATAGGGAACTGACTATCTGAGTAATATCGACGTATGTCTCAAAATATCCGCAATTTCTCAATAATAGCCCATATAGATCACGGCAAGTCCACACTTGCCGATAGAATGCTTGAGATTACAGGTACTATCGAGGCTCGCAAAATGAAGGACCAAGTCCTCGATAAAATGGAGCTTGAGCGTGAGCGAGGTATAACGATAAAGATGCAACCAGTTCGGATGCGATATCGCCCAAAATCGGGCTCGCACGCGAGCACAGACTATGTTTTGGACCTCATAGACACTCCTGGGCACATAGACTTCTCATACGAAGTTTCAAGGGCTCTAAAGGCCGTAGAAGGCTCGATATTGCTTGTAGACTCTACTCAAGGGGTTCAGGCTCAAACACTTACAACATTGGAGATGGCACGAAATTCTGGACTAACTATAGTTCCGGTTGTTTCTAAAATAGATTCTCCTCTAGCTCGTATAAGTGAAGTCAAATCAGAAGTCGCAAGATTGCTCGATATCAACGAAAGCGAAATACTCGAAGTGTCTGGAAAAACAGGACAAGGAGTAGAGGAACTTCTCGAGTCGCTAATAGAGAAAATCCCTTCACCAAAAAGTAACGCAGCCGAGGTCCTTCAATCTTTAGTTTTTGACTTTAGTTATTCAAACCATAGAGGAGTAATAGTGTATGTGAGAGTTATGTCTGGTTCTATAAAAAAAGGCGATGTCCTGAACTTTGTTGCTTCTGGAGAATCATTTACTGCGCTTGAGGTTGGTGTGTGTTCTCCAGACGATGTACCCATGCCATCTCTTTCTTCTGGTGAGATCGGATATATCGTAACAGGAATTAAAAAGCCAGGAATCGCGACTGTGGGAGATACTATAACTCTTTCGAAAAGTCCAAGCGTAGCACTTCCTGGGTATGATAGACCAAGACCTGTTGTGTGGGCATCTATTTTTCCTGAGAGTCAGGACAATTTTCCAGAGTTAAAATTGGCACTAGACAAACTTCGTCTATCTGACAGTGCTTTTACATACGAAGAAGAATCTTCTGGAAGCCTGGGTAGAGGATTCCGCGTAGGACTTCTTGGTATGCTTCATCTCGAGATAGTTACAGAAAGACTCAAAAGAGAATTCAATCTAAGCTTGGTTGTGACCACTCCATCTATCACATACAAAGTGATACACAAGAACGGAAAAGAAGAGATGATATATTCTCCGCACAAATTTCCTGACGATGGAAACCTAAAAGAAACATATGAGCCATGGGCAGATGTAACCATCATCACACCTCATATGTATCTTGGTGCTATCATGCAGCTATTGTATGAGCATGAAGGAGACGCGAACAATACGGAGACTTTCGGAGACGGTAGAACAAGAGTAGATATACGGATGCCACTTCGTGAACTTATGAGAAACTTTTTTGATGAACTCAAAAGTGCTTCTTCTGGTTTCGCCTCTATCTCTTATGAGATAGGTGAACTAAAGCCTGCAGATGTGGTCAGGCTCGACATACTAGTCGCAGACGAAGTTGTACCTGCGTTTTCGTCAGTTGTAGCGAGAAGAAGAGCATATGAGGAAGCAGAGACTTCTGTTGCAAAACTCGCAAAGATACTTCCAAGACAACAAGTCGCCATAAAAATACAAGGAAAAGCAATGGGACGCATCCTTTCTTCCGAAGGACTTTCTGGGTTCCGAAAGGATGTTACTCAACACATGTATGGAGGAGACATAACAAGAAAAATGAAGCTTCGCGAAAAACAAAAAAAGGGAAAGAAGAAGATGCAAAACATCACGAAGGTCCAGATTCCCGACGACGTGTTTGTGAAAATGATGAGGAGGGGAAGCATAGAATAAACAAAAAAGACCCAAGAGGGTCTTTTTTGTTTATTCACGAACTTATCTTAGAGATGGCATGTAAAGCATGATCATAGATAGTATGACCAAGATACATATTACTGCCCAAACTCTTACTATCTTCTTTCTGTGTTTTTTGTTGAAAAGCATGGTGTGATATAGTTATCTTTATACAGTCCCTAGTCCCACTATTCGGGTCGGGCAAGTAACGCAACTATATCAGAAAATGCAAAATCATCCAAATAAAAAAAAGCAGAAGTTTTGGGGTTCATGGAAGTGTAACATGCTTCTTGCTCTTGTCTGTATTTTGGCTATTTACTCGGTAATAGGTTCTATTTCAAAATACACACTAGCACGAGAAAAATACAAAAACTCAAAAGAGGAGTTGGAAAAACTTGAAGAAAACAAACAAAAACTAGAGTCATCACTTTCAGTCCTCTCTACGGATTTTGGTGAGGAACAAGTGATAAGAGATAAGTTCAATGTTGTAAGAGAAGGCGAGGGCTTGATAGTTATAATAGATGAGAAGGAGAGTGCATCGAACGCATCACAAACGAGGTCAGGTTTTGCCTCTTTCTGGAGATCATTGTTTGACTAAAATCACATTTTGTAAAATTTATCGATTGTTATATAATCAAAATATGAAAGAAGTAACTATATATTCAACACCATCTTGTCACTTTTGCCATATGGCCAAGGACTTTTTCGCTGAGAAAAATATCCCATTTACAGAGTTCAATGTTGCCGTAGATATGGAAAAGAGAAAGGAGATGGTAGATCTCACAGGACAACTCGGAGTTCCTGTCATACGAATAGGGGATGACATGATGGTTGGTTTCAATAAGGCTACAGTAGCAGAGCTTCTCGGTATTGAAGCTTAAAGGAAATACATATATACTCAAAAAGCGTTAAAACGCTTTTTAGTTTGCCCCCGTAGTTCAATGGATAGAATAGTTCCGTCCTAAGGAATAGATGTACGTTCGATTCGTGCCGGGGGCACATTTATAAGCAAACAGGCGGGTGAAGATATAACAACTCGTCCTACCGCATCCGCCATAGCTTTAGCGTCAGCGGAAGGAATAGATCCCCGTTCCCTGCCTGCCGGCAGGCAGGGATTCGGAGTGAGGGCACCAGAATAAAGATTTGTGTTATAATATGAGTGTTTTTAGTTTATTATCACTTACTAATAATTTGCTTACTTATGGAAACATTATCTGGAGAAGAAGAGTCTAAGAAAGAAATTCCTCAATGGTCATCTGTTGGATTACATATTAAAGATGACTTGGAGAGAAGCGAGTATAAAAATGCACAACAAGAGGCAGACCCTAGTGGGCTTATAAGTCATTATATGCAACTTCGTGCACAAAGAGATGTTAATTTTTTGGGTGATGATTTATCATTTGAAAAACAAATGTCGAATGAAGAAGCGGATCACTTTTTAAAAGATTCTTCTTTTGTTGAGGCATTAAAAAAATATAAAGAAAACCCTAATGGTTTTTTCTTAGAGAGTGACATAGATGATATTTTAAAGAATACACAGTAAGGAGTGCAACATCACTAGATATAGTAAATCATTTATTGGGGGTGATTTTTAATATCTGACAAGGATAGATTCCATGTGATATAAAATACATAAGTTAATGGTCGACGAGACGGACCATATACAATTAACCGTTTTAGGGTTAAGCAAGACAGCCTCCTTGCTGTCATTTCAGTTTCTGGTGATGGTGTTGTGTGAGGAAAATTAAAACTCTTTCAGTAAAATGGAAGGGTTTTAATATTCTGCAAAATAAAAATCTGCTTTATTTTGCAGACTTAGCTTTCTTTATTTCTTGCCTTATGGACTTTATCTC